>DASWON010000203.1:0-29883 GCA_036398735.1 Rhodopila sp.
CGGCCTGATCCCCGCCACGGCCAGCGGCAGGCAGGCGAGCACTGCCACGGTCGGGCACCATTTGGTGGTGCGGACGATGGTGTCGGCCCAGGATCGCGGCACCCGGACAAAGCAGAATGCGAACGGTGTCACGGAACCCACGGCCGAACGCAGACTGTCCGCGGTGCTGAGGCCGGGGTACAGACCGTGCACCAGCCCCGTCACCAGCATCACCGGAAAAGCCCAGGCCGGACACAGTGGATCGAGCCTGGGGCCGAAGCGCAGGACGCACAGAAGTGCCAGCCCGATCTCGGCGCCTTTTATAATGGCGATGGTGGGCTGATAAGCGTCCGGGCCGACCAGATCCGCGAATGCCATTTCCAGGCTCATGCCGGCCACCAGCAGCCATGCGGCGCAGAACGGGGCGGGGAAACGAAGCGCGAAGAAGACTCCGCCCGCGACAACCGACGCTGCCAGCGCCACGGCGAACACCGACGGCACGACCAGACCGAAGCCGAGGCCGACGGCCAGAAGCGCAGCGGCGGTGGCAATGACCGGCGTGTCCGGACGGCCGAGGATGGTGCGCATTCCGCGCCAGTATGACCGGCAAAGGTGAAGAAAAGATTGACAGGCCGGCCTCGTCGGGGGGCTCGACGCCATCGTCCGCCGCCGCCGCCAAGACCGATCTGCGGCCGTCACGCTCTTTTCGAGCGCTCCGAAACCGCTGTAAACTCGACGAATTACGAGGAGGAACACCATGAGCGAACTACGCGTCATCGCCACCGGTCTGCGCTTTCCGGAGGGTCCGGTCGCCATGAGGGACGGTTCAGTCGCTCTGGTCGAAATCGAGCGGCAGACCGTGACCCGCGTCTATCCCGACGGCCGGACCGAGGTCATCGCGCATACCGGCGGTGGTCCGAACGGGCTGGCGGTGGGTCCGGATGGCGCCTTCTACGTCTGCAACAACGGCGGCTTCCTGTGGCGCTCAGAGATGAATCTGCTGCGCCCGGCCGGGCCCGCCACCGATTACACCACCGGGCGGATCGAGCGGGTCGATCCGGTCTCGGGGTCGGTATCCGTTCTCTATGATCGCTGCGGGTCGAATAAGTTGCTTGGTCCTAATGATATCGTGTTCGATGGATTGGGCGGGTTCTATTTCACCGACCTCGGCAAGGCGCGGGCGCGCGACCGGGACTGGGGCGGGGTCTACTACGCGCTGGCCGACGGGTCGAAGATCACCGAAGTCGTGCATCCGGTGCTGACGCCGAACGGGATCGGCCTGTCCCCTGACGGCAAGACGCTCTACGTCGCCGAGACCGAAACCGCGCGGCTCTGGGCGTGGGACGTCCTGGCACCGGGCGTGCTGAGCAAGGCCCCGTACCCGTCGCCGCATGGTGGCCGGCTGCTGGCCGGACTGGGCGGGTTCCAGCGCTTCGACAGCCTGGCAGTGGACAGCGCGGGGAATGTGTGCGTCGCGACCCTGGTGAACGGATCGGTCAGCGTGGTCGCCTCGGGCGGCGGGCTGCTGCGGCAGATCCCGATGCCCGACATGTACTGCACCAATATCTGTTTCGGCGGCCCCGGCCACCGTACGGCCTATATAACACTGTCGGGATCCGGCCAGCTCGTCGCCATGGAATGGGACGTTCCCGGGCTGCCGCTCGCCCATGAGGCATGAGCTGCAGAACCTGGCCGGTATAACGGAGTACCGATTACCGGATTTTCTGACTGCAGGGAATCTCGTGACTCGCGTATAATGAGATTTATATACACGCGCCGTGAGATATCAGAGAGCGAACCGGCTTGCTTCCGCAGTCGCCGGGCACCGGAGGGCGTCGGAACAGTTGAGATTCATTATCAGGCGCCGCCAGCCAGGCCGCCGCACCGGAACTTGTCACCGGTGCGGTTATACTGGAAACAATTCGGCAGGGGGCTGGCACGTCCGCGCCAGCGTAGGTAACGTCGCGACCATGATGTTCACCTGGGGGCATACGGATGGCGGAGCATGACCTGGCGACCTTGTGGGAAGCCCATTGCCGCTACGAGTTCGAGACGCGGGATGTCGACGCCACGATGGCGACCATGGTCGCGGAACCATACGTCAACCACATCCCGACAATGACCGGCGGGGTCGGTCACGATGCCCTCAAACGGTTCTACGCGAACCATTTTATCGGCGCGAACCCGCCGGATTTTGCCATGGTTCCGGTCAGCCGGACGATCGGGCGGGATCGTGTCGTCGATGAATTCGTGCTGCGTTTCACCCACACCACGGCAATCGACTGGATGCTGCCCGGAGTCGCGCCGACCGGGCGGGCGGTGGCGATCCCGATGATCGCGATTGTCCAGTTCGAAGGCGACAAGCTGGTGCATGAGCACATCTACTGGGATCAGGCTTCTGTCCTGGTTCAGATCGGATTACTGGATCCAGAGGGTTTGCCGGTGACCGGCGCGGAACAAGCACGGAAGGTCATCGACAAGACGTTACCAAGCAATGCGCTGATGCAGAATTAGTAATGACAAAGTTACGAAATGGCCGCTGCGGAATCCGAGCCGCCACGCGGTGCACCGCATTGCGGTACACCGCGGCCGTAACCAGCGCGGAAGGGCGCAAGGGCGCCGGTTACAGGAGGGCTATCAGGACGGGAGGCCGGCCGCCGCTGCCGCAAAATCCGCGGAATTCAGCACTGCGTCGATCCAGCCGAAGAAAGATCGGCGCTGGCCGACCGTACCGTTTCCTGGCCGTACCGGTCAGCCGTCAGAGGTAACCCGGTGGAAAGACTGACAAAGAATTATCGCATTTTTGATAAATAGCAATTTCACGCTTGATCTCCGCCATTATCAATGGCATCGGCGAGCGGCCCGGCGGCAACTGCCAGCCTGACTGGTCACAATGTCCAAGGTGCTCGACAATTTATTTGATAGGATCTTTCATGTCTCCGTGTGTATCCTATGAGACAGTCGCACATCAGCGACGGCAACATTATGTTATTATCATCTCTGGCTGCGGGAGGACAAACAATGCTTCTTCGCGATAGCATTTACCAAGCTATTCGGAGCGCCGTCCTGACCTGTGAATTTCAGCCCGGACAGGAGTTGCGTGAACAGGTGCTGGCGGAACGCTACCGTGTCAGCCGATCTCCGGTTCGAGATTCTTTGCTTCGTCTGGAACAGGAGAACCTGGTGATGGTCATGCCGCGCCAAGGTTACAGGGTCAAACCAATCTCGATTCCTGACGCCAGGGACATCTTTGGCCTGCATCAGGTGATTGAGCCGGCATGCGCCGCGAAGGGAGCCGTGCACGCCGATAACATCGCCTTGCAGGCCCTCGATCGATTCCGGGGCTTCACGCCGGAAGCCGAATCCGCGATGCGTTTCATCGAGTACAACAGGCTATTTCATCGTGCCATAGCGGAGCTGTCCAACAACCTGCGCATGCGCAGCGTCGCGTATGATCTGGGCGAGCAACTGGAGCGGCTGGCACTGATCAGCGTGAGCACGCATGACTTCGAACATGTTCCCAAAAGTTGCGCCGAACATGAGGGTATCATCGACGCGCTCCAGGCCCGTGACGGCGATCGCGCGGCTCGGCTTTGTTTCGAGCATTCGGCGAGATCGGAGGAGCGGGTCATCGCGGCGCTGCACATCGTCGTGCAGCAGGAAGGGAATTCGGCGGCGGAACCGAACGGGGCCACCCGCAATTGAGCACGCGTGACAGCGGCTACGTTCGGCGGTCGCTGGGCACGCCCAGCCGCCCCCGGGCGCACCGTGACCGGCTGTTCGATCAGTCATCGCGATGGCCGCACTGCGGCTCAGGAGGATACCAGCCCGCTACCCGCCTCGCCAGAATCTGACCCTGGTTCCAAGGATCACGGCACGTCCGCGCCCGGCATGCCATAGTCCGGCATAGGAACAACCATGCCAGTCGGCATCGGGACAACCATGCCAGTCGGCATAGGGACCACCATGCCAGTCGGCATCGGGACCACCATGCCAGTCGGCATAGGAACAACCATGCCAGTCGGCATAGGGGCCACCATGCCAGCCGGCATCAGTGCTGGTCATGCGCGCCGCTGGTGGGGCGGCCGCGTGCGCAATCGATGGATGACCAGCCAGTCGCCTGCGGGAGACGCCCTTCTCGCAGCTGGCCGGTATTACAGGCGGGTGCCGAGCGGCGCCTGTCGGCATGCGGGTGCGCTACGCGGGAGGCGCGCGTTCCGGATGCTGCAAATCAGCGCCTCCCGACCGCCGCGCCTCAATGCCCCTCGAGGAACGGCAGCAGCACCTCCAGCAGGGCACGTGGCTGCTCCTCCGGCACATAATGCCCGCAATCGGCGATGACCGCGCCTCGCAGCTCGGCTACCGCACCCCTCAAGCTGTGCTCCATGCCTGCGCCAAGGCCGGACTCTGCCCCCACGGCGAGAACCGGCATGGGCAGCGGGCTCGCCGCGGCGCCGCGGTTCTGCGCGATGCTGTCGAAGATTGCCCGGTAGTAGCCCAGGCCGCCGGTCCAGGCATTCGGAGCCGCGTAAATGCGGGTGTATTCCCCGACCGCGGCGGCGTCGAAGGCCCGGGTCCAGTCGACAGACTTCGTACGGAAGAACCACGACAGGAACTGGCGTTCGCGGCCACCGATCAGCATCTCCGGCAGTTCGGGAAGATAGTTGAATGCGAAGTGCCAGGTCCTATGCATGGTCTCCGGCGACAGCCGGTAGGTTTCGGGCGGCGCCAGCCCGGGGATGGCGGCATCGATCAGAGCCAGCCGACGGATGCGGGCCGGACGCTGCGACGCATACGTATAGCTGATCCACGCACCGACATCATGGCCGACCAGCAGGCAGTCCGGCGCGCCGAACGCGTCAAGCAGCGGGTCGATGTGGCTCGCGATGTTGATCAGGTCGTAGCCACCGCCGGCGGGCGCCGGGGAGTCGCCCAGGCTTGGCGGATCGAACGCGACGACACGGAAATGCCGGGCCAGGGCCGGCATGACCTTGCGCCACGTGTGCAGCGATTGTGGCCAGCCGGACACCAGAACCAGCAACGGCCCGGTGCCGCCCTGCAGCGTATGCAGTTCGATGCCGTTCGCGGGCACACGCCGCGGTGCGAAGGTCGCATTGAGGGCGTCGCGGTCGAAGTCGGGCATACCAGGTCTCCGCGGCGGCGGTTTCGCTACTCATGCAGTTGACCACGTCCGGCGCCGGCGGGCCATTGCGGGGCGCCGTGCAGGATGCGGAGGATTTCGATGCGCGAGCGCGTGACCCGATAGACCGCGATGAACGGCGTCCGGCCGATGACCCGTTCGCGGGTTCCGGGCTCCCGGCCCGACCGGCCCCGTGGCGCCCGGCGCCGCGCCCCGACGGATCGACAGACCATGGCCACAGCGGACCGGCCTCATCCGGACAGGAAAGCATCATCAGCCGACGATCATCGACGACCAACCGGCAAACATCGGATGCTGCTTCCCGCCACGGCTACGAAAAAGGGGACAAGCGGTTGCCCGCCTGTCCCCCGTCCGCAAACTCCGACCGGATCGACCGATCAGGCGGCCTTGGCCATCCCGCGCAGCACGTACTGCAGGATGCCGCCGTGCTGGTAGTACGCCACCTCGTCCACGGTATCGATCCGGCACGTCACCGGCACGGTGTCCACCTTACCGTTGGGCCGGTGGATCACCAGCGAGAGGTCCATCCGCGGCGTGATGGTGTCGAGGCCGGTGATGTCGATGATCTCCTCACCGGTGATGCCCAGCGACTTGCGGTCCATGCCGTCCTTGAACACCAGCGGCAGCACGCCCATGCCGACGAGGTTGGAGCGATGGATACGCTCGAAGCTCTCGACGATCACCGCCTTCACACCCAGCAGGAAGGTGCCCTTCGCCGCCCAGTCGCGCGACGACCCGGTGCCGTACTCCTTGCCGCCGAACACCACCAGCGGCACGCCCTCTTTCTTGTATAGCATCGCCGCGTCGTAGATCGGCATCTCCTTGCCGTCGGGCAGGTGCTTTGTCATGCCGCCTTCGACGTTCTTCAGCATCTCGTTACGAATGCGGATGTTCGCGAAGGTGCCGCGCATCATGATCTCATGATTGCCGCGCCGGGCGCCGTAGCTGTTGAAGTTGGCCTGGGTAACCTGCCGCTCCAGCAGTTATTCGCCCGCCGGCGAGGTCTTCCGGATCGAGCCGGCCGGGCTGATGTGGTCGGTGGTGATGCTGTCGCCGAGTTCTGCCAGGATCCGGGCGCCGGTGATGTCGCCCACCGGCTTCGGCTCCATGGTGATGCCCTCGAAATACGGGGGGTTCTTCACGTAGGTGGAGCCGTCGTTCCAGCGGTAGGTGGCGCTGTCGCCCTCCACCTGGATCGCCTGCCACTGCGTCGGACCCTTGAACACCTCGCCGTAGCGCTTCAGGAACTGGTCGCGCGACAGGCTGACCGCGATGACATCCGCGATCTCCTTGTTCGTCGGCCACACGTCCTTGAGGTACACCGGCTGTCCGTCGGTTCCGATCCCCAGCGGTTCGGTGGTGATGTCGACGGTCACCTTGCCCAACAGCGCGTACGCCACCACGAGCGGCGGCGAGGCCAGGTAGTTGGCCCGCACGTTGGCATGCACCCGGCCCTCGAAGTTGCGGTTGCCGGAGATCACCGCCGCGCCAACCAGCTTGTTGTCCTCGATCGCGTCGACGATCGCGTCATCCAGCGGTCCGGAGTTACCGATGCAGGTGGTGCAGCCATAGCCGACGGTCTCGAAGCCGAGCGCGTCCAGATCGGCGGTCAGGCCGGACTTGTTGAGGTATTCCGTGACGACCTGCGAACCCGGCGCCAGTGAGGTCTTCACCCACGGCTTCGGCTTCAACCCCTTTGCGTTGGCCTTGCGGGCCACCAGGCCGGCGGCGACCAGGACCGACGGGTTGGAGGTGTTGGTGCAGGACGTGATCGCGGCGATCACCACGTCGCCATGGGTCAGTTCGTAGTTCTTGCCCTCGACTTTGACCGACGTCGTGGCCTCGTTCGCCGGCACGCCCAGGCCCTTGGTCAGGTCCGACTTGAAGCTGGACGAGATGTCCTTCAGCAGCACCCGGTCCTGCGGCCGTTTCGGCCCCGCCATCGAGGGCTGCACCGAGGACAGGTCCAGTTCCAGCGTGTCGGTGAACACCGGGTCCGGCTGGCCGGGCTGACGGAACATGCCCTGTGCCTTCAGGTAGGCCTCCACCAGGGCGATGCGGTGGGTGTCGCGGCCGGACAGCCGCAGATAGTCGAGCGCCACCTTGTCCACCGGGAAGAAGCCGCAGGTCGCGCCGTATTCCGGTGCCATGTTGCCGATCGTGGCGCGGTCCGGCAGGCCGAGTTCGTCCAGGCCGGGGCCGAAGAACTCCACAAATTTGCCGACCACGCCCTTCTTGCGCAGCATCTGCGTGACGGTCAGCACGAGATCCGTCGCGGTCGCACCTTCGGGCAGCTTGCCGGTCAGGCGGAAGCCGATCACGTCGGGGATCAGCATGGCGATCGGCTGGCCCAGCATGGCCGCCTCGGCCTCGATGCCGCCGACACCCCAGCCGAGGATGCCGAGGCCGTTCACCATCGTGGTGTGGCTGTCGGTGCCGTACAGCGTGTCGGGGTAGGCGAAGGTGGTTCCGCCGTTGACCGAGGTCCACACGCACTGGCCGAGATATTCCAGGTTCACCTGGTGGCAGATGCCGGTGCCGGGCGGCACGACGCGGAAATTGTCGAACGCTTCCTGGCCCCAGCGCAGAAACTGGTAACGCTCACCGTTGCGTTCGAACTCGATATCGACGTTCTTCTGCAAGGCGTCGGGGCGGGCGTAGACATCGACCATCACCGAGTGGTCGATCACCAGGTCCACCGGGATCAGCGGGTTGACCTTGGCCGGATTGCCGCCCAGCCGGGTAATCCCGTCGCGCATTGCCGCCAGGTCCACCACGCCGGGCACACCGGTGAAGTCCTGCATCAGGATGCGGGCAGGCTTGAACGGCACTTCCTTTGTCGAGGACGCTTTTTCGAGCCAGCCGACAATGGCCTTGGCGTCATCGACCGTGTAGCTACGGCCATCCTCGAAGCGCAGCACGTTCTCCAGCAGAACCTTCAGGCTGACCGGAAGTCGTGAAATATCGCCGAGGGTTTTCGCGGCTTCCGGCAGGGAGAAATACTCGTACCCCTTGCCTTCGACGGTCAGTGTACGGCGTGCTTTGAGGGTATCCTGCCCGACTGCGGTCATGCGCCCATTTCGCCCCGGTTCGCGGGGTGCCTTCCGTTAGGCGGCGTGGGGTGGAGTGCACGCCGCGGATGAAATATTCACGACGCCGGGCTTTAACCACACCGGCAGGCGATCGTCCACCGGGCGGAATATAGGGAGCAGCATGCTGACGGCAGAGAGCGTCGCGGTTTTCCGCGGGGAGCGGCTGGTGTTCCGTGATATTTCGTTCGTGGTGGCAACGGGAGGAGCGCTGGTGCTCGCGGGACCGAACGGTTCCGGCAAGTCGACGCTGCTGCGCCTGCTGGCTGGACTGGTACGGCCCGCCGCGGGGCAGGTGCTCTGGGACGGCGTCGACACGGTGTCGGATATCTCCGAACACGGCCGGCGGGTGGCGTATCTCGGACACCAGGATGCGGTGAAACCGGGCTTGACGGTAACCGAGAACCTGCGCTTTGCCGCGGCGGTTTCCGGCCGCTCGATCACAGCGGCGCTCGCGGCGATGGGTCTGGAGACGCTGGCCGACCTGCCGGCCCGCATGCTCTCGGCCGGCCAGAAGCGGCGCCTGGCGCTGTCACGGCTGATGCTGTCCTCGGCGGCTTTGTGGCTGCTGGACGAGCCGACCCTGGGCCTGGATACCGGGTCGATCCAGCGGTTCGGCGGTCTTCTGGCAGCGCATCGTGCGGCAGGCGGGATGGTGGTCGCGGCGACGCATGTGCCGCTGCCGCTGCCGGATGCGGCCGGGCTGCGACTGAGCTGATGGGTGTTCGCTGATGCGGGTCTTCTGGGCGGTGTTGTCACGCGACCTGCGGCTGTCGGCGCGACACGGGGCGGACACGCTCGCGGCGCTGATGTTCTTCCTGGTGACGGCGTCGCTGTTTCCGCTGGCGATCGGTCCGGGTCCGGAGACGCTGGGACGCATCGCACCCGGGATCGTCTGGGTGTGCGCCCTGCTGGCGGCGCTGCTGCCGCTGGACCGGCTGTTCGGCGCCGACCTCGAGGACGGGTCGCTCGATCTGCTGCTGTTGTCGGGCCTGCCGGCGTTCGCGATCGCCGCGGCGAAGGCGGCGTCGCACTGGCTGGTGACCGGGGTGCCGCTGCTGCTGGCCGCCGGACCGGTGGCGGTGATGCTGCGCATGCCGGAGGATGGGATTCCGGCGTTGCTGGCGGGCTTGCTGCTGGGCAGCGCCCTGCTGTCGCTGTTCGGCACCATGGGCGCCTCGATCGTGCTGGGTGCGCGCCGCGGCGGGGTGCTGCTGCCGATGCTGATCCTGCCGCTGGTGACGCCGGTGCTGATCTTCGGGGCCGCGGCGGCGGATACGGCGGCGGGCGGCGGGTCGCCGCGGCCGCATCTGCTGCTGCTCGCGGCGATGCTGGCGGCGGCCCTGCCACTGTGCCCGCTGGCCGCCGGCGCGGGGCTGCGGGCGGCGGTGGAGTGAAGCGGGTGCCGGCGGCCCGCCGCATCCTCGATCTCCACCCGGAATCCCGGTGGCCCCCTGGGCCTACCGCTTCCGCTTCTCGGAATGGATTGTGAATTCAGCGGGCTGGATGAGAGGCGGAAATGTTTCCGATCCGCCATGGCCCGGCGCGCCCGCGGGTTTTGCCCCGATTTACCCTGTTGCGGCATAAGTGCTTGACCAGGTGACTCGAATCGGTCGGGCCATGACGGCGTAAGCAAACCATGCTCCGGTCCCAACATGAGATGCGTCAATCCGGTGGGCATTGACGCATCTCCTGGGCGACGGCGGATGGGAGATAGGGGATGGGCGACCAGACAGGCATAGAACCGCCGCTCGCCCCGGTATTTCCGGCCTGCCGGAACGTGCTTCGACAAAATGAAACGGATCACAGCGGCATTACGGGTCGCAACGTATTTTAGCCGAACAGGTAGCCACGTCTGCGCGGGGCGGCGCCCAGCCGCTGCCGAACCCGGACATCGTGGCCTGGGGGGCAATACCATGTTCGATGCAGCAGTCCTGATCGCGTCCGCATTTCTTCTCTCGGCGATGGTCCCGCTCGCGATCCTGATCAGCCGGGACAGGCTGCGGCGCTACCGCAGCCGGGTGCTGATCGCCCTGGAAGCCTGGATGATGAGCAACGCACGCACCAAGGTCCTGCCGTCATTCGAAGTCGCCCGCATCAAATATGAACTCTCACCACGCGCCGACCTCGATGGCGACCCGATCGAGCGGGACCTGGCACAGGTCGCGACACGTGGATCGCTGGTCAGCTTCGTCATCCCTGCATCAATCTACTCGGGCGTGACAGGCCTCGGCTTCGTCACTGCGTTGTTTCTGTCGTCGCGGCGGGCATTCTGGTCACAGCCGAATTTCATCCTGAGCGGCATGCACGCCTTGAACACCGACCTGACAGCCGCCGATCTGGCCGTATACCAATGGAACTCCGGAGCCGCGATCACCGCGGGGTTCCTCGGCGCCTACCTCTTCACGCTGCAATATCTTGTCGGCCGTGTTCGAAGCTATGAGTTGAGCCCGACATCGTTCCTCGTCGCCGCGGTCAGCCTTATCGAAGGATGTCTGGTCGTCGGCATTGCGCGACATCTGACATTCAGCGCCAGCCCGAACAGTGGCTTCATCCCGCTGGCTTTTCTACTTGGTTACTTCCCGACGTTCGGCATTTCGTGGCTGACCGAACGGCTGCGGGTCCGCAATCTCAAGCGCACCGAACCCGCGGCGTTTCAGCGGCGCTTCGTCCAGCCGGCAGATATGATCGACGGGATCGATATGCTGATAAAATTCCGGTTGATGGAGGCCGGTGTCCACGATGTGCAGAACCTGGCCACCGCCAATCCAATTCTGCTGTATGTCGAGACGCCGTACAATCTGTTGACGATCCTTGACTGGATCGCCCAGGCCCAGCTGATCATCGCGTTCGGCGGTGGCGTCGCCGCCGATCTGCATAGACTAGGCGTCAGAAGTATTTTTGACATCGCTGCAATGCGTGAACATGCGGCCACCCGAATGATGGTCTTGAACAAAGTCTGGCCGGAGGCTGTGGACCCGGCAAAGCCGGAAACGGCGACCGTCGAACTGTTCAGTGTGATGCTCGCCATCATTTTCGGCGATGTCCACGCCCGTCGCCTGAAGACTTTCTGGGAGGTGATGATCTCGTTGGTCGAGCCGGAAGAAAAGCAACCGACGTTGCGGACGCCGTCGGGCCGCTCGAAAGATGGGGCCCGCGACAGGCGGATCACGGAAGCCGTGGGGGCGTATTAGCACCGCGATGCGCGACTGGCGCACTTTCAGGGTGACTGGAAGGGCTGCCAGGCAGTCGCCCTCTGTGTCATCACCGGGCGGCGGCCCGTGACCCACGACTTGCACTCGGAAATCCGCAAGTCGTGGGTGGCCGAGCCAAGCCCGGCAAAGCCCGACCGTGACACAAGAGACGAGCAACACGATTCCCGTCACCGTGAAACTGCGTTAGCATCGCGATGCGCGACCGGCGCACTTTCAGGGTGACTGGAAGGGCTGCCGGATAAGCCACGACCGGTATCCTATGGCAACGACCGGGGGCCTTTGACCTGGCCCAGCTCGTCGTGCTGCCGGATAAGCCACGACCGGTATCCTATGGCAACCGCGCTGCCGTGGCGGCGACTTGCCAAGGCGAGGGGCGACCGCGCGCGGCCCGCGCGGGAGTGTCAGACCGCCTCGTCCAGGTCCTCGCCCCACATCTTCTCCAGCGCATACATCGTCCGAGCCTCGGGCTTGAACAGATGCACCACGATATCGCCCGCGTCGATCAGCACCCAGTCCGAACCGCCGGCGCCCTCGACCTGCACCCGCTTTAGACCGGCGTCCTTCAGCTTTTCGCTCAGATGCTGCGCCATCGCGCTGATCTGCCGGTCCGCCAGACCGGACGCGATGACCATCCGGTCGCAGAACATCGCCTTGCCCGCCAGATCCATCGAAACGACATTCTCCGCCTTGTCGTCCTCCAGGCTGCCGACGATCACCGCCTGCAGACGGTCGAGTTCCGACGGCTCCACCTTCACCTTCTTCACCCGCGGACCCGCGGGGGCCTTCTTCGGCCCGGCGGCGATCGTCTTCTTCCGCGGGCTGCCGGGCACCACGCCCGCCTCGGGCAGCTTCGGCTTGACGGCGATCTTGCGCGGCGCCGGCTTATGCCTGGCGGGGGAGGACGAGATCTTCGGCGGCTTGGTTATGACACTTGTCCTTCGGCGGCTTTTCGGATGGCGGTGGCGGAGACGGCGGTCTGCCGGCCTGGCAGGAACACCCAGCCCGGCGCGGCACCTGGCAGCAACGGGGCTTCCCTGGCCGCTTGGCGCACCGCCCGTAGCCGATGCGCCGCCTGTCCCGCAAGCGCCCGATGCGAATAAGTCGGCCGCGGCAATACCACGAACGCCAGCCGGCGCACGATATCGGTCCAACGCCGCCAGCGCGGCAGCTGCTCCAGAATGTCCGCGCCCATGATCCAGACGAATTTCACCGAGGGGAACCGCCGCAGCAGCAGCCGCATGGTATCGACGGTGTAGCGGGTCCGGAACGCCGCCTCGATGCCGCTGGCCAGCACGCGACGGCCGTCGGCAATGCGCGTCGCGCTGGCCAGGCGGTCGGCGAACGGCGCCATCCCGTTGCGGGACTTCAGCGGGTTGCCAGGCGACACCAGCAGCCAGACCTGATCGAGACGCAGCCGCCGCATCGCCAGAGCGGCGACATGACGGTGGCCCTCGTGGGCGGGATTAAACGATCCGCCCAGCAGCCCGACGCGCATCCGCCGCCGGTCACCGAACCGCGGGATCGGATCAGGCGGCCTGGGCATCGCGGCAATGTCCTGATCGCATGACCGCATGAGCGGGGACGGCCGGACGGGTCGGCTCCGACTTCGTCCTGCGGGACGCCCGCAGACGCTGCCGCCCGCTCGAATGCCCGGTCGCACGCGCATTTCTCGGGTCTCGACGCGCGGCATCGAGCCGGCGGTGGCACGACGGCCACGCCCGGCCACGAAGGCATTGGCTGATCGACGCGGCAGCGTCCCGCGGAACGCCCGATAGGGCGGCACCTCGCAGAACAGCCGGCACCGCGGCGCGCGGGGGAATGTTCCCCGAGCCAGCACGCGGGGAAATAGGCGGCATGTCAGCACGCGGGGGAACGCCTGCCGAGCCAGCACGCGGGGGAATGTCCGGCGTGCCAGCACGCGGGGGAACGTCCGGCGTGCTGGCACGCGGGGAAACGGGCGGCTCCGCCACATTCCGGTGGGCGCCCGGCGCCGCGGCACGCGATGGAACATCCAGCGCCGCCATATCGCGCTCCGGGCGACCGCTCACGCCGCTCGATCCGTTCAGGGGCGCACCTGGCCCGACCCGAGGACGAGATACCGGTATGTCGTCAACTGCTCCAGGCCGACCGGCCCGCGCGCGTGGATGTGGCCGGTGGCGATGCCGATCTCGGCGCCGAACCCGAACTCCGCGCCATCGCAGAACTGGGTGGAGGCGTTCCACAGCGCCACGGCACTGTCCACCCCGCGCAGGAACTGTGCCGCGGCCGCCGCGTCTTCGGTGACAATGGCGTCGGTGTGCTCGCTGCCGTGCGCGGCGATGTGAGCCAGCGCCGCGTCGACGCCGTCGACCACCGCCACCGACAGCACCGCATCCAGCCACTCGGTGTCGAAATCCCGCCCCGCGGCCGCCGGCAGCCACGCCACCACCTCCCGCGCCGCCGCGTCCGCTCGGAAGGTGCACCCGAGCGCGCGCAGATCCTCGATCAGCACGGGCAGCAGCGATGCCGCGATCGAGCGGTCGATCAGCAGGGTCTCCGTTGCGCCGCATACGCCGGTCCGGCGCATTTTCGCGTTCGCCAGGATACGGCGCGCCATCGCCGGATCCGCGGCGGCGTGCACATAGGTGTGGTTCAGGCCCTCGGCATGCGCCAGCACCGGCACCCGCGCCTCGCGCTGCACCCGTTCCACCAGTGACTTGCCGCCGCGGGGGATGATCAGGTCCAGCAGCCCGGCGCCCGCCAGCATCGCCGCGACATACGCGCGATCGGCATTTGGCGCCACCTGGACGCAGGCTTCCGGCAGACCCGAGGCAGCCAGCCCCCGGCGCAGCGCCGCGTTGATGGCCTGGGCGCTGCGCTCACTGTCCGACCCGCCGCGCAGGATCACCGCGTTCCCGGACTTCAGGCACAGCGCCGAGGCATCGGCCCCGACGTTGGGCCGGCTTTCATAGATCATCCCGATCACGCCGATCGGGGTGGCGATCCGCTGGATGCGCAGGCCGTTCGGCCGCGTCCAGTCGGCCAGCGTGCGGTTCAGCGGATCCGGCAGGGCCGCGACCTCCTCCAGTCCACGCGCCATCGCCTCGACCCGCGCCTCGGTCAGTGTCAGGCGATCCAGGAACGCCGCGGTGCCGGTGTACGCCGCCACGTCGGTCTGATTGGCGGTGAGGATGTCGCGCATGCCGTCGCGCAGCGCATCGGCCATCGCCGCCAGCGCGCCGTTGCGCGCGGCGGCACTGCTGCGCGCCAGCACGTGTCCGGCCGTCCTGGCCGCCGCGGCAGCCGCCTTCAGGTGTTCAGTCGCGTCCATCCCGCCAATCTGCCGAAGAAACAGCCAGGTTGCCAATCCCCCTGTCCCACGTTTCCGTTGACCCCGCCATGTGCTGTGTGCTGCCCTGTTTCGCAAAAGGGAGGAAAATCATGAACGCACCGGTTCACGTCGACCCGTTGACCCCAGCCCACACCATGCCGCTGGAGCAGTTCGACATGTCTGATCCGCGGCTTTACCAGGACGACGTCTGGCATCCTTATTTCGAGCGACTGCGGCGCGAGGACCCGATCCATTACGTTCCGGCCAGCCCGTACGGCCCTTACTGGGCGGTGTCCAAGTACAAGGACATCATGCACTGCGAGGTGCATCACGAGGTATTCTCCAACGAGATCGGCGGGATTCAGATCGAGGAGCAGCCGAAGGACATGCAGCGGCCCAGCTTCATCCGCATGGATCCGCCGAAGCATGACGAACAGCGCAAGGTTGCCAGCCCGATCGTGGCCCCCGCCAACCTGGCGAACATGGAGCCGCTGATCCGCGAACGCACCCGCATGGTCCTGGACGCGCTGCCGCGCGGCGAGACATTCGACTGGGTGGCCGAGGTCTCGATCAAGCTGACGACGATGATGCTGGCGACACTGTTCGACTTCCCGTTCGAGGAGCGCGCAAAGCTGACCTACTGGTCCGACGTCGCGATCTGCAACGTCAACGCGCCGGAATCGCCGGTGCATTCGGAAGCGGAGCGGTTCGCGGAACTGAAGAACATGGCGGAGCACATCGGCCGTCTGTTCAACGAGCGCCGCGGCCAGCCGCCGAAGTTCGACCTGCTGTCGATGCTGGCGCATGGCGCCGCGACGCGCGATATGCCGCTGACGGAGTTCATGGGCAACCTGGCGCTGCTGATCGTCGGCGGCAACGACACCACGCGCAACTCCATGAGCGGGGGGCTGCTCGCGCTCAATCAGTTTCCCGGGGAATATGACAAGCTGCGTGCCGACCCGTCGCTGGTGGACAGCGCGGTCTCCGAGATCATCCGCTGGCAGACCCCGGTCATCCACATGCGCCGCACGGCGTCCCAGGACACCTGGCTTGGGGGAAAGCAGATCAAGGCCGGCGACAAGGTGGTGATGTGGTATATCTCGGGCAACCGCGATCCGGAGGCGATCGAGAACCCCGACAGCTTCATTATCGACCGCGCCCGTCCGCGCCAGCATCTGTCGTTCGGCTTCGGCATCCACCGTTGTGTCGGCAACCGGCTGGCGGAGTTGCAGCTGAAGATCCTCTGGCAGGAGATTCTGCCGCGCTTCCCGAAGATCGAAGTGGTCGGGGAGGCTGAGCGCGTCTACTCGAACTTCATTCGGGGGATCCGGTCGATGCCGGTGCGGATACCGGCCTAGACTGCCGGAGCAGCCGACACCGGAGCAGCCGACAATGGCCGCCGCCGTGCCGGTGACGGCCGGCCGGCAGCTCATTGCCTTCGAGAGCCACCGCCGCGCCAGCCTTGCGCGCAGCCCGGTCGGCGTCACCGCCGGCCGGTGGCAAGTCGTGCCGTCCGGGGCGCCCGATCATGGCTCCGGCACCGCCTGGACAGCGTGCGGCGTTGGGCTGCCCGCTGTCGTTTCGTCCCACGCACGATCTACCGGAGGCCGCGGGTCAGCCGCGCGGTCGGTTTGCTCCCCGACACCCTCCATCGCGCCGATCCGCGGTCGACCGAGGATTACCTCGGCTTGCTCGCCGCATCGAGCTTCTGGATCGACTCAGCATCGAGTTCGATCTCCGCGGCTTCGGCGAGTTCCGCCAGCTGCTCCAGGTTCGTTGCACTCGCGATCGGCGCGGTAACACTGGGGCGCGCGATCAGCCAGGCCAGGGCGATCTGGCCGGGCTTGGCATCGTAGCGCTGCGCCACTTCGTCCAGCGCCTTCAGCACGCCGAGGCCGTAGTCGTCCAGATACTTCTCGACCCGCGACCCGCGGGCCCGACCGGCCGTATCGGCACGTGACCGGTACTTCCCGGTCAGGAAGCCGCTCGCGAGGGAGTAGTAGCCGATCACGCCGACCTTTTCGGCCAGGCACAGATCCTCGAGCGGCCCCTCGAACTCCGTCCGCTCCACGAGGCTGTACTGCGGCTGCAGGCTCTGATAGCGGGGCAGGCCTTTCGCGGTGCTGATCTTCAACGATTCCGCCAGCCGGTCCGCCGAGAAGTTCGACGCCCCGATCTCCCGCACCTTGCCCTGCTTGATCAGGTCGGCGTATCCCGACAGCGTCTCTTCAATCGGCGTTTCCGGATCATCGCGATGCGACTGGTACAGGTCGATGTAGTCGGTCTGCAGCCGCCGCAACGAAGCCTCGACGGCCGATTGCATATACGCCTTCGACAGCCCCTTTTTCCCGGGTGCCATCTCGATTCCGAGCTTGGTGGCGAGGATGATCTTGTCGCGGTTGCCGCGGGCTTTCATCCATTTCCCGATGATCGTTTCTGACTCGCCGCCACTGTTCTCCGGAACCCAGCGGGAGTAGACATCGGCGGTATCGAGAAAATTGAACCCGGCCGCCAGCCAGGCATCCAGCAAGGCAAACGACGTCTTTTCATCGGCCGTCCAGCCGAACACGTTGCAGCCGAAGGTGATCGGCGGCACTTCCAACGACGACTGACCCAACCTGCGCTTTTCCATCTCTGTCCCCGCTTCCCTGAAACCGGGACGGGTGGCACCCGAGGCACCGCCCGCCCAGCCGGTCCCGCAGCCTACACGCCGCCGGTCGCGCGCACCAGCCGTCCTGGCGTGGCGCCCGTATAGACACCGTCCTCGAACGTCGACGCGCCCGAGACAAACGTGTTGCGATAGCCGTCCACCCGCTGCACCAGCCGCCGCCCGCTCATCGGCAGATCGTAACGGACCTCGGGAATGTGCAGCCGCAGCTTCTCGTAGTCGATCACGTTGATGTCGGCCTTCTTGCCTGCCTCCAGCCGGCCGCGGTCGTTGAACCCGAAGAATTCCGCCGTTTCGCTGGTCTGGCGTTTCACCATCAGTTCCAGCGGCAGCTTCGGCCCGCGCGAGCGGTCCCGCGCCCAGTGGATCAGCATCCAGCTGGGCACGCTGGCGTCAACAATGGACGAGCAGTGCGCGCCGCCATCCGAGAGCCCGAGGATCGTTGCGTCATCCGTCAGCATCGTGTGGATGACGTCGAGGTTGTCCTCATTATAGCCGACGATCGGGAAGAACAGGAAGCGTTCCGCCCCGCCCGCGAGGTAGTCGTACGCGACCTCGTCCGGCGTATGGTTGGACCGGGCCGCCATGGCCGCGATGCTGTCCTTTTCCTCCGGCTCGTAGTTCGGCGGATCGGCCATCGGGAACATCCGGTTCCAGCGAGTCACGATATGCTGGCGGAACTGCGACAGCCGGTTCAGCAGCTGCGGTGACGGCGCCTCCGCCAGGATCTGGGCCCGCAGCGCCGGGTCCTGCATCCGGCGAATCCGTTCCTCCACCGGAAGTTTCAGCAGCGCCTGGTAGCTTGGCCGGATCGAGAATGGGTTCAGTGCCGTATCGATCCCGAGCATCACGCCCACCGGCCGGCCGGCGACCTGGGCGGTGACCATCGCGCCTGCCTGCCGCGCCTTGTGCACGCCGTCCATCAGCCGCCGCCAGCGCACCTTGTCGGTGGGCCGGTCGGTCAGCAGGAACCACACCGGGCGGCCCGTTTCCTGTCCGAACTTCGTCATCCATTTCAGCTCGCCGGCTTCGTCGTCGAAGTCGCTGTTGACGCCGAACGCACCGTAGCCCAGGCCCTTGAACGCAGAACCGATACCCAGCAGCTCGTCCACTTCAGAGTAACGACCTGGCACCATGTCGCCGGTCGGGGTCTTGTGCGAGTTGGTGCGCGATGTCGTGAAACCGAACGCGCCGGCTTTCAGTCCCGCCCGCACCGCATCGCGCATCGCCGCGATATCGTCGGCCGTTGCCGGTTCGCGGTTGATCGCCCGTTCCCCCATCACGTAGACGCGCAGCGGATGGTGCGGGATCTGCGCCGCGATATCGATCGCGCGCGGCATCTGGTCCAGCGCGTCGAGATACTGGGGAAAGGTTTCCCAGTTCCACTTCAGCCCGTCGGCCAGCGCGATGCCGGGGATTTCCTCGATCGATTCCATCATGCCGATCAGTGCGGAATGATCTTCGTTGCGCACCGGGGCGAAGCCGACGCCGCAGTTGCCGAACAGGATGGTCGTGACACCGTGCCACGAGGACGGCGCGAGCACCGGATCCCAGGTCGCCTGTCCATCGTAATGGGTGTGGACATCAACCCAGCCCGGGGTGACCAGCAGGCCGTTGGCATCGATTTCACGCTTGCCGGGGCCGGCCTTGCCGCCGACCTGGGCGATCTTGTCGCCATCGAGCGCAACGTCACCGGTATAGCCGGGTTTTCCGCTGCCATCGATGATGGTACCGCCTCGTATCACTGTATCATGCATGGACTTGCTCCCGACTTGCTTCTTTCGAGGTGGTATGGAAGACCTGTGGCGCGCACCGGTCAAGGTTTGCGCCCCGCCTCAGGCCGGCCTCGCTGCCCGAAGCGAGAACGACAGCGGCAGCCAGGGCCGATCCGGCCAGCGATAGAACCCGGAGCCATCCTGCGTGAGCGATCGAAACATCCGCCACGCGACGCAGTCATGTTCGACGAAGCGATCGACCCGCAGCCCGGCCTCGATCAGCGCCGTGATCACGTCGCCCAGGGGATGCAGCCACTCGACCGTGCGGCGGTTTTGCAGGCTGGCGGCGGGATCGGCGTAGTCCTCTGTCATGTCCTCGATCAGCGGGTGACGGCTGAAGTAGGGGAAATACCATCCCGGCCGGCCGTCCGCGGCCGCGGTGCGGTCGTCGAACACGTAGGCCGCCGGGTGTGCCTCGGCGAGCGCGAGCCAGCCGCCCGGCCTGAGAAAATGCGCGATCACCTTCGCCCAGCCGCGCATGTCGGGCAGCCAGCACAGGGCGCCCCAGGAAACCAGGACTCTGTCGAAACAAGCCGGTTCGGCCAGGGCGTCGGGACTTTCGTACACGTCCGAAACGACAAACCGGACCCGGTCTCCCAGCCCCAGCTCGGCGGCCAGCGATCGCGCGGACTCGATGGCGGGAGCCGAGAAATCCACGCCGGTTACGTGCGCCCCGCGCTGCGCCAGCGCCAGGCTATCCATGCCGAAGTGGCACTGCAGGTGCAGGATGCGCATGCCGGCCACCAGTCCCAGCGCCTCGGACACGATCGGATCAAGCTGAGCCGTGCCGGCACGAAGCGACGACTGGTCGTAGTACAGCCTGCTGGCCAGATGCAACGGAACGCGTTCGTCCCAGTTCGCCCGATTCAAACGGCGCCATTCAGGTTCGGTCATGTTCGCTCCTGCCGGAGACGGGGTGACAACGAAAATCCGAGCGTCCGGATGGCATTTTATATCACCGGGCTGAACGGTTGTCTTGCGACGATCCTGCCCCCGTCGGCCCTGGCGCCGCTCCGGTCGGGACAGAGGCCCGACACGGCACGGGCGCCGGATCGGCCCTGTGGCCTCCCGGCCTGGCGGGCGGCATCAGGCTCACCGGCGTTGATGCCGACCAGCCCGCGGCCGGATGGGGGACTGTGTCTGACCCGCGGGTTATGGTGTTCGGTCAAAATCGTGAGCGGCCGAGCATGCCCGGCCATGACGCGGTGGCGGCGACCGGCCGGCATCCGGCGCAAGGCGGTCCGGGATTACTTGATCCTGGCCGGGCAACACGATACCCATCGCGACGGCCGAACAGGCCCAAATAAAAGTCCAAGGGAGGATCAGTCATGCGCCTCGCGACGCATTCAATACTTATGGTTGAAGCCGTGCTCGCCGGGGCGCTAGCCGGCGGAAGCGCCGCTCGAGCCCAGACGCCGGCCGCGGTGCCGGAGACCATGCCGTTCGACATCCCCTACGGCGCGCCCATCAGTCTGGACGACGCGCAGAAGGCAGTCACCGCCGCCGCCACCGAGGCGAGGAAACACAACTGGAAGATGGCGGTCACGGTCGTCGATCCGGCGGGCAACCTGGTCGCGCACGCGACAATGGACGGCACGCAGTACGCCTCGATCCCGATCGCCCAAGCCAAGGCGCGGACCGCCGCCCTGTTCCGTCGGGCGTCCGGCATGTTCCAGGCAGCGATCAACACCGGCGGCTCTCCCTCGTCGCTCAGTCTTCTGGCGGTGACGGGCGGGGCGGCGAGCGAGGGCGGCTTTCCGATCGTGATCGGCGGCAAGCTGGTCGGTGCGATCGGCGCCAGCGGCGGTATCTTCACGCAGGACGCCGTGACCGCCAAGGCCGGCCTGGATGCGGTGACCGGTTCGGGGTCCGTGGAGACGGCGACCACGAAATAGCCGGCCAGCTTGTCCCTTGCCGGCTCCGGCGCCTCCCAGGTGGCCCGGATGGCCAGGCTTCCAAATGGCCAGGCTTCCGGATGGCCAGCCGCCCGGGGTGCCCAGGCGCCCGGATGAGCGGACGTTCCGGGTGAAAAGCCACGAACGCCACGGATTCCTCCAGTTCGAGGCTTGAATCGTGCGCTCGGACGAATGAGTTTGAGCATGAGCGGCACGCATGCGGCTATCATTCTCCGGGCAGGCATGCTCCGGGCAGGCAAAGGACAGAGACGTATGACAACCCGACCGGTGATGTTGGTCATTCTGGACGGCTTCGGCTGGCGCGAGGAGAGCGCGGACAACGCCGTGCGCCTGGCGAAAACCCCGGCGTTCTCCGGCTTGTGGAACTCCTGCCCGCACGCGTTCCTGCACACCTCCGGCCGCGACGTGGGACTGCCTGACGGCCAGATGGGCAACTCCGAGGTCGGCCACCTGAACATCGGCGCCGGCCGCGTGGTGAAGCAGGAACTGGTGCGGATCGGTGACGCGGTCGCGGACGGCAGTATCGCCAAGGCGCCGGCATTCACCGCTCTGATTGACGCACTGAAAACGTCCGGCGGGACATGCCACCTGATCGGGCTGGTTTCGCCGGGCGGGGTGCACTCGCATCAGGATCACGGCGCCGCCCTGGCGGGCTTCCTGCACAAGGCGGGCGTGAAGACCGTGGTGCACGCGTTCACCGACGGACGCGACACGCCGCCACAATCGGGCGAGAAGGCGCTGGCCCGTCTGCAGGCGGCATTACCCGAGGGGGTGCCGATCGCCACCGTGGTCGGCCGCTACTATGCGATGGACCGCGACAAGCGCTGGGATCGGGTCGCCCAGGCGTACGGCGCCATGGCCGAGGCCGAGGGCGCCCACTTCCCGACCCCCGATGCCGCGATCCAGGCGGCTTACGCCGCCAAGAAATTCGATGAGTTCGTGCCGGCCTCGGTGATCGGCGACTACGCCGGCATGAAGGACGGCGACGCCATCCTTTGCTTCAACTTCCGCGCCGACCGCGTCCGGGAAATTCTCGCCGCGCTGCTCGACCCGGCGTTCGACGGCTTCCCGCGCAAGCGCACCCTGAAGTTCGCGGCGGCGGTGGGCATGACGCGCTATTCCGATGCCCTGGCGCCGTTCCTTGGCGTCCTGTTCGCGCCGGACAAGCTGGAGCACATCCTTGGCCAGGTGGTCGCCGATGCCGGCAAGACCCAGCTGCGAATGGCGGAGACCGAGAAGTTCGCCCACGTCACCTACTTCCTCAACGGCGGGCAGGAGACGCTGTACAAGGGCGAGGACCGCATCATGGTCCCTTCCCCAAAGGTCGCCACCTACGACCTGCAGCCGGAAATGTCGGCGCCCGAGCTCACCGACAAGGCGGTAGCGGCGATCGACAGCAAGAAATACGACCTGATCGTGCTGAATTTCGCCAATCCCGACATGGTCGGCCACACCGGCATCCTGGCGGCAGCGATCAAGGCGGTGGAAACCGTCGACACCGGGCTGGGGCGCATCGCCGAGGCTATCAAGCGCCAGGGTGGCGCGCTGCTGGTCACCGCGGATCACGGCAACTGCGAGATGATGAGGGATCCTGTCACGGGCGGTCCGCACACTTCGCACACCACCAACCCGGTGCCGGTGCTGCTGATGGGCGGCGGCGCGGAGGCGATCGAGGATGGGCGCCTGGCCGATCTCGCGCCCACGCTGCTCGACCTCATGGGCATTCCGCAGCCGAAGGAGATGACCGGGCACTCCATCATTTCCCGGAAGCAGGCGCGAGCGGCAGAATAAGCCGGAAGGGGCGGAGGGAGCGGCGGGGGAGTCCGGCCGCTCGTTGCGGCATCCAGGGGGACGGGAGGGACCGGGCCGGTGCCTCCGTTACCGAAGTGCGCCGAAGTGCGCCGAAGTGCGCACGCCAGCGAAAGCCGAGGACGCAGCAACGGCAATAGGTTTGGAACGCCATGGCAAACAGGGGGAGCCCCGGCCTGCCGGCGACGATACCGCTGGATGCGGACTGGAACACGTTGCACGGGGACCGGAATACTTGGACCTGGACCGAAACATTCTGACCGGGACTGCAACACGTCGCATCGGCAACGAAGTTCTCGCCGGGGACCGAAACCCCTTGGGCGGGGACTGGCGGATCGCCGATTGATACCCAGAGTCGGCACGCCATAGTCCTCAATCCAGCCCGGATTACCCGCAGGAGAAACCGATGCCCGTCGATCGTCCCCCGCTTCCTCCATTCACCCTCGAAACCGCGATCCAGAAAGTCCGCGGCGCCGAAGACGGCTGGAACAGCTGCGATCCGGAACGCGTCTCGCTGGCCTATACCGATGACAGCGCCTGGCGGAACCGCAGCGAGTTCCTGCGGGGCCGGTCGGCAATCGTCGCGTTCCTCAGCCGCAAATGGAACCGGGAACTCGACTACCGGCTGATCAAGGAACTCTGGGCATTCACCGGCAACCGCATCGCCGTGCGCTTCGCCTACGAGTACCATGATGATTCGGGCAACTGGTTCCGCGCCTACGGCAACGAGAACTGGGAGTTCGACGAGTTCGGCCTGATGCGTGCCCGCCACGCCAGCATCAACGACCTGCCCATCGCCGCATCCGCCCGGCTGTTCCACTGGGACCGCAGCGGCCCACGGCCGGCGAACCATCCCAGCCTGAGCGACCTCGGATTGTAGCGCCGCTTCACGTGACCGGACTCGCTTTGCCGGTCCGTCGCGTCATGGCCGGGTAAGCCTGTCCGAGCCTCGCTTTGGCCTGACACCGGTGCCTGACCCGGGACGTGGCACCGGTGCTTAACGACCGGTGTCCGGGGCCAAGCCCTCAGGCGGTGGCGATCGCAATCCGGTCGGCGTCGATCGTCGGAAAGCGCAGCGTCCACACATTCCCGGTGCCCGGACCGGTGTCGAGGGTGCCCCGCACCTGCTGCATAAGCCGGCGCACCAGCCATTCGCCCTGATGATTCGTTTCGGTGGCGGCGAGATAACCGACATCATGGTCAGCGATCGTGATGACACCCTGGCCAGCCATGTCGCCCCCTCGGATGCGAAGATCGATCCGGCCGCGGTGGCTGGAACAAGCGTGTTCGTAACTGTTCGAGATCAAGTCCGTCAGCACCAGTCCCAGCGCGGTCGCCGTGGCCAGCGACACGCGCACCGCCTCGGCGTGACAGTCGAGGATGATCGCATGCTCGGACGCCGGCCGCTGAGCGTGCAGGTTGGCGCAGAGCACGACGGCGTACGAGCCGAAGTCGACCTGTCCGTCGATGCCGGCTCCAAGCATGTGCTCGTACACTTCGGCCAGGCTCATGATCTGCCCGATCATCCGCTCCAGTCCGCGACTTCGGGCGACGTCCGACGGCTGGCGCAGGACGGTGGTCACCATGACGTTGATCAGTTGCAGGTTATTTCGTACACGGTGGCGCAACTCCATGGCCAGGACGTCGCGTTCGGCCTGCAGACGCTCCTTCTCGGCGGCAATCGTCGCCATCTCGGCGACCGTGGCGCGCAAGACCCTGTTCCTGCCGTGGGCGGCGACCGCCTCCGCGAGCACATTCGCAAAGCCGGTCAGGAAATTGATATCGTGCTCGTCGTAGGAGCGCTCCGCCGTACTCTCGACTTCCAATACGCCGAACGGCGGGCCGGCTCCCGACACGATCGGGACACCGACCGTGGAGACGATGCCGTATTCCCGATAGAAGCCAGGCGCGTCGTAGGCGTGCATTTCCTGTGAGCCCCGCACCACAACCGGCTCCCGGGTTACGCAGGCGCGCCCCTGGGGAGACCGTTCGTCGGCGGGGGAGACAGCGGTTCCAATGATGCCGGGGCGCCAGCCAAAACCGGCTTCGACCAGCAGGTCATTCTCAACGCATCGATAGCGACCGATCGCGCAGTGCCGCGCTCCCAACGAGCCAGCGCAGGTGCGCGCCGCCATCTCGAATATCCGGAACAGGCCCGTCTCCCGGAAAGCATAACCTCCGAACGCTGCGAGATCCGCCTGTTGCTGGTGCAAGCCCTTGATGTGCCCGATCATATGGATCTTCCAGAGATTTATCTACCATCGCACGGCACGGTATGATTAAATACAATTTATACGTGTATATAATCCTTTCCCCGACACGTAAAGAATGCCTATGATACCTCGCGCCATCGTGTCCATTTCTGGCAGGCGCAGTGCCTTCGACAGAATCAGCAATGATTTAAAAGGGATGTGGCCGTGCGCCTATTCGGGCGAGGTAAGACAGCCATCCCATGGAAAGGATGACGATGCAAGTTTTAGTTGTCGAAGATGACCTGCTCCTCGCTGATTGCCTCGCGGAGACGCTGCAATTCGAAGGCCATTTCGTATGCGGCATCGCCACGACCGTCGCGCAAGGTGTCGCGCTGGCGCGCCAGCATCACCCCGACATCGGAATCTTCGATATGAACCTGGGCGGGATCGAGCGCGGCAGCGACGTCGTAATCCAGCTCGCCGCCTCCGGCGATCTTCGCGATACCGGCATCCTGTATGTCACGGGAGAGCCGGAGCGTGTGCTGGCGGAGGTCACGGTCGGCCACGCCTGTCTTACCAAGCCGTACAGATTCGCGACTTTGACGGCCGCGCTGGAGATCGTCCGCGAGGTCGCGCGCGACGGCGGCACATCTCGGCCGCTGCCGAGGGGTCTGCAGCTGTTGCCGGCGGTCGTGGCTCAGGCAGAGGTTCCGCGGAGGAGGGCCTGACCCCGTCCTCCGGCGACACGCGGTTCATGGCGGTTCGCTCGACCGTCGAGATCACCCTGGGCAGCGCGCCGGAGCATCCAGGCCGCCGTTGAGCGGCACCGTCATCGTCGGGAACCGGCTGGCGGGACCTTCGAGGGACGCAAGACGGTCCGCATAGTCGCCACGATGGCAGAGTCGCCACGGTGCCGCGGCGCGTTTGCGCATATGGCAACGGCGCCAGACCGCAGATGCAGAACAACCGGTTCCGGCCACGGCCGGACCCTGCCGATCCCGGCCCTCCACGCGGCCTGGACACCCCGGCGTTCGTGATGCTTTCAGTCAGCCCGGCGACCGTTCGGCCGCTGACCCGTGCGCTGTCCCGGGTCCGCACGCCTGATGCCCGCACCCTGCCCGGCCTCGGAAACAGGGCTCGCGCTGCCGTGCGGCGCGCGGACGGTCGTGGCCTGCCTCCGGCCGCCACGACCCGGGGTCCCCGGGAACGCCCACGCCTCCGTCCGCGCTATCGCCGCGCCGGCACAAGCTGAACCGCCGCCGTCACGCCGCGCGGCATCCACAGGGCGCAACCCAGCGCCGTCAGCGTCGCGACGAATGCCGCGGCAGCCAGCACATACAGGCCGGCCTCGAAGCTGCCGGTCGCGTCTTTCGCATAGCCCACGGCGATCGGACCGAAATATCCGGCGAAATTGCCGAGCGAATTGACCAGCGCCAACCCGGCGGCCAGCGCGGAGCCGGTGAGAAAGGTGGAGGGCAGCGGCCAGAACGGCGATTTCATGCCGTAGAAGCCGATCGTCGCCACCGCGAACGCCGCCAGCACCCACAGGCTGTCGTGCAGCATCGCCGCGAGGATCATCCCGATCGTCGCCAGGCCGCAGGTCACCACCAGCGTCCAGTACCGATCCGTGACACGGTCAGAGAGGTGGCCGCAGACCACGATCGCCACCGTCCCGAAGACGTAGGGAACCGCGGTCAGCAGCCCAGCCTGCGTATTGGTCACACCGATCGACTTCAGGATCTGCGGCAGGAACAGCACCGTGCCGACGCCCGCCATGCCGATCCCCGCGAATATCACCGTCAGGATCAGCAGGCGCGGGTTGGTCATCGCCGACAGCACGGAGTGGCTGCGCACCAGTTCGATCGCGTGCGTCTCATGGCTGATCGCGTCTTCCAGCCAGGCGCGCTGTTCGGGGGCCAGCCATCTGGCCTCGGACGGCCGCTCGGTCAGGAAAAACAGCACCGTCACGCCGATCAGCGCGGTCGGGATCCCCTCGCCAACGAACATCCACTGCCAGCCGTGCAGGCCCCAGATGCCGTCCATCTGCAGGAACGCCGTGGAGATCGGAGCGCCGATCGCCGTCGCCAGCGGCAGGCCGGTCAGGAACCAGCCGACGACACGGCCACGATGGTTCTGCGGGAACCAGCGATGGAAATACAGCAGCAGTCCGGGGAACAACCCCGCCTCCGCCACACCCAGCAGCACGCGAACCAGGAAAAAGCTGGCCGGGCCGGTTACCATCGCCGTGGCCGCCGACAGCAACCCCCAGGAGATCATGATCCTGGCAATCCATCGCCGGGCGCCGACCTTCTGGAGGATGATGTTGGACGGGACCTCCAGCAGGCAGTAGCCCCAGAAGAACGCGCCGGCGGCGAGGCCATACACATACGCGCTCAGGCCGAGGTCGCGGTTCATCGTCAACGCGGCGAAGCTGACGTTGATGCGATCAACGTAGCATAGGATGTAAAGCAGGAAGCAGAACGGCACCAGGCGCAGATATACTTTTCGAAGCGTCGCCTGCTCCAGAGTCGAGGCCGCGGAAGCGTCCATGGTCGCCATCCTCCCATCGTTGTTCTTGATTATCCTGGGACGATCTCACTCCGATATGCGCCGGGGCAAGCTATTTCGCCGCGTCCCGCGCCGTTGATCCTGCCCCGTTGATCCTGCCGGCCCGATGCGCCGCGCCCAGGTGCGCTTATCCGACATGCCTGCAGCGCCGCGATGAGCATACTGCCGTGGCTGCAATGACAACTTGGTCTAAAGGCGCGCAAAGCAACCTCGGTTATTGGACCAATTGCGCGGGCCAACTCACTGATTCGTGATAGCAGGCACCCTGCCGCGCCGCTGTTCCGTCCCGCTTTTCACGGCCAGAGTCGGCCATGGCGGCCCAGCCTGGCCCCGGCTCGGCCGATCGCCCTTGGTTGCCGCTCGCCCGGACCCGTATAGAGTGCTGTTATGGATGTCGCTCACACCGCCGCCGCCCGGATGACCACGACGGACCTGTTGCAGCGGCTGGTGTCGTTCGACACGACGAGCCGCAACTCCAACCTGGCGCTGATCGGCTGCGTCCGCGACTATCTCGATCATCTCGGCATATCATATCGAATTAGCACTGACGCCACCGGACAGAAGGCGAACCTCCATGCAATGGTCGGCCCCCACACCGCGGGCGGCCTGGCGTTCAGCGGCCACGTCGACACGGTACCGGTCGATGGCCAGGCATGGACCGGCGATCCGTTTACCCTGCGTCGGCGCGACGGCATGCTCACCGGGCGCGGCGCCTGCGACATGAAGGGCTTCGTCGCCGCCTGCCTCGCCGCGATGCCGGATTTTCAGGCACTGAACCTCGTCCGTCCGCTGCATCTGTTCATCACCTATGACGAGGAGGTTGGCTGCACCGGGGTGCGGCGGCTGATCGAGGATATGGGCGAATCCGGCCTGCGCCCCGATCTTTGCGTGGTCGGCGAACCGTCCGGCATGCAGCCGATCCTGGCGCATAAAGGAAAACTCGACGTGGCCGTGACGGTGCGCGGGCTGACAGGACATTCGAGCGAGCCGGCGAAGGGCGTCAACGCCGTTCAGGCCGCCGGCGAGGCAATCGCCTGGGTGGCTCGGGAAGCCCGCCGTCTGGTCGTCGAAGGCCCGTTCGAGGACGGCTTCGATCCGCCGCACACCACCATTCATGTCGGCACCGTGGAAGGCGGCACGATCCTGAACATCATCCCCGAACACGCCGCGTTCACCATGGAGTGGCGTCCGATCCCGGGCGATCCGGCCGATCGCCACCTCGAGCGTATGCAGACCTGGATCGCAGAAACCGTCGAACCGGCCATGCGGGCGGTGAACCCCGCCTGTGGTTTCAGCTACGAAACCAGGCTGGAGATGCCGGGAATGGCGCTGCCCCAGGACCATGCGCTGGTTACCGTGGTGAAGCAGATCACCGGCTCCAACAGTGCCGGCAAGGTCGCCTACGGCACCGAGGGCGGATTCTTCGAACAAGCGGGTATCCCCACGATCATCTGCGGACCGGGGCATATCGCGCAGGCGCACCAGCCGGACGAGTGGATAGCGGAATCAGAACTGGCGGCATGCGACCGCTTCATCCGCCGCCTCGCGGACCGGTTGCTTGTCTGATCGAGCCAACGCCATGGGTCCCCTCTCCCCTCCTCCGCTGCCGGAATTCAAAGTCCGCATCTCGCCGCCGGACATTTCGCCCTGGACGCGCGGCAATGTCGGCACGGCCGGCGTCACGACGCGTGACTCGGGTCAGCCGGGTCCGCACGTGGCGCTGCTGTCCTTGATGCACGGCAACGAACTGGCCGGCGCCATCGTGCTGAACCGGCTGTTGCGGGCCGGGCTCAAGCCGCGGCGCGGCAAGCTCTCGTTCGCTTTCCTGAACCTGGCGGCGTTCGAGCGCTTCGATCCGCTGCGACCCACCGCATCGCGCTTTATCGATGAGGACATGAACCGGCTCTGGGACGAGTCGATCCTGAATGGACCGAGGCACTCGATCGAGCTGGATCGCGCACGGGAAATCCGGCCGTTCATCGATCAGGTCGATGTGCTGCTCGACCTGCACTCGATGCTGTGGCCATCAGAGCCGCTGATCCTGTGCGGCGTCCCGGAGAAGGGCCGCACCCTCGCCAAGGCGATCGGCACGCCGCCGCTCGTCGTGGCGGACCATGGCCACATCAACGGCAAGCGACTGATCGACCATCCACGGTTCGCCAGTCCCGATACCCCGTATGCCGCCTGCCTGGTGGAGGCCG
>DASWON010000204.1:0-3997 GCA_036398735.1 Rhodopila sp.
CAAGGTACAGATGTCCGGGACGACACCATAATATTCCTGCGCGCCGCCATAGGCGAGGCGGAAGCCGGTCACGACCTCATCGAAGATCAGCGGAATGCCGTACTCCCGGGTGATCTCCCGCAGGCCCTGCAGGAAACCGGGTTCCGGGGTGATCAGGCGCTGCATCGGCTCAACGATGACGCCGCCAATCTCGTCGTGGTGCGCCCGGATCAGGTTCTGCGCCGTCGCCAGATCATTGTATGGACAAACCAGCATATCGTCGCGCACGCTGGCGGGGATGCCGGCGGAATCGGGCGCGGCCTGCGGAAAATTGCCCGGACGATCCGGCCACAGGCTCATCAGCCCATAGTCGCTCATGCCGTGGTAGCCGCCCTCAAACTTCAGGATCTTGTCACGCCGACGGAACGCGCGTGCCAGCCGCATTGCGTAAAAGTCGGCTTCGGTCCCGCTGCTGACGAAGCGGACCTTCTCCGCACAAGCGACCGCATCGACGATCGCGGCGGCCAGTTGGATCGCCGGCGCATTGTTGGCGAAGAAGGTGGTGCCGAGCGGAACCTGCTCCAGCACTGCCTGGGTGACCTCCGGGTGCGCGTGGCCGACCAGCATTGGTCCCGATCCAAGCAGAAGGTCCACGTACTCGCGTCCACTGACGTCCCACACACGGCCGGCCTGGCCTCGCGCGATGATGGTATCGGAATTCATGTTTCCCAGGGTGCCCGCCGGCAATAACTCCCTCGCACGCTCCGCCAGCGCCAGTTCGGCCTCACCCTGCGTCATCGTCATCCGTCGCGGTCCTTTCCTGCGTTTCGGGCATTCGCCGAACTTACAGGCATTGGGGAGCCTGCAACAACCGGGCTCATTGCCCCTGATCGACGGTGCCGCCGGATTCCGCTGCGAAGGGAGTCTGGCGCAGCGGGTATCCCCGGGCCCGACCGGCACACCGCGCCGCGGGCGGCGGCTGGCGCTTACCGTGCCGCGGCCGGCGGCGGGCGCTTGCAGATATGCGTCGGGCTTCGACGCGGGATGGCCTTCTCGGGCAGGCGCGACACCGATCTTTGCAGCACCGCCACGGCGGACATGCTCCGCCATGACGATCGGACGCAGACGCCGATGGCGTCGCTCGCATGGCACGCCCGCGGCGTATGCAGACGCTGCGGCCGGGGTACACAGGCCCCGGCCTTAATCACTCCGCGGCGTGAACCACCGGATCGGCGGATGTTGTCGGCGCCGAGGCCGGCGGAGTATGCACCCGCTTCACCGCCTGTTCGACGCCCTCGGCATAGGCCGGATCGGCGCGCCGGAAGTGTTCAATCTGGCGGGCGATGATCTCGGCCGGCACACCCTGCATCGCGGCCGCGATGTTGTTGAACAGCCGCTCCCGCTGGGCGGCGTCGAACATCCGGAACAGGTCCCCTGGCTGGGTGTAGTCGTCGTTGCCCTCGCGGTGGTCATAGTGCGCTGCATCGCCACTGATCCGCAGCGGCGGCTCCTGCACGCCGGGTTCCGGTTTCGGGCCGCCGAAGCTGTTGGGCTCGTAGTAGGCGTCGGTGCCCTTTGGCGCGTCGAAGCGCATGGGTCCGTCGGCGTGGTGGTTGTGCACCGGGCAGCGCGGCTGGTTCAACGGCAGTTTCTCGTAGTGCGTGCCGACCCGGTAGCGGTGCGCGTCGGCATAGGCGAACAGCCTGGCCTGCAACACCTTGTCCGGCGAGAAACCGATCCCGGGCACGATGTTGGACGGCGAAAATGATGCCTGTTCCACCTCGGCGAAGTAGTGGTCGGGATTGCGGTTCAGTTCCAGGATGCCGACCTCGATCAGCGGATAGTCGCTGTGTTTCCATACCTTCGTCAGGTCGAACGGGTTGTCGTGTGATTTTGCCGCATCCGCCTCCGGCATGATCTGCACGCACATCCGCCACTTCGGGAAGTCACCGCTCTCGATGGCCTCATACAGGTCCCGCTGCGCGCTTTCGCGGTCATTGGCGACGACGGCCGCGGCCTCCTCGTTCGTCCAGTGGCGGTGGCCCTGCATCGTCTTGAAGTGGAACTTCACCCAGTAGCGCTCGCCGGCGTCGTTCCAGAATGAGTAGGTGTGGCTGCCATACCCGTTCATGAAGCGATGGCCCTGCGGCAGGCCGCGGTCGCTCATCAGGATGGTCACCTGGTGCAGGCTTTCGGGCGACAGCGACCAGAAGTCCCACATCGCGGTCGGGCTGCGCAGGTTCGTCCTGGGATGGCGCTTCTGAGTTCGGATGAAGTCGGGGAATTTCAGCGGATCGCGGATGAAGAACACGGGCGTGTTGTTGCCAACGAGGTCCCAGTTGCCTTCCTCAGTGTAGAATTTCAGAGCGAACCCGCGGACGTCGCGTTCGGCGTCCGCGGCGCCACGCTCACCCGCGACGGTGGAAAAGCGCAGCAGCAACTCGGTCTGCTTGCCAATCGCCGAGAAGATCTTCGCGCGCGTGTATTTCGAGATGTCGTTGGTGATGGTCAGCGTGCCATAGGCGGCGCTGCCCTTGGCGTGCACCACGCGTTCGGGAATTCGCTCTCGGTTCTGATGCGCCAGCTTTTCCAGCAACTGGTAGTCCTGCAACAGAACCGGGCCGCGCGGGCCGGCCGTAAGACTGTTCCGGTCGTCGGCAATCGGCGCACCGGCGGTGGTCGTCATGGTGGGGCGGGCTTGGTCGGTCATAGGTCCCTCTGTCTTGCCTGCGCCATATCGGGGCGTGCGTTGACCCTGGGCCATTCGCGGCTGACAATAAAATCGATATTTCCATTGGCATTATCAGGTGATACCTATCGATGATGGCCTACCAAACGCTTGCCGGTCTTTCCTTGCGTGACCTCGAATACGCCGTCGCCGTCGCCGATCTGCAGCATTTCGGCCGAGCAGCCGATCGCTGCGGGGTCAGTCAGGCCGGGCTGTCGGAGCAGATCCGCAAACTGGAAGTCCTGCTTGGCACGACTCTCTTTGAACGGACGACCCGTCGCATCGCGCTGACGCCGGAGGGCGATGTGCTGATCCGTCAGGCGCGGGACGTCCTCGGCGCCGCGCGCGTGCTGCTGGAGATGGCGCGGCAGCGATCCGATCCGTTGGCCGGCCCGCTGCGTCTTGGCGTCATAGCCACGCTGGGTCCGTACTATCTTCCTGGCGTGCTTCATGCGGTGCGTACGCGGTTTCCATCGCTGCAGCTTCGGCTGCAGGAGGGACTAACGGCCGCGCTGCTGCAGGAACTGCAAACCGGCGAGCTGGACCTTGTGCTGCTCGCGCTGCCGTCGCCGGTTGAGGGCATCGTTGCCGACGCATTGTTCTTCGAGCCCTTTCGCGCGGTGGTGCCGGCGCGGCACCCGCTCGCGGCGCGGCCTCGCATCCGGTTGGACGACCTGGCTGGGGACGGGTTGCTGCTGTTGGAGGAGGGTCACTGTCTGCGCGAGCAGGCGCTGTCGCTGTGCCGGCTGTCGCGATCCGGCACCGACGCACGGTTTGCCAGCAGTCTGGAGATGCTTCGGCACATGATCGCGGCCGGCGAGGGATATTCGCTGGTGCCGCTGCTGGCCGCGCGGGATCGGGCCGAGTTCGATGGTTTGCTTCAGGTGCGCGAGATTGACGATCCCGATGTCGGGCGGACCATCGGCCTGGTCTGGCGACGAAGCGATCCGCGGGGGGCGGTCTTTCACGACTTCGCGGCGTTTCTCAGGGAGACGGCACCAACCGGGGCCCGGGTGGCGCGCTGACGCCAGCGCCGGCCGCCTCGATCAGCACCGCGGCCGCGTCGCGGGCCTGCAACGCCGCCGCGGGGTCCTGCCGCACCAGCATCGATGCGATCGCACCCTCGAACAGCAGCGTGATCTGACTGGCCAGCCTGTCGGGGGCTGCGGCGCCGGCCGCGGCCAGCAAGGCGGCGATATGCGCGCGCCGCTCATCCTTGTAGTCCAGCGCGATGGCCCGCGCGGTCGCGCACTCATCGGCCAGCTCTGTCACCGCATTGACGAACGGGCA
>DASWON010000205.1:0-5919 GCA_036398735.1 Rhodopila sp.
CCAACGCAACCGCCGGCATTTCGGTCGGCAAGCAGGGCACCGCCACCGTCTCCCGGCAGGAACTGCTGGATGTTCTGCACCTCGACGATCTGGTGGCAACCGACCGCAAGATCGCCAGCCTGACCGAGGCCGTTGAAAAGGTCGCCGACTGGCATCGCCGCGGCCTCAAGGTCGGCTTCGCCAACGGTTGCTTTGACCTGATCCACCCCGGCCATGTGCGCCTGCTGAGCGAGGCCCGCAACGCCTGCGATCGGCTGATCGTCGCGCTGAACACTGACGCTTCGGTCAAGCGGCTCAAGGGTCCGACCCGGCCGCTGCAGACCGAAACGGCGCGCGCCACCGTCATGGCGTCCATGACACCGGTCGATCTGGTCACGCTGTTCGACGAGGATACCCCGCTGGAGATGATCCAGGCGCTGCGGCCGGACGTGCTGGTGAAGGGCTCCGATTACACCGTCGATCAGGTGGTCGGCGGCGACCTGGTGCAAGGCTGGGGCGGCAGGGTCCTGCTGGTCACGCTGCGCGAAAGCCACAGCACGACCGGAACGATCCGCCGTATGACGGCTCCGGCGGCGTAACCGACAGCGGCGGCCTGAAGCATCGCCTGCTCCGCGAGTTGGGTGTGGCGCCGGCGCGCGAAAGCGACCAATGACAAGGACGCTACCCTGGACCCGCAACAGGGGGCTTCCCGGTTTTTGGCTCCGGGCTCGCCCGAATTGGGCGTGGCGGTGGCTAGCCCAGCGCCTGATCGAGGTCCGCGATCAGGTCGCCCACGGTTTCCAGACCGATCGACAGCCGGATCACGTCCGGACCGGCCCCGGCCGCCAGGCGCTGCTCGTCTGTCAGTTGCCGGTGCGTGGTGGATGCCGGATGCAGGATCAAGCTGCGGGTATCGCCGATATTCGCGAGGTGGGAGAACAGCCCGACGTTCTCCACCAGCCTGATGCCAGCCTCGTAGCCGCCCTTGACTCCGAAGGTGAACACGGCGCCCGCGCCACCAGGCATGTATTTTCGCGCCAGGGCACGATAGGGGCTGGATTCCAGCCCGGCATATGACACCCAGGCGACCCGCGGATCGGCGGCCAGGAATTCGGCGACCGCGTGCGCGTTGGCGCAGTGCCGCTGCATCCGCACGTGCAGCGTCTCGATCCCCGTGATGGTGAGGAACGCATTCATCGGCGCCATGGCCGGGCCGTAATCACGCAGCGCCACCGCGCGCGCCTTCGTGGTGAAGGCGAAATCGCCAAAGTTCTCGTAGAACCGCAGACCATGATAGGCCGGTTCCGGCTCCGTCATCGAGGGGAACTTTCCCCCGCTCGCCCAGTCGAATTTTCCCGATTCGACGACAATCCCGCCCATGGAGTTGCCGTGGCCGCCCAGGAACTTCGTTGTCGAATGGGTGACGATATCCGCACCCCACTCAAACGGCCGGCACAGATAGGGCGTCGCCAGCGTGTTATCGACGATCAGCGGCAAGCCAGCGGAGTGGGCCACTTCGGCGATCGCCGCCAGATCGACGATGACGCCGCCGGGATTGGCGAGGCTCTCGACGAAGATCGCTTTGCACTTCGGCGTCAGGGCACGGCGGAAGTTCTCCGGATCGGCGGGATCGACGAAATGGCAGGTCCAGCCCAGTTTCTTGAATGACAAGCCGAACTGGGTCAGCGAGCCGCCGTACAGGTTGCGCGACGCCAGGAATTCATCGCCTTGTTCGAGCATTGTCGCGAACACCAGAAACTGGGCGGCGTGGCCCGATGCGGCTGCGACCGCGGCTCGCCCGCCCTCCAGGCTGGCAACCCGCTCCTCCAGCACCGAAACCGTCGGGTTCGTCAGCCGGGAGTAGATGTAGCCGAAATTGTGCAGGTTGAACAACGAGGCGGCGTGGTCGACGTCATCGAACACATAGGCCGTGGTCTGGTAGATCGGCGTCGATCGGGCGCCCGTCGTGGGATCCGGCGCCGCGCCGGCATGCACCGCCCGGGTCTCAAAGCCGTACTCGATGTTGGCGACCGGCAACGCCCGCGGCGTGGCCGCACGATCCGTCGGCGCCTGCGCCGCCCGGTTGCGAATGATACCGGAATTGACACCGCTCCACGACAGTTCGCCACCGAGACGCCCATATTCGATCTTCGGGCAGCGGTTCATGATCACCTCGAGGCCGGCAGCTTCGGCTGTGGCCGCGGCCTCGTCATTGCGCACGCCAAGCTGCATCCACACGACCTTGGCGCCGATGGCGATGGCGTCATCGACAATCGGACCGACAGCTTCCGATGCGCGAAACACGTCGACCATGTCGATCTTGTCTGGGATGTCGCGCAGGCTGGCGTAGATCCGCTCGCCCAGCAGAACCTTGCCCGCGGTGCCGGGATTGACCGGGATCACGCGATACCCCTTCCCCTGCAAATACTTCATGACGAAGTAGCTGGGCCGATTCCAGTTCGACGATGCACCAACCATGGCGATGGTGCGCATGGTCGAGAGGATGCGGCGCAGCTTCGCATCTGGGTAGGGAATCGGATCGAGAGCGGACATTGACGGCCATCCATCAGCGGCGGTGAAACCGGGCCGGCGTTGCATCCTTGTAGAGCAGGCCAAGCCCGCAAAGGGCCGGTGGCCCTTTGATCGAGGTCATTTTAAGGCGCTTGCGGAGGATCGGGCAACGCAACCGCTACAGTCCGCGCGGCCAGCCCGCCCTCCGGAGAAATCGTCTCGGGCTGGTCGCCCCTGCGGCCGGAGCGACCGTCGCCTGCGTCCGGGCTTGCAAGCTCCGGCGTGCCGCCGATCAACCCACAATGAACGAGTGGGCCACGACGAGCGAGTGGGCCGCCGGCGGCAACGACAAATTGTTGTCCTCCGGTCGGCCCATCGGTCCTAAGTCCGCCCTGGAGCGAATCCGCGGCATCGCGGACTCGCGGCCCATGGCGTCGGACGGATCAGCCCGCTTAGTCAGATGCCCGCAGCCGGATCTGACGGTTCTTTCCGCCAGATCCGGCCATTAGCGTGCCTGCTGGATCGCCGATAGAATCCAATGCCCGCCGCGCGAGCGCACGAACGTCCAGATTTCTGTCGCCGTCACATGCTCATCGGGGCTGCCGTCAACCACACGGCCGGTCATGTCCCGGGTGACATCCACCATGGAGAACCGCATCGCAACCGTCGCGTATTCCCGGCCCTGCTCCGTCCATGCCTGCGCCAGGTCACCCGATATGAGGCTGACGTCGGTGACGCTGTTGCGCACCCCGCGGCTTACCTGCTCGGACAACTGTTCGGCGAAATAGCTGACCATTTCCGGCGTCGCCATCGCCTGCAGAGCGTTCAGATCGTGGGCACTCCAGGCCGCCTGGATCCCTTTCAGCAGTTGCTCGAACTGCTGGTAGTCTGCCGGACCGATAGTGATCGGCGGCGGCCCGGAGGATCCGCCGCGACCTGGTACCGGGCCCGGCCCCGGCATGCCGCCGCGCGCAAAAATGTTCGGCCCTCCCGCCAGTGCCGGCGAGCGGCCACTCATGAAAAAGCGGAACAGGAACCTGACCACCATGACGATCAGGAATATCTGGAGCAGCAGGCCGAGGAACCCGAACATCCCCATGCCGCCGCCCATGAAGCCGTGGCCGAACAGCAACCCGCCGATGCCAGCGCCGATCAGCCCACCCATCAGGCCCGACATGAACCCGGACGAACGCTGTGGCTGGTACATCGGCGACCCGAAGCCCGGCGCCGGCTGATACTGCGGCGTCATGCTCCGCTGCATTGGCGCCGCCGCGTAAGGGGCGGTTCTGGTGGTCGGCGGGGCCGAGTACGTCATGCTTCCGCGGCTGCCGAAAGAGCCGCCGCCGCCCGCCCGCGCTTCTGCCAGCCCAGGGGCCAGAGCAAGCGCCAGGGCGGCAACGCCGGCAAACAGAACAGAGGTTCGACGCATTCTACTACGCTTCTTACGTTGTGGTGCCGGTAATATGGTGTAGCAGGCCCGCCAAAGCCAGGGGGCAATCCCAACGCATTTCGACGCGAGGGCACGGTGGCGCCGCCGTGATGCGCGGCGCAACACCACAATACCGGACCACACGGCCCCAAAGCCTGGGAACGACGGGCTCCCGGCGGCGTCACGGGTGGATGATGCCACGCTCTGCCCGGACGCGGGGCGCGCCGAGGCCATGTCACGGGACTGCCCGCGGCCCGGAACCGGATGGAAGATGGCGCCCGCAGGCAACCGGCCCGGGCTCGCGGCGGCCGCGTCAGGGCGCGCCTCGGCGCGGCATGCAACCCTGCCACGAGCCGCCGGCCCGGTGAAATGTCCGAGCCCGGTGCTATGACGCTGACCCCCACGGTGAAGCCTCGTTGGCAGGTCAGGAGCGACAGCGCCCGGGCGAGCCTGCCTGGCCTTTGAATGTTGGACACCATGAGCGATCTTATCACCGACGACGGCCTTCGCGGCCCGCGCCTCGTCTCCGCCGTCACCACCATTGTCATCGCCGTTGCCATGGCGTCGCTCGACACCTCGATCGCCAACACGGCACTTCCGACCATCGCCGCGGACGTCAACGCCAGTCCGGCCGATTCCGTCTGGGTGGTCAATGCGTACCAGTTGGCCCTGGTGGTTTCACTGCTGCCATTCGCCTCGCTTGGCGAGATCATCGGCTACCGCCGCGTCTATGTCTGGGGCCTCGCCGTGTTCACCGCGGCCTCCCTGCTCTGCGCGATGAGTTGGTCGCTGCCCACCCTGACAGCCGCGCGCATCGTCCAAGGCTTCGGCGCCAGCGGCATCATGAGCGTCAACACCGCCCTCATCCGCTTCATCTACCCCGCACGCTCGCTCGGCCGCGGCGTCGGCAACAATGCCCTCGTGGTCGCCGTTTCCACCGCCATCGGCCCGACCATTGCCGCGGGCATCCTGTCGCTGAGCAGCTGGCAATGGCTGTTCGCGGTGAACGTTCCGCTGGGTCTGATCGCCTTCGTCCTGGCGCTGCGCGTCCTGCCGGACACAGGACGGGCGCCACACCGCTTCGACATTGTCAGCGCGGTGTTGAATGCGACCACCTTTGGCTTCCTGATTTTCGGCATTGGCGAGGCGGCGCACAGCGCATCCCGGGCGATCACCCTGACCGCACTGGGCGTCGCGGTCGCGGCCGGCGGAACGCTCACCTGGCGCCAGCTTGGGCTGCCGGCCCCGATGCTGCCGGTGGACCTCTACCGGCGGCCGATGTTCGCCCTGTCCTCCCTGACGTCGCTGTGCTCGTTCGCGGCGCAGGGGCTGGCCTTCGTGTCGCTGCCATTTTATTTCCAGACCGTGCTGGGCTTCAGCGCGGTGGAGACCGGGTTGCTGCTGACGCCCTGGCCGGCGATGACCGCTTTCGCCGCGCCGATCGCCGGGCCGCTATCGGACCGTTTCCCACCGGCGATCCTGGGCGGAACAGGACTGGCCATTCTAAGCGTCGGCCTGACGCTGATCGCGACACTTCCCGGTCATCCCGGCATTGGCGGCATCGTCTGGCGCATGATGATCTGCGGCACCGGCTTCGGCTTCTTCCAATCGCCCAACCTGAAGGCGATCATGTCCAGCGCCCCACCCGAACGCAGCGGCGGCGCCAGCGGCATCGTCGCCACCTCGCGCCTCGTCGGCCAGGCCATCGGCGCCGCGCTCGTGGCGCTTTGCTTCGGCATCTCGATGCGACACGGCCCATCCCTGGCCTTGGCGTCCGCCGCGATATTCTCCGGTTCGGGTAGCCTTGTGAGCTTCTCGCGCCTCGCCGCCAGACCGTTCCGGGCGCCGGATTCGGTGCAACAGGCTCCGTAACAATCCGGGTGCCGATCTTCGTTTCTCTACAGGATTGTATAACCACACGGCAGACCTCAGCGACAATACCCTTTGGCGCGGACCAGATGAGACCGTCAGGTTCGATGCGACGGTTGCAGGCACGAACA
>DASWON010000206.1:0-3235 GCA_036398735.1 Rhodopila sp.
GCCCGCACCCGATCCCATCCCGAACTCGGCCGTGAAAAACCCCAGCGCCCATGGTACTGTGTCTTAAGGCACGGGAGAGTAGGTCGCCGCCAGGTCTTCCAATCCACCCCCATCACATCAAACTTCATAACAATCCAAACGCGGGGTGGAGCAGCCCGGTAGCTCGTCAGGCTCATAACCTGAAGGTCATAGGTTCAAATCCTATCCCCGCAACCATATCCTCAATGACATCAACCGCCTGGATTGCTCCGGGCGGCTTTTTGCGTTTCCCAAGCCGACGCTCAAAGTCATACCGGAAGCATCCCGGGAACAGCTTCCGCGGCGTAGGGCGGCCCTGCGGTCACCCCCAGCCAACCCGAATACACGCGAACATGGGCAGGTTACGTCGCCACATGGACATATGGCCGACGCTGAACCGTCCCTCTCTTCGACGGGTGGCCCGTCAATTCGCCCCCTGGCAATTCCCGCCCCGTCAATTCCCCCCCGTCAATCCCCCTGGCATGTCCCGAGGTGCCGGCTCGAATATCTCAGCCTTGCCCCTCTGCGTAGGATAAGGCCTCCCAGCGGTCGATTTCCGCTGACCATTCCGAAAGACGCTTCCGGACGGTCGCCAGCGCCGTTGGTCCGACAAGCAGATGGCGGGGTGGATCGGCGTATGCGATCGCCTCCAGAACAACGCGACCCAATGCAGCCGGATCTCCCCATGGCAGATCGGGTCTTTGAGCAAGCAATGCGTCATAATCGGCAATTTCATGATCGGCATGCGCCTGGGAGCGCCCGTTCCAGTCGCTCCGATACACACCCGGCAGGATCGCCGTTACATGAATGCCGAACCGCGCGACTTCCTGCGCAAGCGCATCGCCCATTCCGAGAAGCGCGAACTTGGAGGCATGGTACGCCCCGAGGGTCGGGAAAGCCGTCACGCTGCCCATCGATGCCATGTTCAGGATGTGGCCGGAGCGGCGCGCCCGCATTCCGGGCAACACGGCCTGGATCAAGGCGACCGGCGCGGTCAGGTTGACCTCCAGCTGATGACGGAGCGCGTCCAGATCGAGCTCCTCCACAACGCCGCGGAGGCCATACCCGGCGTTGTTCACCAGAACGTCCGGCGTGCCGAAATCGGCCTCGATTGCACGCACCAACGGTGCGATCGACGCGTGGTCGGTCACATCCAGGATGCGCCCGAACGATCGCCCGGGCGCCACCAGACCGAACGCCTTGGCCTGGTCTGCACGCCGCACCGTGCCAATGACGCGATGACCTCGCGCGAGCGCCTCGATGGCGATGGCGCGCCCTAAGCCACTGGATACGCCGGTGATCAGGATGGTTTGCATCTCCGGCCCCTCACTTCACGCGCTGCCAACGGATCGCGATCCTGGTGCCGTCGGGCCGCTGGAAGCTTTCCATCATGCGGTCGCCCTCGACCGTGAGCGTCAGTTCCTCGCGGGTGCGGACCCCGCCGACCCAGTTGGGAAAAGTCGAGCCATCGACGCGATTGCCGCTGAACGCGCCTTTGTCGTCCACGGTATAGGTCCCGAAGAAGCCTATGCCGCTCGCCATGGCAGCCCGGTTTTCCGCGTCGGAGCCTTCGCCGCGCGCGTTGGAGGCGAAGCGGGGGAGATCAGCATCGGTCAGCACTTCGATGTAGTGCATGTCCGGCATGGAGGCGAGCAGGCCATTTGGCCGCGCGCCGTAGGCTGGCTGGTTCCTGCCCTCGGGACCGAGTTGGGCGGACACCATGCGCCAGCTGCCGAGCAACTGGTTTTGGGACGCAGCCTGGCAGGCAGGACTCATACTGGACGCTCCAATCAGAACGGACAGCAGCAGACGACGGATCGGCATGGCGTTCCTTTGCTCAGGTGATGGAGTGGCCGGCATCGACGTGGATGGTCTGGCCGGTGTCAGATATTCCGTCTCAAGGACAAGGCGTGGCGTCGGCCACAGCGCCTCCGGCCGCCGTTCGCAGCCTGACGCCAGCTTCCCGGAAGGGCGCGCCGGGATTGCCGCCGCCATAGCGGTCTGGATCCCGGCAGGCGCGGTCGTGTTCCCATCATGCGATGGCGCCAACGGGCCGCCGCATGAGCGCGCGTCAGGGTCTCCACGCGCGAATTTGGCAGAAGCCTTTGGCACGAGCCTTTGAGATGGCATAGGTCGCGGAGACACCGCCAGCCAAACGCCCGGCGCCGGACAACAGGAGCACCAATCGGCCACCGTGCTCGCATCCGTGCCCATCCACCTTGAAAGACGAGAAATGCGCTCCTCGGATTGACATGAAGCGTGCCGGAGAATGCCGCGTGGTCGCGATCTTCCAGCGCATTGGCTTGCCGATCCCCGGCATTGTCTACGACGGCGTTGAGACGACCGAACGCTTCGATCGGGGTCAGATGGCGAAACTGGACACCGACGGTCACGTCGGCAGCGACCGGCAGAAGCCGATCCGTAACGGCGCCGAGGCCTGCGATTACCGCCGCGGCATCGGTGCCCTCGGGGCGACGGTTGACGACGGCCCGGTGGCCTGCCTCGAGGAAGGCAGCCACCAGCGCCTGCGCGATCCCGTGCGTCGCGCCGGCTATCAGGACCACTTCTCACCCGGATTTGGCTGATCGGCTTGCATCAGCCAAAGATGTTAGGTCTCCTCGGTCAGCACAATCGCGGCTTTCATGCACAGACTGGAGAGAGATTTTCATCAATGGCCCACACGTCTCTGAGCGAGCTGGAGGCCTTTCTCAGCGTGGCCGAACATGGCGGCTTCCGGCGTGCAGCCGCGATGTTGCATGTCTCACCGTCCGCGATCAGCCATGCAATGCGATCATTGGAGACCCGTCTCGGTGTGCGCCTTCTCAATCGGACAACGCGCAGTGTCGCGCTGACCGACGCGGGAGCGCGCTTCGCGGATCGTCTCAGACCTGCTCTCGCGGACGTGGATCTGGCGGTCGCGGAATTGCGCGACGAGAGCCGCGAGGTCCTCGGCAGGATCCGGATCACGACGATGGAGCACGGTGCCCGGCTGCTGGTCGATCGCGACATCGTTGGTTTCACGGCGCGGCACCCAAGGGTCGAGCTCGAGCTAGTGGTGGATGTGGCGCTGACTGATATCGTTGCTGCGGGCTTCGATGCCGGCGTGCGTCTGCGCGAGCAGGTGCCGACTGACATGCTCGCGATTCAGCTTCAACAGCAGGCCTCGTTCGTTGCCGCCGCATCGCCTGCCTATCTGGACGCGCATCCGGCTCCCCAG
>DASWON010000207.1:0-13951 GCA_036398735.1 Rhodopila sp.
CCGTATGGCGACCTCACGCGCCCGCCCGACGTAGTGCTGCACCAGCAGCGCACCGGTCGCGTCCGCGTGCGGGAAACGCGACCACAGCAACTGGGCGGCGGCCGTGACCTGAGCGGCGTCATGCAGGTCGAAGGCCAGGCTGCCGAGCGGGCGGTCGGCCGGCGCCGCGCGGTTCCGCAGTTTCATCACGACCGGGAAGCCAACCGCCTCGGCGGCGGCGACGGCATCCGCGGGGCTGGCGGCGAGACGGGTTGGAACGGTGGCGATCCCGTAGGCCGACAGGATGTCCAGCGCCTCGTCCTGCGCCAGCGTCAGACATCCCGTCGCGCGTGCGCGATCGAAACAGCGCCGCACGCGTTCGCGTTCAGGCGCGATATCAAGCACCCGGCTGGATGGCAGCTCAAGCGCCGCCTCCCGGTTGCGGCGGTCGCGGACCAGATACCCGAAGCCCCGCACCGCCTGATCGGGCGTGGCGAAGACCGGCAGTCCGGCCCGCACCAGGGCGGCGCGATGGATTGCCCCCGTGGTTTCGCCCATTGCGCAAACCAGCAATGGTGCGCGCAGGTCACGGGGTGGCTGGCACAGGCCGGCAATGATCGCTTCGTCGGGGGCCCCTTGCGGTGCATGGACAACCAGCACGCCGCCGATTTTCGGGCGTGCGGCCAGAGCGTATGCGGTCGCCGCTACGTCCGTCGAGGCGACGTGCAGGATGCCGTGGTCGGGTGCATCGTCCGGCATCAGCGACAGCCCCTCGCGCAGCACGCAGTCGGCGGCGAGACGGCCCGGCCCGATGGCGTTGCTGACGATTGCCAGCGTGTCGCAACGGGCCGGTCTGGCCCGCGATAGCGTCTTGGCAGACGCGAGCAGATCTTCCAGCCGGTCGACGAACAGAACGCCGGCGCGGCGCAGTCCGGCCTCGAACGACAGGTCAGCGGCGCCATCCTCATCGAGCAGACGCAGACCGGCGCGGATCGCCACGACCGGACGCAGGCGGGCGGCGGCTCGGGCGGCCGACACGAACTGCCGGTGATCGCGCAGGCGCCTGATGTCCAGCAGGATCGCGCCGGTTCCGGCATCGCGCGACAGCCAGTCGAGAGTCATGGCGAATCCGACATCGGCATTCGCACCCAGTCCGATCACGTGGCTGAACCCGACCCCGTTCGGCGCCGCCCAGTCGATTACCGCGCGGCTCAGCGCCGAGGATTGTGAGATCAGCGCCACGCGGCCCGGCGGCGGCTCGATATGCGACCGCGTGGCATTGAGCTGCAGCCGCGGGACGGCGAGGCCGAAGGAATGCGGGCCAAGCGCCCTGACCCCGGTGCGAAGTGCATGTTCGGCGAGGTCGTCGGCGCTGCCGGGGACAATCGCGGCGAAACAGTTCGCCTCGGCCATCGCCGTCATCGAATCGCCGATCTGCTCCGGCGGCACCGCCAGCACTGCCAGCGAGACGTCCTTGACCAGCTTCGTATACACTTCGCCCTTGAAGCCGCCCATCGCCAGGTTGGCCAGGATCTGGCCGCCAGCCTCGGTATCCGCGCCGATCACCGCGATGGAAGCCGGGCCGAACAATGCGCCCGGATCGAAACGCCCGGCGGTGACGAGGCGAGGAACTGTCATAGGGCCCTATTCATGTGGCACCGCAGCATAAAGGCGCGGCGGGGGGACAGGACAAGTTGCAATCCGGCGTCAGCTGCCGTTGCATAGCAGGCAGACGCCGTGGGAGGGGAGCAAGGATGTCGGACAGATCACGCTGGGATCCGGAAATGGCCGCGTTCACCGCGGAAATGGAGCAGGTCGCCGCGGCCTATCCGCCTGTTAAAGTGGAGTTGCCGCTGGATCCGCACCGCAAGGTCAACGATCTCCTCGGCATGCGGACGGCGACGGGCGGCCCCAGGATGGCTGAAACAACCGATCGGTTCGTGGACGCCCGCGGGCGGCGGATATTCTGCCGCGTGTTTCGCCCCGTGACCGACCAGGTTGTCCCGACACTCGTGTATTTCCATGGTGGCGGCTGGGTCTGGGCGAATGTCGATACCCACGATCGCATGACACGTGAATATGCGGCCGCCGGTCCCGTTGGCGTTGTCAGCGTGGACTATGCGCTGTCCCCGGAGGCCAAATTCCCCCAGGCGCTGGAGGAGTGTGCCGCGGTCGTGCGATTCGTCGCGGATCATGGCGCGGAGTGGGGACTGGACCCGGCGCGCATCTTCGTGGGCGGAGATTCGGCCGGCGGCAATCTCGCGCTCGCCACGGCCCTGCTGCTGCGCGACACCGGCGGACCGGCGCTGGCCGGCATCCTGGCGAATTACCCGGTCAGTGACTCGCGGTTCGACACGCCTAGCTATCAGGAGTTCGGCGGTGGCGGATATGGCCTGAACACCGAACGGATGGCGTTCTACTGGAGCGTCTATGTGCCCCACGACATCGACCGGCTGCATCCCCTGGCCGCTCCGTTGCGGGCGGATCTGACCGGGCTGCCGCCGGTGATGGTGCTGCTGGCGGAACTTGACGTGCTGCGTTCCGAAGGCGAGGCGCTGGTCGCCAAGTTGCGGGCGTCCGGTGTTCCGGTTGAGACCGAGACGTTTGCCGGGGTGGTGCACGGTTTCCTGAGAGCAACCGGAGCCGTACGGAAGGCGCGAGACGCCGTCGCCATGGCCGGCGCGTGGATGCGGCGGACTGCCGGATAATCGACGCCGAAGAATCCGATCCAATGCCGTCACCCCGCTAGTGCGCGCCAGAGGTGAGGGCGAGGCGAGCATCACCCGCCGCTTCAGTGGGGCTGCCGAGGACGCCGGCCGGGCGGCGTCAAACCGCCGCGCCAACCTCGTGAGGATCATGCGGTCTGCCAGACGACAGCCTGTATGGACGTCTGCAAGAACGTCGTTCCCCGGCTTCAGCCGCTGCCGTGCGGTTGCGACCAGAGGCGCGACGGTTGGCGGGACGCCACGTGGCGGACCGGCCCGATCGCCCCGGCTGCCCGCAAGCCAGCCGCCACGGGTCGGCCCCGGTGGGGTCCCCGATGGCGGCTCGGGTCGGCGACCCGCCAACATTCAGCGATGCCATAACATCGTCGTAGAGCCATCAACGCGGGATGGCGTAGATCGCGACGGTCGGAGCACGCTCTGTCCTTTTCGGCGCAGCTTGTTGGACCGTCTTCGGGCAAAATGCTTAACGCAACGTTAAGGCGCCGGAGCGTCCCTGCTGCAGCGTCTTCCGTCCAGTGAATGAAGATTGCACGGCAGCCACCGCCGGCCGTGACAGGGTCTGGTAGCGGGCCTGATGGTTGCGCGCCCGCCGTCCCGGCCTCCGCCGCGGCAACGCCGGCTGCCTGGGCCTCGGGAATGACCGCGTTCGGGAGCCGCAGCGCCGCGCCGAGATGCGTGAGCGTCGCCCGCTTTCCCGCCACCATCACCTTCGGCGGAGTCCGCGACGGCAGTCAGATCATGTCGACCGCATCCGCTCATGCATCATCGGCCCGGCGGCAGTCCGGCCAAGTGGGCAGCCACGTCGCCGCCCGCTTCGTCCCGCGGTCACCCTGACACCGCGCCCGGGGAAGAGACCCGGCTCCGCCAGGGTGCGGCGCGGCAGTACCCGGCAAAGCCAAACCCCGAGGCCGGAGCCCCGGGGTGACACGGCCTCACTAGCCTGGTGGCTGCAAGACTCGCCATGCTGTGGATCCGCGCCAAACCGGACTTCAGAACCATGAAGCGCACTAGAAACAACGATTTACCAATGCTCTCATCGCTTCGGAAGTTCATTTGGCGCCGATCCATGGAACGACGAACTCTTGCGTCGGGACATCAGCCCTGGTCGGTCTGATCCTTCAGGGGCACGCCGACGAACACTGGCTGACCGTTCCGGATCACACGCAACGCCAGCGCACGGTCGCTGCCGTTCATCGCGGTATGCATCGCGCGAGCGGCCTCGGCGGGTGACGCCACAGCATGCGTCCCGACGCCAACAATCACGTCACCAGGCTGCAGACCGGCCGCCTCGGCGGGTGACCCGGGCTGCACGCCCTGCACCACCGCCCCCTTCGTTCCATCCGGAACATCGAGTTGGTTGCGCATGTCCGGAGACAACGGGGCCAGCGCCAGTCCGATCTGGGCACGCCGATCGGTAGCCGGGCCGTCATTGCTCGCTGTCTGCTCGTTCGGCAGCGTCCCGACCTTGACGGTGACATCTTTGATCTGGCCGTCGTGCAGCACACTCAGGTGTGCTTCTTCGCCAGGCTGGATGCCGGCGACATTCAGCGCCAGTTCCTTGGGGTTGGAAACCTTGGTGCCGTTCACCGCCTGGATAACGTCGCCCGGCTGCAGCCCTGCCGCCGCTGCCGGACTGTCTGCCTGAACGCCCGCCAGCAGCGCTCCGTCGTTGACCTTCAGGTGCATTGCCTGGGCTGTCGTGGGAGTGATCTGCTGCGCCTCGACGCCGACGTATCCGCGCGTGACGTGTCCGGACTTCTCGAGCTGAGCGGAGACCGTGCGGATCATGTCCGACGGGACCGCGAAGCCGATGCCGACCGACCCGCCGGTCGGCGACAGGATCGCGGTGTTCATGCCGATGACCTTGCCGTCCTGCGTGAACAGCGGGCCACCCGAGTTGCCCTGATTGATCGGCGCATCGACCTGGATAAACTGGTCATAGGGGCCGGCGCCGATGTCACGGCTGACCGCCGAGACGATGCCGGCCGTGACCGTGCCGCCGAGCCCGAACGGATTGCCCATCGCGACGACCCACTCGCCCGGCTTCACGTCGCGTGAATTGCCGAGTTGAATGAACGGCAGCGGGTGCGAGGCGCTGACCTTGAGGACGGCGATGTCGGTGCGGGGATCCGTGCCGATCACCTTGGCCGGCAGGACGGTTCCGTCATCCAAGGTGACGCTGAGGGTACGAGCCCCCTTCACGACGTGATTGTTGGTTACGATCGTGCCGTCAGCGCTGATGATGAAGCCCGACCCCCGAGCCTCCACGGCGCGCTCCTGCTGCTGCGGGCCGTTGGGAATCATCTGGTTGAACGGGAATGGAAGCTGCGGCACCTGTCCGCCCTGCTCATCCTGCTCCAGCGCAGCCGGCGTAGCCCTCAGCTTGTTGGTAATGGAGACCACCGCGGGCTTGACCTGCGCCACCAGAGCCGAGAAGTCGGACAAGGTGTGCGGCTGAAGCTGGGTGCCCGATGGATTGACTGGCGTGGCGTCCTGCGCCCAGGCCCCCTGGCCGAGGGCAAGGCCTCCCAGGCTGGTGCCGGCAAGCAAAGTCGCGACAAGCGCGAGCCGACTCAAATGATGGCGATGGGGTTGACTGTTCATATGGGCATCTCCTGGTCCCGATGTTGCTTCGAACGCAGTCCGATGCGGTGGCGTTCCGCCGTGGCCGCAACGACGACGATGTGAACATGAGGGTTCGGAGGTAACCGTTTGCTGCGCGCAGCAATTAAACTCGTGTTATTTATGCCACAGGTTCGCCTAAAAATATTTTCATGCAACCATTGCGCTTGCATGGTGCGGTGCCGCATCTCGCCGCGGCTGGCGCGGCCTTGCAACGGATGCCGGGAGGCTTCTCTCGAATCACAGATCGGGTTCGGCTGGCGTTCTGGAGGGGATGCAGAAGGGTTGCCACACGGGTCTGCTGGACCAGCAGCCTCCTCCGTCAGGACGCCGCCGTGGTGGTCTGCGTCGGTCAGGCCGCATAGGCGTAGCATCGGTTATGATGAGCGATCCGGCCAGGCATGGCGGCCGGCGGTCCGCGCTGCACCCCGATCATCCGCGCCGCGTAGGGTCCGGCGGACGAGCGCAGCCGACCTTCATGACAGACGTGTCCCGGGCCGGCGACCAGGCGAGCCAGGACCTGCGCCATCCTGGCGGGAATGGCTTCGGGCAGCACTGCCTCCAGAATGAGCTCGCCGGTGCTGTGCACGCCGATCCTCCGGAAGCCTGCCTGGGCGTAGAGGTTCATGGCGTGGGTATTGTCAGCGTAGGCGAACAGACGCACACGGCGGCAGGCAGGCATCCGCCGCATGTTGAGCATGATGTGCGCGAACGCAGCGCGGCCATAGCCGCAGCCCTGCACGTGACGGTCCAGGGCGAACCACCCGAGCCACCAGCACGCGTTGTCACGACGATCCGGATGAATGACATAGAAACCGATGGGACGTTCGCCGGCCTCGATACCGAACAGCGCGTGCGCGAGGCCGAGACGGACGACGGCGAGCATGTCCTCGAGCGGGCCAAGATAGCGATCGACCTGATCCGGATCGAGGTCAAGGGTAAAGATGGCATCGAGTCGGGCGCGGCCAATATGGCGGTAGGAAAGGGGCGCTTTGCCCCGTATGGACGACATGATACCCACTAAGTGGATTGTGAACTGGGTCCTGACGCTGGACCTTCCAGCACCTAAGTAGACCATTTCAAGCAGTTTGTGCGACCTAAAAGTAGTGGTGGCGTTCGTCGGGTCGCGTAGTCGATGCGCGTTGAATGCTCCGCTCTGCCCGGTTTTTGTCCAACGGCTCATGTTCCACGTCAGAGAATGGCAAAGGAGGTGCTGCGTGGAGCAGGTCTCATCCTCCCATGGCCTGCTCATCCCCGCCGCGCAGGACGCCGGCTTTCAGGCTGGAGCATCAGCTGCTGCGTCTGTAGTCGAGCATGCGGCCGGATGCAGGGGGCTTGTTCCCGCCATATTTCGCTACCCAGTCGCGACCAAGGCATGCCGCTTCTTCGGCGGTCAGCCACGACCAGTCTGCGCCTCGGGCGCGGATGGCAACCCACGTCGTGTCGCCGTGCAAATGTTCTTCGACCGAATACGAGCTGCTCTGGGATGCCGCCCGCCTCGTCGCAAAGGCGGTCATGGAGATAGATCCTGATGTTGTGGTTCTTCGACGTCAGGAACCATAGACGCTAGGTGCGAAAAAACGGTTAACGTGGTGATCGGTGTGCAAGGCTTGCCATCAGGAAAACGGCTGCCGACGACAGCGGATCGTCCGGTTGCACCTCAGCATTGCAAGCGCACTCACGCGTCCCCGCGCACGCGTGAGATCAAGAGCACACGGACAACGCCCGAGAGCCATTCAGGGTAGGTGGCGGCTCGACTCGCTCAGATGGGCAAGCACGTGCTCAGACGAGGTCACGGGCCCACGAAACCATCCGAGGCAGGCTCGCGCGCACCGCTGAGTTCTAGCGACCAGCCGCGCACCGGTCGCATCCATGATCTGCGGATCGATGACAATTTAACCATCCGGTTCGGTGGCCGCACCCGTCGCCGTCGATGGACTGTTGACGGGAGGGATATATGTTGCTATATAGCATTGATTGGGGCTAGAAACGGATTGATAATAGAAAGAAATAGCGGATGTCAATCGAGACGGCATGCTGGAAGGCGTCTGTCCGATAAGGTGCTGATTGCCTTCCATCAGGCCTGCGATGCATCCGACCTGGAAATCGCGTGGGAATTGCTGAACCTGCTGGAGTTCATGCTCATGCGGCAGGCGTATTCACCCGGCGGAGGCGATCGCCGAACCAAAGACAGCTTGGTTGCCGCGCACGAACGGCTATGGTTGATCCGGCATGCTGGCCCGTTGAGATCTTAGGAAAGCCCCGCACCGGCAGGAATTGGCGCTTCGCTCCTGGCGGACCGGCGTCATCGCACCGGCTGGGCCGCCTGAAGCTGCTGCGTCTCCCTCCTGCACAGGCACCCCTCCCAATGCATTCGGCACAGCGACCATGCTCCAGCCCCGGACCCGTGGACAAAATCTGACGCCAAGAGCCGCACAATCGTGCACCTTCTCATGTGAGCCGGAACTTTCCCACACCGGTGGATTATCCCGGGATACCGATGGGGGTGCCACAGGCTGATTCTTGGTCGCGATGGCATTCTGCAATCGGCGTTGCGCGGCGGACGGGACGCCCCTCCCGGAGGGCCGGAAACCGTAGTCTGGAAAACACAGGCTCCGTGTGCCACGGTAGGGGGGAAAATAACTGGAGGTTTACCCATGAGCCAGCTCGAGGTTGCCGAGAACACCGTTGCGGCGAATCCGGGGAGAGCTTCGTCGGCCTATGTGCCGCCGCTCCAGCGCACCGAGGGACAGCCCCCGCCCATCGCGGCAAACGGCGGCCTGTCCTACATGTCGTTCGACCGGGACGGCGATGCGGGAACCGCGGTCGCGCTGCAGGATGCACTCGCTCAGATCGCCGAGGGCGAGGGCCAGCGCGTAACCGACATGATCGACAGCGCGCCACCGGGGGCCCCGATCAAGACAAAGTGGGGACTGGGATTCCGGAAATACGACGAGTGCCTGGATTACATACGCAGGAACAACGCCATCAGGGCTCCCGAAGGGGGACTGGCGCTGCCGCTGCCCTATACGGTCTATGAGCGGCCGACCTACTCCGTCGTTCCGTCCAATGCTGTCTGGCGGGACCCGGCGCGCGCCGACATAGCCGCGATCCTGCGCAAGAACGAGGCGGACAACCGCCGGCGCGACCTCTGGTTCCCGCAGGTGATGCGCGACGCGCGGCGCATCGGCGAATACTATCCGGGCCTCTCCCCCGACAGCCCCGAATGCATGGACCGGCTGGGTGTTTCACTGGCGCACCTCGAGTCCAAGTGCACGAATTTTTACGACTCGGCGGAAGTGGAGCGTGTGTTCTACCCGGAGATCGAGAAGCTGCTTCTCGAATTCTACCCGGGTGCCACCGACGCCCTGGTCTACAACCACGACGTCTTCGACAAGGACTACGCGGGCGATCGCACGGAAGACCAGGACAACAAGAACCCGGGTGTGAACGCCCGTTACGCCACTCTCGTTCACAACGACCTCAACGACAACAGCGGCCGCGTGCGCTGCCGCGAACTGCTCACCAAGAACCTGCGGAACTTCGGGCGAGAGCAGCACTACACGGAGGAAGAAGCCGACGAGAAGATGTCGCGGCGATTCGTGTCGATCAACCTCGCCAAGCCGATGGAGACCGTCGAGCAGTTCCCCTTCGTGCTCTGCGCCTGGCCCTCCTTCGCCGACCAGGCCTACATCACCAACTACCGGATCTACGACGACCGTGTCGGCGAGACCACGCGCTTCACCTATCGTCCCGACCATGAGTGGTACTGGTTCCCCCGGCAGACGCCCACCGAGGTCTCGATGCTCAAATGCTACGACTCCGTGACCGACGGCTCGGTCTCGCGCTATTCGTTCCACACTGCCTGCATCGATCCGACCGTGCCGCTCGACGCGCCATGTCGCAAGAACGTCGTGGTCCGGGCGTTCGTCTTCTTCTAGCAAGACAACGAGAGATCGCGGGCCGCGGCAACCGCCATCGGCGTCGTGATATTCGGTGGCCGGAATGACCACTGACGGACCAGGCCGCCGCGCAGGGTTTCTGGAGTGAATGCGTTGAGCGAGCATCGCGCGGATAAGGCGAGCTCGGATCAGCGCCTTCACCTCGGCGAGTACTGAGCGGCGGCGGGAGCCGAACAGCTGCGTCGTAGCGACGACTGTCTGACAGCAGCCGTTCGTGTTCTGCGCCCGATATCCTGATGCCCGATCTACCGGCGATCGCGAGAACCGAGCGCTTCCCAGGCCGGCGCCCGGCGGCGGCGCTCCGGCTCAATATTTGTCGTGCAGCCTGACCCAGTTCATTGTGCCGGCACTCTCGTCGCGGCCCTTCGGAACAAGATCGAGCCAATTGAACGCGCCCATCAGCAGTTCGGCGCCTCGGTGATAGGTGGAGTAACTGTGGAAGATGGCGTCCGCCTCATCCTTCACGAAGATGCTCGCGCCGAACATGTCCTGACTACGCCGAATCACAGTGCCGTAGTTGTAGATCGCGCGGCCCGCGGCAATGTCCTCGGGCGTGAATGACACGCCGAAATCGAAGTTGAAGTCACTGCCCTGCGAGGAAACCCAAGGGAACGTCCAACCCATCCGGTTCTTGACCGCCTCGATCCGCTGCAATGGAACACGCGACACCGCGGCGAACGACAGGTCGGCATGCTCGAAATGCTGCCGTGCCGCGTCGATATGATCGGCGACAAACGAGCATCCGGGGCACACATGGTCTGAGCCTGGCGTCAGCATGAAATGATAGATCGCGAGTTGGCTGCGACCACGGAACAGATCGCCAAGTTGACACTCGCCCTCGGGACCTTCGAAGACATAGGGCTTCTCGATCCTGACCCAGGGCAACTGCCGGCGCTCGGCGCGGAGCGCGTCCAGTTCGTGGGTCATGGCGCGCTCCCTGGCGAGAAGCGCCTTGCGGGCGTCAAGCCACTGTTCGCGCGAAACGACTGCATGGGTCATGGTCGGTCTCCTTAGGTTGTCATACCAGCCGGTCGAATGACTGACTCTTCGGCGACGGGCCGCCGGTTGATCGTTCATTGATTTCGCGCGCAGCCGCCACACCAACCCTGCGCGCCTACGGTCAGGCGTGAGTCCATGGGCGGCCCGAAGCGAGCCTCAGCCAGGGTGACAGGTGGAAGAGGCTCATCAGCAGGTACATCGTGGCCATGCTGTTGATCGGCAGCGTGCTCGAGCCCGAGGCACAGAGCGTGATCGGGGAAGCCGTGGTGCAGGCCAAGAGCACGAAGGTTGGCGAAGCCGCGAGGGTCAGCCAGCCGGTCGCGCGGTGCATCGTCCGGGCCGTCGTGCTTCCTGTGTCTACTGCTGAGGGCGTTGTCATTTCCCGGTTCCCGATCGATTGTCGCTATCCAGGCCGTCGCAGGATCGAGCACGGATGTAATGCCAGGCGGACGCCGGGTGAGAGTGACAAGTGTGACGGGATTTCGATGGACGCGCTGATCACGGCCGCGGCCCGGGCGCTTGCGGCAGGCGATGCACTGGCGGCGCTGAATCGGGTCGCGCTGCGCGACGACCCGCCAGCGCTCGCGTTGCGTGGCATCGCGATGGCGCAACTCGGGGAGCTGGCGCGCGCGAAGGCATTGCTGCGGAATGCCGCGCGCGCCTTCGGACCGAAGGCGGCGACGGCACGCGCACGGTGTGTGGTCGCCGAAGCGGAAATCGCACTCGCATCACGCGATCTCAGCAGGCCCCAGCAGATGCTTGGGGCAGCGCGGGCGGCGCTCGAAGCGCACGGGGATCGGGCAAACGCCGCGCATGCCGGCTATCTCGAAGCCCGGTGCCTCCTTCTGACCGGGCGTCTCGACGACGCCGAACGGACGCTCGACGCACTCGATGTCGCGGTGCTGCCACAGGCGTCATGGACCGGATATTGGCTGGTCGCGGCCGGCATCGCGATGCGGCGGGTTCGAGCGGAGCCCGCACGCGCCGCACTCGATCGGGCCCGGCACGCCGCGCGGGAGACGGGGATCGCTTCGCTCAGCGCCGAAGTCAACCGAGCCTCACACGCGCTCGCCGCACCTGCCGCGCGCCTCGTCGTGCGAGATGAGAAACGACTGCTCGGACTCGCCGAAGTCGAGGCGCTGCTCGACTCCGGTGCGCTCGTGATCGATGCCTGCCGCCGTGCGGTGCGTGCCGGGACGACGGTCGTTCCGTTTGCCGGTCGTCCGATACTGTTCGCTCTCGTCCAAGCGCTCGCAGAGGCGTGGCCCGAAGATGTGTCGCGCGAAACGCTGATCGCGCGCGCTTTCCGGGCGCGCGATGCGGATGACTCACATCGCGCGCGGCTGCGCGTTGAAATCGGGCGGCTCCGCAAGACACTCTGGCCGCTGGCCGGATCGAATGCGACGACCCGCGGCTTCCTGATGAAGCCAAAAAGCGCACAGACGGTCGCGGTGCTCGTGCCGCCCGTCGACGGAGACCATGGCGAGTTGCTGGCCGTGCTCGCGGATGGCGAACCGTGGTCGAGTTCGGCGCTCGCGCTGGCACTCCGCGTCAGCCCCCGATCCGTCCAGCGTGCGCTCAAAGCACTGGCGGAAGCTGGCAGGGTCGGATCTTTCGGTCAGGGCCGGGCCCGCCGCTGGACGTCATCGAGCGTGCCGGGTTTCCCGACCGGCTTGTTACTCCCGGCCCCGCTGACGCAGGGATAGAATGCGGCTATGAAGCACACGCGCGCCGAACTTCTTCGCGAGTATGGTCCCTTTCCTGGCGTCGAAAGCGTACACGGCGTCAGCTTCGACGGACAACGGGTCTGGTTCGCCTCCGGCGATCGCCTCAACGCCCTTGATCCCGAAAGCGGGGAGATCGTCGGCACCCTCGAGATCGCCGGGAACGCGGGAACGGCGTTCGACGGAAAGCACCTGTTCCAGATCGCCGGGAGAGTGATCCGGAAAATCGATCCCAGGACCGGCGAAGTGGTCAGCACGATCCCGGCGCCCGGTGATGGCGGGGACTCGGGGCTCGCCTGGGCTGAAGGCACGCTTTGGGTCGGCCAGCACCGTGGGCGCAAGATCCATCAGGTCGATCCAGAAACCGGCGCCGTGCTCCGCACCATCGAATCCAACCGCTTTGTCACCGGCGTCACCTGGGTCGACGGCGAACTCTGGCACGGCACCTGGGAGGGTGACGAAAGCGATCTGAGGCACGTCGACCCGGAAACGGGGAACGTCCTCGAGCGGCTCGAGATGCCGCCCGGCGTCAGCGTGTCCGGCCTCGAGAGCGACGGCGGCGATCGCTTCTTCTGCGGCGGCGGCAACAGCGGAAAGCTGAGGACCATTCGCCGGCCGAGGTAAGGCGCGCTTGGCCGGGCGCGGTCGCGGTTGGCCAAGGCGGAACGGGCTCACGCGAGCACATCGATGACGGGCGATCGCAAGAGCGGCCACCTGGCCGCGACGTCGCCCCGGTCGCGCGGGCCAGCGGGATTGGTCCAGCCGGTCACCGATCAGATCAATGGCGTGGCACTTCTGGCCGGTGCAGCCTGATCATGACAAACGCCGTCGCGGGGCTCGATCCAGCATAATTGGCAAATTCGGTTTCGTCTCACGGTCTGGACAATCGCACGTGCCGAACGTCGCGACGAAATTCTGTCGCTTCTGTCTGACTTGTGATACATTGCCAAGACGCTCATCGTTGCGAAATGTTGGATTTCGAGCCGTCACCAATGCCCCAAACAGCCGGATTACCTAGCGCTTTGTGCTGAGGCGACGGCAACGGGTTCCAAGCATCCATGGGCCGGCCCGACCACATCAAGCCGCCGACGGTGAACCGATTAACATTCGTCTCACGGCGGCCCTGATAGCCTGTCAGGCAAGCGATGCGTGGACACCTCCGGTCGGGAGCCGACCATGTCCAAGCGATCGCACAACCCGTCCGCAGCAGAACGGCGGTCGCCGTCATGGAACATGGAGCTGAAATGCTGGATATGGAGAACCGACGATACCGGGGCCACAGGCTAGTACCCACGCGTGGCCATCACAGGTGGCTCCCGTGACGCTTTGGCTTGCCGCACCCACAGCCGCCGGCCTGCTTCTCGGGTTGCTGGCTGTTCACCGACAACCTGCCGCGGCGATCGGACTGGTTGTACGGTTCCTCGTGCCCATGATCGACGGCGGGATAGAGGTTAACCCGTTTCGGTGGGGACCGCTCCACCTGGGATGTAGATTTCGCGAATGCCGGAAAGTCACCGCCCTTACCCGCCGGAATTTCGGCGACAGATGGTCGACCTGGATCGACCCGGTGGGGCGCCGAAGAGTCTATCGCCTCAGTCCGAGCCAGCCCTTTCGGCGACCTGGTGCTGGATACGACAAGCCAACTGTGACGAGGACCGCGAGCAGGATGGCCCAACCGGTACTGAACGGGAGAAGCTGAGCCGCCACCCTGCCGCGGCGGCCGGATCGTGTGCCAGGCGGGCGGCGTCCGGGCCACGACGGCGGTGATGCTGCTTTCGCGGCAAGTCAACCCCGTCGGAAGCAGTCTGCGCCGGTTCCATCGGGCGACCGACATCGCAGCCTCCGGATTGTGGTCCATAAGAACGGCCAGACTGTGTTCCTCACTGCCAACGCGCCGGGCATGTCTGGAGCATGGGCTGGCATGCATTGCCCCGACGGT
>DASWON010000208.1:0-14092 GCA_036398735.1 Rhodopila sp.
GCGGAGCTGTCCGACCGCCAGGGTGTCATTGGGCCGGACCAGAGCTTGCCCGCCAGCGGTTCGCTGCCGGGCCACGCGCAAGCATTCGACCTAGTCGTTCCTCGTGGCGACGCCTGACGCAGAGCCTTCAGATGCGGGAGGGGTTTCTGCCTGGCGGCAATCAGGCGCAGCGATCCCGAAGATAAAAGACGCAAAAGGATGACGCTCGGAAGGATGACACCCGGAGTTGCAGTGGCCGGAGTTCCGCCAAAGTCAGGACGCCGTACCGCGCCGGACCCGCAGGCCTGTCGCATTGGCTGTCCTCTCCGGGTCGTCAATCGGCCCTCCGGCGTTCCTCGATGGCGTTCAACACGGCCTCGGGCGCCACATCCCGCGTGATCTCCTCGATCTCAGGCGATGGCGCGGGGTCGAGGTCAAGCCGGCCGCGGATTTCGGTCACCAGTTCCACCAGCTTGGTCAGTTCGTGCTCCGTCAGCAAACTGATCTGCAGATCGAGATCCGCGCGTTGGCTGGCGGCAGCGGTCATGCGGTTCTGCGCGATCAGGACAAAGGTGGACAGAAAGATCGCTTCGACCGACGCCTCCATCGCCAGCATGCCGAATGATCGGTCGAAACCAGCTACTCCGGGAACGATACCAAGGTTGAGCATGATCCAGACGCTGTAGATGACCAGGTGCAGGTAGACGAACCACATGCTGCCGGTAAAGGTTGTGATGCCATTGGCAATGCGTTCTTCTCGCGTCGCGTTGGCAGCCTCCCGTTCACGCCGCTCCTCGAGCGCGTGGATATTGCGCTGCAGTGACGTGCTGAGACTATCGATCGAAGACGGGGGCACCGGCGGTGCGATTGACGGCAAGGGTCGATCCTTCCATGGGCGGCAGGAGGGGGGAGGGTCCGGGAATGGCTGGCGTCCGGGCTGATGCCACGGATTACAATCCCGGGCGGCGCTTTTGGTTGCAGTCGCGAATGACGTGCCTGGCTCCCGCGACCGCCTGCTTCCCTCGATCTGTCCCCTGTGGCTTATCTGTCCCCTGTGGCTTGCCCGCCGTGGCTTCCCCCCTTTGGACCCCCGCGCCCGTATGGCGGACCCGATGACTGACCCCCCCTGACAGGGTGCGGGCCGGTCACTATGTTTCGAACAATCCAGGGATAGGAGGACCCCCACCATGCTGAACCCCGTTTCGCCGCTGCCGCTGAAGGATCCGACGCTGTTCCGGCAAGCGAATTACCTTGACGGCAAGTGGGTCGAGGCCGACAGCGGCCAGACCATCGTCGTGAAGAACCCCGCCACCGGCGAGGCGGTCGGTGAGGTGCCGAACATGGGGGTGGCCGAAACCCGCCGCGCCATCGAGGCGGCGAATGCGGCCTATCCCGCCTGGCGTGCCATGCTGGCCAAGGACCGCTCCGCCATTCTGCGGAAATTGTCCGACCTGATGCTGGCGAACGCCGACGACCTAGCGGTCATCATGACCGCCGAACAGGGCAAGCCGCTTGGTGAAAGCCGCGGCGAGATTGTCTATGCCGCCAGCTTCATCGAGTGGTTCGCCGAGGAGGCGCGGCGGATCTACGGCGATACCATCCCGCAGAATGCCAAGGGGCGCCGCATCCTCGTGTTGAAAGAGCCGATCGGGGTGTTCGCCGCGATCACGCCTTGGAACTTCCCGAGTGCGATGATCACCCGCAAGGCCGGCCCCGGCTGGGCGGCAGGCTGCACCGGCGTCATCCGCCCAGCCAGCCAGACCCCGTTCTCGGCGCTCGCACTTGCCGTTCTGGCGGAGCGGGCGGGAATGCCGGCGGGCGTGTGCAACATCCTGACTGGCAGTTCCAGCGCAATGGGTGGCGAACTGACCGCCAACCCGCTGGTCCGCAAACTGTCGTTCACCGGCTCGACCGAGGTCGGCGCGAAGCTGCTGGCCCAGTGTGCGCCGACGATCAAGAAGACCAGCATGGAGCTGGGCGGCAATGCTCCTTTCATCGTGTTCGATGACGCGGATCTGGATGCCGCGGTGGTTGGTGCCATGGGCAGCAAGTTCCGCAACACTGGACAGACTTGCGTGTGTGCCAACCGCATCCTTGTGCAGGACGGGGTGTACGAAGCCTTCTCAGCAAAGCTGAAGGCAGCGGTTGAAGCGATGAAGGTCGGCAACGGGATGGAGCCTGGTGTCAGTCAGGGCCCGCTGATTAACACCGACGCCGTGAAGAAGGTTGAGGAGCACATCGCGAACGCTCTCTCGCTGGGCGCCTCCGTCGTGACCGGCGGCAAGCGACACCGGCTTGGCGGCAACTTCTATGAGCCGACGGTGCTCGCGAACGTGCCGCATGAGGCGCTGATCTTCCGCGAGGAAACCTTCGGCCCGGTCGCGCCGCTGTTTCGCTTCAAGACCGAGGAGGAAGCGATCCAGCTGGCCAATGATACTGAGTTCGGCCTTGCCGCTTACTTCTATGCGCGCGACATCGGCCGCATCTTCCGCGTCGGCGAGGCGCTGGAATATGGCATCATCGGCATCAACGAGTGCATCATCTCCACCGCAGAGGCGCCGTTCGGCGGGATGAAGTCCTCCGGTCTCGGACGCGAGGGATCCAAGTACGGGATCGAGGACTACCTCGAGATCAAGTATCTGGCGATTGGCGGCATCGGGACCTAGTGACCGGAGTCTAACGGAACAAACCGTCGAATTTGCACGCAGCCGCCGATTGGGTGGCTCCGACCCCACCGCCGTAGGTAGCGAGCGTTGGGATCGGACCACCCGGCCCGGCTTAAATGATTTTTCTTGGTGCGGCGGAACCCCGCGGGCCTAAGCTGGCCGGGCAGGTCCGGGAACACGGGCCGCCAACCAGGGAGAATCAGTTTCATGCTGCGAAGACGCGCATTGCTTGGCACTGCCGGAGCGGCGGGTATTATTCCCGCCGCTCCGGCCATCCTCCGCGCCGCCGAGACGCCGGGCGTGACCGACACGGAAATTCGTCTCGGCAACACCATGCCCTACAGCGGCCCGACATCGGCCTACGGCACGATCGGCAAGGCGATGGCGGCGATGTTCCGTATGTTGAACGACGAAGGTGGGTTTGCCGGCCGCAAGATCAACTTCATTTCCTACGACGACGGCTACAGCCCGCCCAAGACGGTGGAACAGACCCGCCGGCTGATCGAGCAGGACAAGGTCGCCGCGCTGTTCGCTCCACTGGGCACCGCGATGAACTCAGCCACCGTGCGCTATGTCAATCAGAAGCAGGTGCCGCAGCTGTTCCTCGCCACAGGAGCGGACAAGTGGGGCGACTACGGCGAGCATCCGTGGACGATCGGCTGGCAGCCCAGCTACGTGACCGAGTCGCAGGTCTATGCCAAGTATATTCTGGCGCAGCGGCCCGACGCAAAGATCGGCGTGCTGTATCAGAACGATGACTTTGGCAAGGACTACCTGCACGGCGTCCGCGATGTGCTGCGGGACCGCTACGAGCGGCAGGTGGTCAGCGCATCTTACGAATCGACCGACGCCACGATCGACAGCCAGTTGGTCAGCCTGCAGGCGGCCGGCGTGAACGTGCTGATGACCGTCGCTTCCCCCAAATTCGCCGCCCAGTCGATCCGCAAGGTCGCCGGGATGAACTGGAAGCCGCTGCATGTGCTGTCCGGGGTATCGGTGTCGGTCGGCGCCGTCATGCTGCCGGCCGGCCCCGAGAATGGCATCGGCATCATCAGTTCGGCGTATCTGAAGGATCCCACCGACCCGCGCTGGGAGAACGACGCGGGCATGAAGACGTGGCGGGCGTTCATGGCGAAATACTACCCGGAGGGCGACGTGAAGGACGCCGGCAACGTTTCCGGCTTCGGCCTGACCTACACAATGGCCGCGGTTCTGCGGCAATGCGGCGACGACCTGTCGCGGGAAAACATGCTGAAGCAGGCGACAAGCCTGCATGATCTGGAAAACCCCGTGCTGCTGCCGGGGATCAAGATCAACACCAGCGGAACCAACTACCGTCCGATCCGCCAGCTTCAGCTGATGCGCTGGACGGGTAAGACCTGGGACCTGTTCGGTGACATCATCGCCGGTGCCAACGCCTGACCAGTGACCGATGCCTCACGGGCCGGTCCGGCCGGTGGGGCATCACCATCCGGCGGGCGAACAATCCGGCTGCCGGAGCATCGGAACTGGGTTTGCTCGAGAAACTGCGGTGCGTCCCTGCCGGCTGTCGCGAAGGGAGCGTCGTCGGAGCATGCAGATGTATGCTCGCGGGGCCAAGAGATTTTCCGGCCAGTCGGCAATCCGTTAATACTTTGTTCATACTTATGCTTTTCAATGGTGCGGTACGAATAGTCCCTGGTCGCGATTGCCACCAACCACGAAAGGTCCGCCAGTCGGTCCGGATGCAGGAGAAATCACCTCAGCAAAATACTGGGTTCGACAGTCACTGAAAATTGGTGCCTCTTGATTAAGTCAGAACAGTCAAGGTCATGTGCTTAGTCGCCAAAATAATTGATATAGTAATGATAAATCCAGGAGACCAAAGTGGCAATTGAAGCAAGATCCGAAACCGCCAATGCGGCCGCCGCCGCGGGACCAGCCGGCGCATCGACAGACAGCGGGACGCCGCAGCACCAATCCGCCGGTGACACGAGGCAGACGCCCTCTCGCCGTGACGTTCCGAACGCCGGGCGGGACTGGTTTGAGGATGCCCGCTTCTGGCTCGCTGCGATCGCCGAAAACTCCGACGATGCGATCGTCGGAAAGGACCTCAACGGCCGGGTGATGTCATGGAACAAGGCGGCCGAATCGATGTTTGGATACTCCACGAGTGAGATCATCGGCCAGCCGATCACCCGCATCATTCCATGGGACCGGATCGACGAGGAAACGGTGATCATCGATCGGATCCGCCGCAGCGAAAAGATCGAGCATTTCGAGACGAAGCGGCAGTGCAAGGACGGTAGGATCATCCCCGTCTCCCTGACCGTCTCGCCAATCAGAGATGACAACGGCACCATCATCGGCGTGTCCAAGATCGCCCGCGATCTCTCCGAGGCACAACGCATCCATGCTGATCTGGAGCGCAGAGAGGCGTTGCTTCGCTCGATCCTGGACACTGTGCCCGACGCCATGATCGTCATCGACGCCCAGGGAACCGTCCATTCCTTCAGCGTCGCCGCCGCGCGTCTGTTCGGATATACCGCCGCTGAGATCATTGGCCGCAACATCAGCGCGCTGCTGCCTTCGGTGGACTGGCAACAGTATAATCCCAACGGGACCGGCTTTGCCGCCACGGGTGAGCGTCCGATCGTCGGTTTCGGTCAGCGCCGCGACCGCTCCACATTTCCGATGAAGCTCGCCATCGGTGAAGTGATCCTCCCACGAATGCGGCTCTTCACCGCATTCGTGCAGGATCAAAGCGAGCCGGTGGAGCGTGAACGGGAGTTGCGTGCCGCGAATACGGAACTGGAGCGCCTCGCCCGCAGCCTTGCGACGGCACGCGATGTCGCGGATCGGGCGAACTGGGCCAAGTCACGCTTCCTGACCGGTATGAGCCATGAGTTGCGCACACCGTTGAATGGCATACTCGGATATGCAGAACTGCTGCGGATGGAGGGCGGCCTCAATCCCACCCAGAATGAACGGGTCGCCGCGATGCTCGGTGCCGGCAAGCACCTGCTTCAAATCATCACCGGCGTCCTGGACCTCTCCGAGATCGAAGCGGAACGCGTCGAACTCCAGGCCGTCGAGATCGACGTGCTGACAGTCGCCATGGCATGCCTCGATCTGGTCCGGCCGCAGGCGGATGCCAAGCACCTCGCGCTCACCATTTCGGTGGCACGCAATACTCGCCACGCTGTCGTCACTGATCCGACGCGACTGCGGCAGATTCTGCTCAACTTGCTCGGCAATGCAGTGAAATACACCGCAAAGGGTTCGATCGAACTGCGCCTGCGACACGTGACGGACGCCTTCGTGCTGCGAATCGAGGTCGCCGATACCGGTCCGGGAATCCCGGCTACCGAGCGGCGGCGTCTGTTCCGGGACTTTGAACGCCTTAACGATGAAGCCACGCGCGGCGTTGAGGGCGCCGGGCTCGGTCTCGGGTTGTCGGCCCGGTTGGCGGCGCTGCTGGGGGGCTGTCTCGGCCACCACGACAACCCGAACGGAGGCAGTGTCTTCTGGCTGGAACTGCCATTGGATACAGTTGCAATCTCACCCCCGGCTCAGCCATCCGCCAGCGAGACCGAGCTTCCTGCCGATATCCAGATGCCGTCGCCGGTCGTTCTGAAGATCCTGGTCGTCGACGACGTCGTCATGAACCGCGATATCGCCGGATCGTTCCTGCGTGCCGCCGGCCATGAGGTCACCTGCGTCGCGGGCGGCTCAGAGGCGATCTCGGCGATCAGCGAGGCTCACTTCGACGTCGTCCTGATGGACGTGCGCATGCCAGAGATGGACGGGCTGGAGGCAACGCGGCGGATCCGGGCTCTGGAAGGGGAACGCGGACGGGTCCCGATCGTGGCTTTGACCGCCCAGGCATTCACCGAACAGGTGGAGGAGTGCCGCAACGCCGGCATGAACGGGCACGTGTCCAAACCCTTCGACCCGGAGACGTTGCTCTCGGCCGTATTGCGGGCGAGCGAGGCAGGGACGATGAACATTGAAGACCTGCGTCCGAAATCCCGCGCTGTCGACGATGCCATCCCAGTCCTCGGGTCGGACCTGCAGGTGTTCAATGCAGCTGCATTCGAGCGCACTGCCACCTATCTCGACCCTGAGATCATCGCCTCCTACCTGGACGAGATCGCCGAACGCGGGGAAGCCTTGCTCAGCGGATTACGGCAGCCGGATGCAATCGTACGATCGGCGGATCAGCTTGCCGATGCAGCCCACGCCATCGCTGGCAGCGCCGGGTTGCTGGGTTTCGAACGTCTGACAGCCATGGGCCGCCAGTTCGCCAGGGCCGCACATGTCGGGGCAGCGGAGGCACCCTCGCTCGCCGATGGTCTGGGTGCGGCTCTCGAAATCACCCTGCAAACCTTGCACGACCGGACTTTGACCAAGGCGGACGCATAGAGTACTCCAGTGCGACTGGAAACGCCGCCGGGCAGCCAACCTCCGTGTCATTACCGGCGAGCGAGGAGTTGGCAGGTGGCCAGCCTCCGTGTCATCACCGGCGAGCGGCACGCGAGCGAGGGATCGGCCCTGCTTCTGTGTCATCACCGGGCTGCGGCCCGGTGATCCACGACTGCACCGCGAATTCCCTAAGCCCCGGGTGGTCGGGCGAAAGATCCGGCCCGATAGGTCTTATGACAGACAAGAGATAAGCAACACGCTTCCAACACCGCGCAATGGCGCTGAAGTCGGGCCGCGGGAACGACCCGAGGTCGAACAGCCGGCCGTGGCTATCTGTTGTCCCTGCGTGCGTACGCCGGCGGCCCTTCAGGCCTCTCGTCGATAGGGTCGGCCGCTGTCACGGAGCGGCGGCCGAAGCGCCACAACGGCGTTCGTCGTGGGTAAGCGTAGGCTGGCGATACATACGATAGCTGCCCTCCACGAGGGAACTCGGGAGCCCGCCGGATAGAACTCCGGCTCCCAGTCCGCTCGGGCAGCCGTTACCCGGCGGCAAGCGACGGGCGCATCGCCAGACGCCGCAGTGCGCGATCGATCCACTGCGCCGTCAGTTTTTCCTGAGCGCCGTTCTGTCCCAGCCGCTCATGCAGTGCCGGAAAATCCACCCGGTCCAGCGCCTGATCCTGGTTGAAGCACGAGAAGACAACCGTCCGTTCGCCCGTTTCGGGGTTGATCTGCGGCTGCAGGCACTGGGCGCACACTTCCTTCATCATGCACTGCATGGGGGAGTTGATCGACCCGATCGCGCTGTGCCCCGGCTTCAGGCAACCCGCCAGTAATCCGTGCCGCGCCGCGCCGACGGCCTGCATCATGCGGTCGGAACCGATGACGATCATGTGGTCAGCATCGGAGAGAGGCACCGCCTGATCGCCCAGCGCTCCGGACCCGTAGGCCGCCATGGCCTGGACGATGTTGCCCACGAAGCTGCGGTCCTGCGGGCGGCCGGGGTTTGGCTCGAACCCCGGCGCCTCGTCGCAGCACCAGACGATGACGTCGGCGGCTCGCTCGATTTCCGTCACCTTGTAGCGGTCGCGGATCGCCTTGTAGCCGGCGAAGTAGATCACCTTCGATCCGGCGGCCCGGGTTGCCGCACCGATCGAGAACAGCACCGCGTTGCCGAGCCCGCCACCGATCAGCGCGACCGTGGCGTCGGCATGGATCTCGGTCGGCGTGCCGGTCGGTCCCATCAGGATCACCGGCTCACCCGGCCGCAGCATCGCACAAAGATCGGAACTGCCGCCCATCTCCAGAGCGATCACGCTGACCAGACCGGCCGCGGGATCGGTCCAGGCACCGGTCATCGCCAGCCCCTCCATGTTGAGCAGCGTGCGCCCGATGCCCGGTTCGTCGTCGTGCGCAGCCAGAACCTCGAAGTTCTGCAGGCGGTAGAACTGGCCGGGGCGAAAAGCCCTGGCGGCGGCGGGCGCGCGGATCACCACCTCGACGATCGTGGGGGTCAGCCGGTGCACGGCGTGCACGGTCGCGGTCAGGCTGTCGCGCGCCATTGCAATCAGATCGGGACCGGACACATTCGTTGACGGTTGCGCGGCGAGGGTTCGGGAGACCACGGGATAGCCGCGCTTGGCACCACCCATAGCCTTGACGACATTGCCAAAAAAGCTTGGATGCAGGTCGCCGAAGAAACTGATGAAGCGGCCATTCGCGGCGCGATGCATCAGCACGTGGGTCTGCTCCGGCTTGGCGAGGCCACGAATCGGCTCGACTTTTTCTCCGTTTTCATCCACTGCCTGAAAGTAACGACCATCCAGCTGAATACGATGGTCTTCGCGTGCCAGGACTGTATTGGGCTGCGTGCCTGCCGCCACCAGAACGGCACGTGCCGGCAGCGTCACCTCGGAGCCGTCAGCCTGCGTCAGCCTTAACGCGGCGGCATGTCCGAAGCGGTCGATTTCGACGGCGGCGGGCGTGAGACCCTCGGCGAAGCGGACGGCTTCTTCCATCGCCTTGGCGACTTCCTCGTGGTTCAGCGTGTACGACGGACTGTCGACCAGCCTGCGGCGATAGGCGATGGTTGCGCCGCCCCAACTGTCCAGCAGCGCGGCCAGCCGGGGCTCCCGCCCCTCGACCGCGGCGCTGTCACGTTCGGCGCGGATGGCGGCCGCGTGCGCGAGGAATTCGTTGGCGATTTCGGCTTCCTCGGGTGTCCAGCGCAGCCGCACCGTCATTTCGCCCTTCTCTGACACCAACGTATGGTAACGGGTGGAGAATTTCTCGACCTGGCGAACGTAGTAGGCGAGACTCTCGGTCGCGGTATCGATCGCCGTCAGGCCGCCGCCGATCACCACGACCGGCATGCGAAGCTGCAGATTGGCGATCGAGGAGCGCTTGGCCGCCCCGGTCAGCTGCAGCGCCATCAGGAAGTCGGAGGCCTGCCGCACGCCGCGAGCCAGGCCGTTGGGGATGTCCAGCACGGTCGGCTTGCCCGCCCCCATGCACAGGGCGATGTGGTCGAAGCCCATCGCCCAGGCGTCATCCATCGACAGCGTCGCCCCTCCGCCGAAGCGGACGCCGCCAAAATGCGCGAACTGCGCGGTGCGCCGCTGCAGCAGAAGCCGGACCAGCTTCAGGTAATTCTTGTTCCAGCGGACGGTGATGCCGTACTCGGCTACACCACCGAACCCGGCCATCACGCGATCATCCAGGCTCTCGAACAGCATCTGCACATCGCGCACCGGAGCCGACACGTCGAAATTCAGCGGTTCGATCTTCAGGCCGTCGACCGCGACAACAGTGTGGCCATCATTCATCAGGTGATGTGCCAGGGTGAATCCGGCCGGCCCGAGCCCGACGATCAGCACTTTTCGGGCGCTGTCCGGCCGGGGCAGGGGACGGTGAATGTCCAGCGGGTTCCAGCGCGTCAGCAGCGAATAGATTTCGAAGCCCCACGGCAGCTTGAGCACGTCCTTGAGAACCGAAGTTTCGGCTTGCGGAATGTCCACCGCTTCCTGTTTCTGATAGATGCAGGCCTTCATGCAGTCGTTGCAGATGCGATGGCCGGTTGCCGCCATCATCGGGTTGTCGATGGCGATCGTCGCGAACGCCCCCAGCACATGGCCGGCAGCTCGGAGCGTGTGCATTTCCGAAATCTTCTCGTCCAGCGGGCAGCCGGCCAGGGTGACCCCGAACACCGACTTCTGAAACCCGCCGGTTTTGCGATCCTTCAGGCCGCGGCTGCAGGAATCCTTGCCCTGCGTATGGCACCAGATGCAGTAATTGACCTGGTCCAGTGCCTGCTGGGTGTTCATGCCGTGATCGGTCAGCGCGAACCCCTCGCGGTGTCGCCACTCATGCTCCGGCAGGCGCAGCATGGTAACGCCGTCACGCTCGATCGTCTCCACCGGCACCAGATGCTGCGGATCGACCCGGTGCGGCACCCGGAACAGCGTGCCACCTTTGTGCGCCGCCTGACCCTGCGGTGTCAGCGTCGCCCACGCGGCATAGCGCAGCGCTGCGTCCAGCGCCTCGGCGTCGTTTTCCCAACCGGTGACATGCGAGGCGAATGCCAGTTCGGTCAGTGCCTCACCCATCCGACCTTCCAGCGCCGCCCGCAGTTCCGGTCCGTCGAAGCCGGCCGGGTCGGGGTATTTCTTCACCGCCTGCCGCTGCACGAACAGGCGCTTGCAGGCGTGGATCGGGTCGAGTGCGAGCGTTTCTTCGGTCAGCGCGTCAACTTCCGCCTCGATACCGAACAGTGTGGCGATGAATGCGTTCAGATGCGGGCCGAGGGCCACGACCACATCGGACTCGTCGCGGATGGTAAGGCTCGCGGGAGCCGCCCGCGCCGCCAGCAGTCGCTGATGCAGCGCTGCGTCCTGTCCGCTCAGCGCTTCAAGGAACAGCCGGTCGAGCCGGATCAGCCCGTCGCGGACGGCGAGATCGGCGAAGGTGAAGCCAAAGCCAAGTCGCAAAGCGTCGGAAACGGTCACTGGGTCAACTACTTTCCAGGAAGCCCGCGGATACTGCGGACATTCCGGCCAGGAGTCAGACAGGACAACCGGGGCTCCGCCCCACGCCCCGCCAAGGGCCGACGGCCCTTGGAACCCAGTCATTAAGCATGCGACGACGAGGGAGCAACCGAAACGGCGAATAGGATGTATTGCGCCCCTACGAGGGAGGCGCCTCGGCACCACCAGCCATTCCAGCAGCTTGGCAGTTAAAGCCGGCAGCATACGGGCCGGGAGCGGCGTCGATCCTGCTGGTGGAGGGGAGAGACGAAGGCGGGAACCGGGCCCGGCGGCACCGGGATGGGCCGTGCAGCCGGGACAGCCGCCTGTGCTCAGGCCTTTTCACCCGGCAGTTGGCCTTGCACCGACTTCGGCCAAGGCGGGGCCGTGCCGCGCGGCTGTCGTGCAAGGGGTGTCGAGCCGAAATTCAATGTGCGGAAGAGACTCGACTCTGCGGCTGACCAGGTCGTAAGTTCTTATTATGTTCGCAGGTATCCTTCGTGTAATCCACCTTCATGTGACCCGCCTTCATTGGGTCGGGCTTCCCACGATCCGCCCTGACGCTAACCCACTGATACCGGTTGGGGCATTCCCGCTTTGGGTATTGCTGGTCTGGAAACTGCTGCCATGAACATGACCGTACTGGACATTCCTGAGAAGCCACGCGCCCCTCGGCGAGACGCGCCATCTGTGTCCCCAGCGAGGAAGCCGGTGGCGGGATCGGTGTCAGCGGCAGTGCCGCCTGCCGCCGCCGCTCCATCGCCCGCCATCGCCAGGCTGCGCGACCAGATCGCGCGGATTGAGCGCATTCATTCCCGGGGTGTGGAGGCGCAGTCACTCCCCCTGGGTCTCGAAGCGATTGATGGCGTGCTGCCGACCGGTGGGATTCGCCTCGGTGCGCTGCATGAAGCGGCCTCGGCCGGGGCCGACACGGAACACGCCGCTGCCGCGACCCTGTTTGCCGCCGGTATTCTGGCCCGGCTTGACGGACCTATCCTGTGGGTGCTGCGGCAGGCCGATCTGTTTGCCCCTGGCCTCGCCGGCGCCGGGCTGCAGCCGGACCGGGTGCTGTTCGTCGAGGCCGGCAAGAACGTGCTGCCGGTCATGGAGGAGGGCCTGCGCCATGCCGGTCTCGCGGCCGTGGTGGCTGAACACACCGGACGGCTCAGCCTTGTTGCCTCTCGGCGGCTGCAACTGGCGGCGGAGCAGGCCGGCATCCTGGCCATTCTGATCCGCCGCAGTCCCAGCTTCGATGATCCGGCGCTGGACGAGCCGACGGCTGCCGTCACCCGCTGGCGCATCGCCGCGCTGCCCTCGCCCCCCGCCTTGCCGCAGGCGCCGGATACGCCGGGCCTCGGCCGCGCCCGGTGGAAGCTGGATCTGACACGATGCCGTGGCGGTGAACCGGGGTCCTGGATAGTGGAGGCTTGTGATGCGACGGGTCGTCTCGGTCTGGTTTCCGACCTTCCCCGCCAGTCGATCCGAGCGGCCTGAGACAGACCCAGGCTCTACTCCGGACTCGCCGAAAGGACCCAGGCCCTGTACCCCTGACCGGGATCAAAGGGGGCAAGCCCCCTTTGGGGGTCCAGGGCCGCGCCCTGGTCTTTCTGATGCACCGCCTGGGCCTGATGCATTGGCCGGGCTGGCGGAATGGTGTCTGCGCTACGCGCCGCTCGCCGCCGTCGACCCGCCGGACGGACTATGGATCGATGTCACCGGCAGCGCGCATCTGCATGGTGGGGAGACCAGGCTGTTGCGCGATCTGGTGGCACGGTTGAGCGCCCAGGGCTGGACCGCCTGTGCCGCCGTCGCCGACACCCCGGCTGTCGCGCACGCAATCGCTCGGTTTGGCGGCGGCGGCGTGGTGCCGCCGGGCGCGGCGGTCATGGCGGATTTTCCGGTCGAGGCGTTGCGGCTGCCGGCTGATATTCTGGCCGAATTGCGGCTGATGGGGTTCGAGCGGATCGGTCCGCTGGCCGCCGCTGCCAGGGCGCCCTTGGTGCGACGCTTCGGGACGGTGCTGGCGCTAAGGCTGGATCAGGTGGCGGGACAGGTGTTCGAGCCGATCGTGCCGGTGGTTCCGCCGGCATTGATCCAGGCCAGGCTGACCTTCGTCGAGCCGCTGCTGACGGCGGAGGCTTTCTCCTCAGTCATCGCTCACCTCGTTGGCATGGTCTGTGGCGATCTGGAGCGGGCCGGGCAGGGGGCACGCCGGCTGGATATGCTGTTCGAGCGGGTGGACGCATCGGTGCAGGCGATCCGTGTCGGGACCGCGCGTCCTGGGCGTGATGCCCGTCATCTCGGACGGATGCTGGATGAGCGGCTGGAGCGGATCGATCCTGGTCTGGGGATCGAAGCCATGCGACTGGTCGTCGCGGTCGCCGATCCCTTGGGTTTCGTGCAGACCGCGTCGTCTCTGGTGGAAGCAGCCTCCCCTGATCTTGCCCCGCTGGTGGATCGGCTGGCGAACCGCCTGGGGGAGTCGCGGATTTTCCGCATCGCACCAGTGGAGAGCGATGTGCCCGAACGATCGCTGCGTCATGTGGCGCCGCTGTCGCGGGTCACTGGCGGTTGGCCAGCCGATCTGCCGCGTCCGGTGCGGCTGCTTGATCCGCCGCAGCCAATCGAGGCGATGGCGCTGCTGCCGGATCATCCACCGGTTGCCTTCACCTGGCGCCGGGTACGGCATCGGGTGCGCCATGCCGACGGGCCGGAGCGTATCGCCGGGGAGTGGTGGAAGCGCGACCGGGAATGGCTCTCGGTGCGCGACTATTTCCGGGTGGAGGACGAGGACGGTCGCCGCTTCTGGCTGTTCCGCCGGGGTAATGGCAGCGATGCGGACACCGGCGACATGCGCTGGTTCCTGCACGGAGTTTTCTGATTGTCGCGTGCTACGCGGTGAGGAATCTTGGTCGGGATTTCCTGCCTGTGGGCGCCGAAACGTTCTAGTCCGCATTTCTCACACGAATCAGGTGCATCGGGGCTCTGAATGAGCGAAAGTTCTTCTGCAACAAAGCCTTA
>DASWON010000209.1:0-4820 GCA_036398735.1 Rhodopila sp.
CCAGTTCTGGACCGAAATCGTGGGTTTCAAGCAAGTCGGCGAATTGAAGACCACACCGCAACGTCCGAACCCGCCGAGCATGCGCTTCTACAGCGGCGACCATGGCGGGCAGATGAACCATCACGATATCGCGCTGATCGAGAACCCCGACTTGCCGCCGCCGCCCGCCGAATGGGCCATGAACGGGATGCCGATGGCGATCAGCCACATCGCGATTGCGTTTCCGGATCGCGATTCGTGGCTGCGTCAGCTTGAATACGTGCAGAGCCGGGGGGTGAAGTTCAACCGGCGCGTCGACCATGGCATGACGCACAGCCTGTACATCAATGACCCCAACGGTTATGGTGTCGAGTTGCTGTACGAACTGCCGCGCGAGGTGTGGGAAGGCGACATAGACGCAGCGCTGAATTTCGCCGTGGCATTGCCGACCGAGGGGCCCGAGGCGCTCGCGGACCAAGCCGAAGGCGTGCCGGTGTTCCGCGCGGCCGAGACGGCTGCCGAATAGGGGGCGAGACATGGCAAGGCGTCAAAGCATCAACGGCCCGATCGCCCGGCACGAGAACCCGATCCCAAATGCGAGCCGGATCGGCAATATCGTGATGTCCAGCGTCATCGGCGGTTCCAATCCGGGCACCCGCACGCTGCCACCCACGCTGGAGCAGCAGGTGGCGAACGTTTTCGCGGCGATTCGAGGGGACGTCGAGGCCGCCGGCGGAACGGTTGATGACATCATCAAGATCACGTTCTGGGTGAAGGACCCGGCTTCGCAACGCGCCGCCCTCAACGCGGAATGGCTGAAGATGTTCCCCGACGCCTCGGCTCGGCCGGCACGGCACACCCTGCCCCTGCCGCCCGACAGCCGGGCGCTGGTTCAGGCCGACTTCACCGCGGTTCTGTCCTGAAGGCCCGCCGCCATACCTGACCGCACCAGGATCGACATGATTGCTTACGCCTTTCATGCGGCGGAGGGGCAGCGGCAGTGCGCGACCCTCCAGCCAACGGAGCGGCGTGGCTCGCCAACAAACGCGCGCCGTTCAACATCGGGGTGGAACCCGGACGGGTGGTGCTCGGCAGATCGTTCACCCGCGTTCTCGAGGCGCGCCCGACATCGGTGCCGGATATCGACCTGACCTCGATGCGCCGATCGCGGCACGCCGTCCGGTCAGTGCGCCGCGATCGGTCCGAGCGGGATAGCCGCGCATGGCAAACAAAACGCCACGAGCCGGCTGAATGAACCGGCGGAGAAAGGAGACCCCATGCCTGAACTGCGCCCAACCACACGCGAGGCTTTAAAGACCGTCGCGACCTCGACATTGACGGGCGCGCTGTTCAAGCGCGGGCTGCGCAACATGTTCCTGCAGGACGTGTCGCCGCTGCGGGTCGACCAGCCGCGCATGGTCGGGCTCGCTTACACGATGCGGTTCATTCCTTTCCGTGAGGACATGAATCCGCCGGGGGGAACGCGGAAATCCGTGCAGCCGCGGGCGATGGAGGAATGCCCGCCCGGCCACGTGCTGGTCATCGATTCGCGCGGCGACGCCCGGGCAGCGTCGGCCGGTGATCTCTACATCGGCAGACTCGCGGCACGTGGCTGCTCGGGTATTGTGACCGACGGCGGATTCCGTGATTCCGAGGGCATCCTCAAGACCGGCCTGCCGACCTACCAGCGTCGGCCGACGTCGCCGCCCAGCCCGATCGTGCACTATCCGATCGATCTCAATCTGCCGATCAGTTGCGGCGGGGTCGCAGTCTATCCGGGTGACGTCATCGTCGGCGACCGCGATGGCGTCGTGGTAATCCCGGCCACCCTGGCCGATGAAATCGCCGAGGAAGCAGTCGCGACCACGCTCTATGACACGTTCGCGGAAGCAGAAGTGGCGCGCGGCCGGTCGCTGGCCGGGCTTTTCCCGGTGGCCGACGACAAGGCCAGACAGGACTTCGAAGCCTGGAAGAAGAACCGCGCGGCCCCGTCGTAGCGCGGCGTCCAGCGCCTCGGCCCGGGCGTCGCATCGATCCGTGCCCTGGGCCCACGCTTGCGTGCCGTCTGCGTTGCCTGCTGGCACGGACGGATGGACCCCGCCGGCGGACGGCGTCGCAGACCCGTGGTCGGCTCACGCCCGCAGGCAACGCAGGCATCGCCATGAGCGTCATTGTCTTCGGAGATTGAGATTAACGTGGCTTTAACTGTTCCTGCGGCAGAGTGCGATTGCTGCACCGGGAACCCATCATGTCATCTCGTTTCGCCACAGGCGCGAGTCTGCTTGCCCATCCGCGGGCCAGGCATCTGCTCGTTGTCTGTGGCCTGGTAACCGGCCTGGTATTGGCACTGGGGACGGCCTGGCAGTTGGTCTCCGCGCGCCGCGCCGATCTGGTCAGCGCGGCACGTGAGTTGAAGAACCTGTCGCTCGTCCTGGCGGAAGAGACCGACCGCGTATTCCAGTCAATGGAGCTTGTGCAGCTTGGGTTGATCGAGCGCTTCCGCGAGCAGGGAATCGACACGCCAGAGAAATTCGATGCTCAGCTCGCCTCGCGGGACGTGCACCAGGACCTGCTGCACCGGATCGCCGCCTTGCCCCACATCAGTGCCGTTGCGCTGATCAGCCGCGATGGCTACATCGTCAACCTCAGCCAGGGCTGGCCGATCGCGCGCATAGACATCACCGACCGCGACTTTTTCCACGCCTTCACCCGCGACCCGGATCGCGGCCCGCTCATCGGCGTCCCGGTGAAGAGCCGCAGCAACGGTGCCTGGGCTATCCTGTTCTCCCGTGGCTTCACCGCTCCGGACGGCCAGCTTGTCGGCATCATCAACATGATACTCGAACTCGACTTGTTCGAACGCTTGTCCGCCCGGATCGCACTCGGCAGCGACGCCTCATTCAGCCTGTTCCGCGACGATGGCGTCCTGCTGGCCCGCTATCCGCGTTTGGACGCCAGTATCGGCCGCAGCTACGCGGGCAGCCGCGAGTTCGAGGACCTGCGGGGTTCGATGGACCATGCAGTCCTGACCCGGACAAGCATGATAGACGGGAAACCGCGGCTGATCGCGCCGCACAGCGTTGCCCACTACCCACTGATCCTGGCCACCACCAACACGGAGGTTGCAACGCTCGCGCCGTGGCGCGCGCGCGCGGCCTGGACGGCTGGCGTGACGGTGCTGGCCGAGTTCGTGCTTGGCGGGATCGTTCTGCTCGGCGTGCGTCAGGCCCGCGGGCAGGAGCGGCTTATGGCGGCCGACGCGCTTGCGATGCAGGCCGAGACCGGCCGAGCGCTGGCCGAGTCCGAACTGGCACTGGCGCGCCAGCGGGAAGCCAGCGACCGAGACGCGCACATGCAATCTCAGCGCTTCGACGTCGCCCTCAGCAACATGCTGCAAGGCCTGATGATGTGCGACGCCAGGGGGACCCTGCTGGTGGTCAATCAGCGCTTCATCGAGCTGTTCGGCCTGCCCGCCGACGCTGCGCGGGCGGCCTTGAGTTATCGAGAGATCCTCGATCTGACAATTGGCTGCGGCAATGTCACCTCGGATGACATGGCTCCGGTACGCGAATGGCGGCAAACCGCGTTCGATAGTCACGCCAGAGCCGCCTTCCATTGGGAGCTTTCGGACGGTCGCACATTTACGGTCACCCATCAGCCAATGCCGGATGGCTGGCTCGCAACCTATGACGACACCACCGAGAGCCGCCGCACCGACCGCAGGATGGCATACATGGCTCGCCATGATGCCCTGACCGACCTGCCAAATCGCGTACTGTTTCATGAAAACCTGGAGGAGGCTTTGGCGCATGCGCGGCGTGGCCAGGCGCTCGCGCTGCTCTGCCTCGATCTCGATCAGTTCAAGGCCGTCAACGATACGCTTGGACACCCGGTCGGCGATACCCTGCTGCAGGCAGTAGCCAACCGTCTGCGGGAGCGGACGCGAGAGACCGACACGGTGGCCCGGCTTGGCGGGGATGAATTCGCCATCGTACAGTCTCCGATTGATAAACCGCAGGAGGCCGCCGACTTCGCCGAACGTCTGATTGCGATACTCGAAGAACCGTTTCAGGTGGCGGGCCACCAGATCGTCATCGGCACCAGCATCGGGATCGCCCTCGCCCCGCACGATGGGCTGGATGCCAGCCAGCTGCTGAAAAATGCCGATCTCGCGCTATACCGGGCGAAGCTGGAGGGCCGCGGCGTCTACCGCTTGTTCCAGACCGAAATGGACGCGCAGATGCAGGCGAGGCGCCTGCTGGAACTCGACCTGCGCAACGCCCTGCATTGCGGCCAGCTGGAACTTTACTATCAGCCGCTCATCGATTTGCGCGCCAGGACGATCGGGGGCTTCGAGGCGCTTCTGCGCTGGCGACATCCTGAACGGGGCCTGGTCTCACCCGACGCGTTCATCCCGCTGGCCGAGGAGATCGGCGCCATCCTGCCGATCGGCGAATGGGTGCTGCAGCGCGCCTGTGCGGTTGCCGCGGGCTGGCCGGACGGCATCAAGGTTTCGGTCAATCTGTCGCCGGTCCAGTTCAAGAGCCGCAACCTGGTTGCGGCGACCGCGGCGGCCCTCCGCAAGTCGGGGGTGGCACCGAACCGGCTGGAACTGGAAATCACCGAGACCGTGATGCTGCAGGATACCGCCGCGACCCTGGCGACGCTGCTTGAGTTGCGTGCCCTGGGGGTCTGCATCGCGATGGACGACTTCGGCACCGGCTACTCATCCTTGAGCTATCTCCGCCAGTTCCCGTTCGATCGGATCAAGATCGACCAATCGTTTGTTCGCGATCTCGGCACGCGGCGTGATTGCGGAGCCATCGTACGGGCGGTGACCA
>DASWON010000210.1:0-3045 GCA_036398735.1 Rhodopila sp.
TCGAGCACCGGCATGGCGGATTTCGCCGCGAGCTGCTGCGCCGGAACCGACCCTTTGCACTCCTGGAGCAGCGCGTCACTGACGGCGGGCACCACGGAATAGTCGGCATAGAGGACGGCGCCGCCGCGGTCGGCCGCGATGGTGTTGACCCAGGGCGCGCCCTGGACGTCGGCGAGCGCGCTCCGAATGTCCGACACGCTCTTTGCCTCATTCAGCCGCAGCCACTGTTCGACGAGCCGGGTGTTCCCCGCTTCAGCATCCGCGAGCGCAAATGCGGTCTCCGACGTCCATTTCAACCCCATCATCGGCTCCGCCACGATCGGGCCGAAACGCGTCTCGTAGACGGTGTGCGCTACTTGACCCGGGACGCGGTTCGCGTCGACCGACGGTACTATGACCGTCCTGGCCTTGATCGACTCGATGTGACCGTCGACGCGGTACTCAAGCGGATGTCCCGGGACGAGGTGCAACTCGAAAAGCGTGAAGCGACGCCCGGTGGAAACGGTGTGCGACCAGGCGACATCACGATTGAAGCCGATGTTGATGACCGGAAGCGGGAGCAGTGTCGCGCCCATGACGTCGAGGCGACCCGGGACGGTCAATTGCATCTCGAAGAAGCGATTGTGCCCCTGCCAGGGAAAATGAGGATTTCCGACCAGGATGGCGTGACCCGAGGCCGTCAGATCCTTCCCAAGCGCGTAGGCGTTGCTGCCGGCCTGGCCCGGCTTGGGCAGGGCTGCCGGCGGAGCAATGGAGGCGGGCGTGCGGAGCGGTCGTTCGATGGCTCCGGGAGGCGCGGCATTGAGGATTGCGGAGATGAAGATACTGCCGCTTGCCTCGACGGCCTTCTGCGCCATCATCAGGACGATGTCGTCGAAGGTCAGCGGACGCACCCACGGCGCGCCCCGACAGGCGGCCGGAAGCTTGTTCACGCCGGTTTGCGCCAGATAGCGGTTTGCGCCGGCGACATAGCCTTGAAGCAGCGCCAGGCTATCCGGCGATCCGTTGCGGTAGCCGGCGGCGAGACTGGCGACATCGAAATAGGACCGGAAGAATATGTCGCTCTCGATGTTCCGGACCGTTGCGAACCCTGCCGTGGCTTCCCCTTGTGGCCCAAGATATTGGGAGCGCTCGCCGCGCACCGTGAGGGCCGTATCGAACAGAAGGCAGGCGTTCTGTTCGGCGAATGCGTATCCCGCGCCGAAGCCGAGCCCGCCAAGATCGTCGGCGGCGATGTGAGGGATGCCGTACTGCGTCCAGCGGATCTGCGCAGAATAGCGCAGCGGATGGGCAGGGACAGGGGCGGCCTTCGACGGAAGGGTCCCGAGGGTAAGCGTTAGAATGCAGGCCAGAACGCACCACGGCCGGCAAGCCTGCGCTTGACGGCGGTTGAACGCTGCTTCGGGCTTTGCGGGGCCGGACGTTGGCGCGTTTACCCCGGCGCCTGTCTGAGGGCCGGTTGGGCGAAGCGCGCCGTGCGTTGCGCGGACTGGGGGCAATAGCGTGGGAAGCGTCCTCATTTCAGGAAAAACTGCACCGGCACCGTCAGCTCTATCGGGTTGCCGAGGATTTCGGGCGGTGGCGGCGGCAATGGTTCGGCCCGGTGGATGAGCGCCAGGGTCTCCTGGTCGAGCGCGTCAAAACCCGAACTCCTCGCGATGCTGGCTGACAGGACCTTGCCGTGACGGTCCATATCGAAGCGCAGATGGACCACGCCCTGTTGTCGACGGTACTGCGCCTCATAGGGATACCGTTTGAACTGCTCCAGCCGGCCCAGCAGCAGGCCTTGCCAGGTGGGTACCGCATTCGACGGCGGTGCGGGCGAAGTCGGTGGTGCGGCGGCGCTGGCCGGCGCTGCTGCCGGCGGCGCCACCACCTGTGGCGGAGCGGTTGTGTCAGGTGCGGGAGGCGTGCGGTCCGGATGCGGTTTCGGCGGCTGATGAACCGTCGTCCGCCGATGTTCCGGAATTCGACGGGGCGGCGGCTCGGGCGGCAACGGAACCGCGACTTCGGGGGCCGGTGAAGGCGGCGGCGCGGGCAATGGCGGCGGCTGAATTTCGGGTGCGGGGCGTGGCGGTTCCGGCGGGACCACCTTCGATTGAGCAACGGGTTCCGGCGGCGGTTGAGACTGGGTCTGCTGCGGTCCGGGCGGCGTGTCCGTGGCCGGCGCCGGGGGGGCCACCGGGAGCGGCGTGAGATCGATCATGACGGCCGCCGGCGGCGGCGCGGGTGGCGGCGCGATCGCGGCCGTCCGGTGGACGCCGAGCCAGACGGCGCCGGCGAACAACCCGGCCATCAATACGAAGCTGGCGCTCCATCGCAGTTTCGTCCAGGCCAGACCGTCGATGTCGTCCTGCGCGCGAAGCTTTCTGGAACTGCCGGACGCGCTCATTCGGACTGGCTCTTGTCGAGCCCGACGAGAGCGATCTTGAGGTAGCCCGCAGCCCGCAGATCGTTCATCACCTGCATCAATGTGTCGTAATCGACTGTCTTGTCGGCCCGCAGGAACACGCGCTGGCTCTTGTCGCCGGCTGACAGGATGTCGAGAGCGGAAGCCAGGTTCTCCTTGGCCACAGGCTCGTCTCCAAGGGCCAGTGAGTGATCTGCCTTGACGGTCAGGAAAATCGGCTTGTCTGGCCGCGGCTGGAGCTGTGCCGTCGAGGCGGGTAGATCGACAGCGACATCCACCGTGGCGAGCGGGGCCGCCACCATGAAGATGATCAGCAGCACCAGCATCACGTCGATGAACGGCGTCACGTTGATCTCGTGGTTCTCGACCAGATCGTCGTCGCCGTGTTGCATCCGGACGGCCACGGCCTCTACTCCACCACCATGCGCAGGGGCCGTAGCGCGGTTGCCCCTCCGCCTGGACGGCGGCTGAGATCGCGCGAGGCCAGTCGCATCACCGCGGAGGCGGCATCCGCGACCAGGCCCTTGTAGGCGCTGATCTGGCGGACGAAATGGTTGTAGATGATCACCGCCGGGATGGCGGCCACGAGGCCGATGGCGGTCGCCAGCAGTGCCTCGGCAATTCCGGGGGCGACC
>DASWON010000211.1:0-2623 GCA_036398735.1 Rhodopila sp.
CGGAGCAGTGGCAGGACTGCCGGTCGAGCATGTGGCAGCACACGTTGGTGAAGGCCAGGCGCTCGGTCTCCTCCTCCCGCAGCTTGTGCAGGCAGCACCGGCCGCAGCCGTCGCACAGGGATTCCCATTCCTCCCTGGTCATCTGCTCCAGCGACTTGGTCTTCCAGAACGGCTCCATGGTGCCGGACCCTACGCGCGCGCCTCTGTGAGGGCAAGGAAGGTCAGGAAGGGCAAGGAAGGTTGGGGCAAGGAAGGTCGGACGGCGCCCCGGTCCGCCGGTAGCTCACCCGGCGATCCCGCACGATGACTCAGCGGCCGATCCCGCACGATAGCTCACCCGGCGATCCCGCACGATAGCTCACCCGGCGATCCGTGAGGCCCGGGGCAGGGCGCGGCCTTACCGCCCCGGCGGCGCCAGGTTCTGTTCCTGCACCGGTCCGCGCCCCGTCGAAGGCAGCGGGTTCACGTAGCCATCGCCCGGAGGCGGTGACGCAGGCGGTGCGCCCTGCGGCTGATACTGCGGGTAGGGGGGCGCGTACCCCGGCTGCTGCTGCGGCGGTGCATAACCGGATTGCTGCGGCGCCTGGGGCGGCGGCGCGCCGGTGCGAGCGTTGCGGGCGCCATAGCGCGTCAGCACATCGCGGAGCGGATCGGCGCCGGGATTGCTGCCCTGCATCTGCATCACCAGCTGCCGGGCCGCGTAGGGCTGGCCGTAGTATGACTGGTTCCACGGCGTCTGCGCCGACATCACGCTGCCCTCCAGCGCGATACCGCCGAACAGCCCGCGGCTCGAGGCGAAGGCAACGATGTCGGCGCCCACCGCGGCGGTGGTCGAGCCCTGGATGCCGGCGCCGATGGTGGCGATCGCGATGCCCGCGTTCGCACCCAGCTTGATCTGGCTGTCCAGCACCGCGTTCAGGCCGTGATCGGTCATGATCAGCATCAGAACCTCACTGTCCTCGATGCCGATCTGCAGCCCGAAGCTGCCGCTGCCGATGGTGTAGAATGCCGGATAGGACCACGTCCCGTTGCCGGCCCGCGCCAGCAGAACGCAGTTGCCGCCCTCACCACCGAAGAAGAACCCGGCCTTGAAGATCCGCGGGCAGATCATCACCCCCTTGGCTCGACGCAGCAGATCCTGCGGGTCATGCGACACCGTCTGCGTCATCATGTCCTGTATCGTCAGGGCGGCGCGATCCACCAGGGTCTGCTGCTCGCCCGGCGTGCTTGCCGAACACGCCGTCTGCAGCAGCGCCAGTGCGGCCAGCGCGGCCGTTGCCAGGAACCGGATCATGCGTCTGTTGTCTCCCTGCGCCTGAATTCAGCATGCCATAGGCCGGGCGGCCGAGTCGGCTGGAGCGCGTTTTCATCACAGGACGGCGAACTTGCGGCGCATCGGAGCAATCGGCCCGGCTATTGCATGGCATATGTATGGAGGCCATCGATCGCATGCCGTGCCCTGGCACCGGCCGCGTGCCGCTCGCCGTTCCGATATGTTACACGGTCCGCTGGCGGCCAGATGAGGGGTTAAACCGATGACGAAGGATGCGGAGACCAGGGGCATGAGCCGGCGTGGACTGGCCATCGCGGCCGGTTTTCTGCCGGTGCTGGGGGTGATTGGCGCCGCTCGCGCGCAGAGCACACCCGAAAGCACGTTCGACCGGGTCCGTCGAACCAAGGTCCTGCGCATCGCCGTTCTGCCGGGCGAACTGCCGTACTTTCAGAAGGATCTCGCGACCGGCGAATGGTCCGGCGCCTGCATTTCCATGGCGGGCGATATCGCGAAAGTGTTCGACGCGAAGCTGGAGTACATCGAGTCGACCTATGGCAACTCGGTCCTCGACCTGCAGTCCAACAAGGTGGATCTCGCCTTCGCCCTGAACCCGACTCCCGCCCGCGCGCTGTCGATCGCCTTCACCCGGCCGATGATCATCCACCCATTCGGGTGCCTGGCGAAGAAGGGCCTCGCACCGAAGACCTGGGACGATCTGAACAAGCCGGAACTCACGATCGTCTTCGACATCGGCAGCCTGCACGAGACGGCGGCCCGGCGGTACTGCCCGAAAGCGCAGCTGACCGGTTTCAAGACGCGCGATGAGTGCACACTGGCGCTGCAGTCCGGCCGCGCCGACGCGCACATCCAGGCGGCACTGCTCGGCCTGTCGACGGTCGGGAAGTTCCCGGCGATGGGTCCCTATTACCTGCTCACCAACCCGACGGTCGCGCTGCCGAGCTGCCTCGGACTGCAACGTGAGCCGGACACGCGGTTCCGCGAGGTGATCGACGCCTGGCTGGATATGAACCGCGGCACCGGCCAGCTGCGCGAGTGGATGCTGGAGGGCCTGGCGAAGAACAACGTCACCCGCGAGCAAGTTCCCGCCGGCCTGACGTTCTGAATTATCGGGGGGTCCCACCGTGCATTATCAGTGGGACTTCGTATTCCTGCTCCGCTACGCGCCGCTGTTCTGGCGCGGTGTGCTGGTCACGCTGGGCTACACCGCGGCGACCATCGGCATCGGCCTTATCATCGGGCTGGCAGTCGGACTAGGCCGGCTGTCACGCTCCCGACTGCTGAATATTCCGCTCGTGGCGTTCATCGAGGTGTTTCGATGCACCCCGCTGC
>DASWON010000212.1:0-10898 GCA_036398735.1 Rhodopila sp.
CAGCGGGCAGTTGACCCCCCTGTATGACGGCGGCCTCAACGGCTACCTCAAGATATTGCGAGATCAAACCGAACAGCGCGTGACGGCGGAGCGCCTGCGTGCCAGCGAAGAGCGTTTTCGAACTCTCGCCGAGGGCATCCCGCAGCTTGTCTGGCGCTCCCTCAGTTCCGGCAGGCGGACCTGGGGCAGCCCGCAATGGATTCAGTACAGCGGGCTCTCGGAACAGGAGAGTCTGGGTCTGGGCTGGCTCGACGCCATCCATCCGGACGACCGCGACGCCACGCTGGCAGCCTGGGCCGAAGCCGAGGCGTCGGGTGTTTTCGCCGCCGACTACCGGGTCCGGCGTGCGTCCGACGGCGCCTATCGTTGGTTTCAGAGCCGCGCGACCCCGGTGCACGACTCGGCGGGGCGGATCGTCGAGTGGCTGGGGACCGCGACCGATATCGACGATCAGGTGCGTGCCCGGGAGGTGCTGGCTCGCGGGCGTGAGGATCTGGAACGCCTGGTGGCCGCCCGCACCAGCGATCTCGCCGATGCCTTGAAGTCACTGCGCGCCGAGGCGAACGAACGGGCTCAGGCGGAGGAGGCTCTGCGGCAGAGTCAGAAGATGGAAGCCGTCGGTCAGCTGACTGGTGGTATAGCGCATGATTTCAACAACATGCTGCAAGGCATCTCGGGCGGCCTCGAAATCGCGCGACGTCGGATCGGAGAGGCGCGTGCCGAGGAGGCGCTGCGCTTCCTCGATATGACGCGCGCGGCGGTGGAGCGTGCCGCGGCTCTGACGCACCGCCTGCTGGCTTTCGCGCGGCGCCAGCAACTGGCTCCTCGGCCGGTTGATCCGGACGGACTGGTCGCCGGCATGGCAGAACTGATCCGCCGCACGATGGGACCCGGGATTCGCGTGGATCTGCAATTGCGCGACGGCGCCTGGGGGGTGATGTGCGATCCGAACGAACTCGAGAGCGCGCTGTTGAACCTCTGTATCAACGCCCGTGATGCGATGCCCGAAGGCGGCAACCTGACGATCGGCACCGACGATGCCCGGCTGTCGGCCGCGGACGTGGCGGGCCAGGAGGAAGCGGCGGCGGGCGATTTCGTGGTGATCACGGTATCTGACACCGGTCAGGGCATGCCGCCGAACGTGGTGAGCCGGGTGTTCGAACCGTTCTTCACCACCAAGCCGCTGGGGCAGGGAACCGGACTGGGCCTCAGCCAGGTGTACGGCTTCGTCCGGCAGTCGCACGGCGTCGTCAAGCTGGAGAGTGCTCCGGGACAGGGCACCACGGTGCGGCTTTACCTGCCGCGGCATGATCGGGAGGGGGCAGTCGCCGAGCGGCCGCTGTCCCCGGTCCCCGAATCAGCCCGCGCCGGCGAAACCGTGCTGCTGGTGGATGATGAGCGCGGCGTCCGCGGGCCGGCGTCGGAGCATCTGCGGCAACTGGGCTATCGTGTGCTGGAAGCCGAGGATGGGCCGGATGCGCTGCGTATCCTGAGCAGTGTGGAGCGCATCGACGTGCTGGTAACCGATGTCGGGCTGCCGAGCGGCATGAATGGGCGGCAGGTCGCGGAAGCGGCGCGCCAGAGGCGACCCGACCTCCCGGTGCTGTTCATCACAGGCTACGCCGGCAGCAGTCTCCCCTCGGGAACCGAAGTTGTCCGCAAGCCGTTCGATCTCGATACATTAGCGCGACAGATTCAGGCGATACTGCCTCCGCCAGCCGAGGAGATCTGACAGCTGAGCCGCTTCATCCGGGTGGGAATTGCGACGCTCGTCCGTCCCCCCGCGTTGGTTCACCGGCGGCCCGGCCTCAGGCGGTGGCGCCGCCGTCCACCGGCAATGCCACCCCGTTTACGAACGAGGCCTCGTCGGACAGCAGGAACAGCGCGGCGTTGGCGATCTCCTCCGGCTGCGCCACGCGGCGCATCGGGTTCAGCCCGCCACGTTTGGTGACCAGGGTCTCCGGCGTCTCGCCCGGCGGCAGTTGGCTGTCGGGTCGTGCGACGAACACCCGCAGCATCGGCGTGTCGGTCGTGCCCGGGCAGACCGCGTTCACCCGGATATTCTCGTGCCCGTAACGCTTCGCCAGGCCTTTCACCAACCCGACCACGCCGAACTTGGCGATGTTGTAGACCGGGCTGTACGGCGAGCCTTGCAGTCCGGACGTCGAGGCGGTGAACAGGATCGACCCGCCGCCGCGCGCCCGCAGTTCCGGCAGTGCCGCCTCAGTCGTCACCAGAACCGAACGGACATTCAGGTTCATCGCGAACTCGAAGTCCTTCCAGTCGATCCCCTCGATCGCCGCCGGCCCCGGCGTTCCCACGTGATTCCAGACGAAATCGAGGCCGCCGAACTGCCGCACCGTCTGGCGCACGATATCGCGGGCGAAGTCATCGCGGGTGAGGTCGCCGGCCAGGGCGATCGCCTTGCCGCCCGCCGCGGCGATCTGTCGCACCACCGCGTCCGTTGCCTCGGCGTTCAGATCGACGACCGCGACCGCGGCGCCCTCGGCCGCGAACCGCAAAGCCCCCGCCCGCCCCATGCCGGACGCGGCAGCCGTCACGATGCCGACCTTGTTCTCCAGACGCATTATCATTTCCTCCGTCGATTCAGGCGACGAGCGCGGCGATCACCGCTGCGTTGTCACTCTGCAAAAGCCTCAGTCCGAGCTGAATTCGGTCGAGACGGTTACGCGAGACCCGTGCCGGGGACGCCGATCAGCCCGTTACCATCGGCAGGCTCCCATCCTTGGCCCATTCCGACAGCGACGCGTCATAGATCTTCACGTCGGTATGGCCGAGCATGGTGAGGATCAGGGCGTCGGCGCTGGCCGCGATGCCACCGCCGCAATAGGCGATCACCGGCCGGTCGAGTGCCCCGACCTCGTCCAGGCGCCGGCGCAACTCATCGGCGGGCAGGAACGTGTTCGTGACGGGATCGATCAGGTTTGCCGCCGGCAGGTTGACGCTGCCGGCGATGCGCCCCGGCCGGCCATAGCTGTTGCCGCCGCTGCCCGCATGTTGCGCCGGCAGAAGGGCATTCAGGGTGCAGATGCCGGCGTCACCCACCGCGGCCTTCACCTCGTCCTTGCCAACCATGAGGTTGCGGACTGCCCGTACCGTGAAATCCCCCGGCGGGCGCGGCGTACCCGGGCCGTTCTCGCTCGCTCGGCCCTCAGCGACCCATTTCTGCCAGCCGCCGTTCAGCACCGCGGCGTTGTCGTGACCAAATTCCCGCAGCAGCCACCAAACCCGCGTCGCCCACCACGGATTGCCGGTGCTGTACGTCACCACCCGCGTGCCGTTGCCGATCCCGAACCGGCGCATCGCGGCGGCGAAATCGTCCGGGGTTGGCCGCATGAAATTCAGCTTCTGCCGCGTATCCGACACGTCCCGCGACACATCGCAGAACTGCGCGCCGGGGATATGGCCGCGTTCGAAGTCCTCGCGGGCCGGCTTCACCACATAGGTGATCTTCGGGTCGGGCAGCAGGTGCGTCGTGCAGTCCAGCACGACGACATCATCGAGGTTCCGAGCCAGCCAGTCGGTCTCGACCAGGAATTCCGGATGCACGAAATCGACCACGGTTCAATGCCCCGGCGCGAGTTCGGCCAACTCGATCACCACGTTTCCGGTCGCCGACGGATCCAGAAAGATGATCTTGGAGCCGCCATGTCCGGTCCGCCACGTGTCGCTTTGCAGCTTCACGTTCTTTGCCTTCAGTTCCGCGATGGCGCCTTCGATGTCCTCGACCTCGAAACAAATATGGAAGAGTCCGGTGCCTTTGTCGGCGATCCATTTGGTGACGCCGGATTCCGGCCCCTGGCCCTCCAGCAGTTCGATATAGGACTGGCCGACCGGCAGCATCGCCAGCTTCGTCTGACCGATCTGCTCCTCGTATTCCAGCTCCAGACCGAAGGTGTCGCGCATCAGATCGAGCGACTGCTTCATGGAGTCGACGGCGATGGCGATATGTTCGACGCGCTTGATCTTCATGATACCGACTCCGTTGTTCAGGAAATGATGACGCCACTGTCGACCGGATAGATGTGTCCCGTCACCCTGCGGCTTTCGTCCGACGCCAGGAACAGCGCCATCGATGCAATGTCCTCCGGTTCGATCAGCCCGACCAGGTGCGAATTCGCCAGCTTGTCCAGCGCGGTGTTGCCCGCGACGAGCTGCTTTACCCGGTCGGTCATCGTGGCCGACGGCGCGATGGCGTTGACCCGCACCTTGGGCGCGAACTCGACCGCCATGGAGCGGGTGATCGCCGCCACGCCGCCTTTCGCCGCCGTGTAGCAGTCGCGCCCGGCGATGCCCATCAGGGCGACGTTCGACGACATGTTGATCACCGATCCGCCGCCGGACCGGATGATCGCCGGGACGCCGAAGCGACAGCCGAGGAAGGTGCCGAACAGGTCGAGCTTGATCGCCCGCCAGAATTCCTCGAGCGGAGCGTCGGTCACGTCGCTGTCGCGCAACGTCGAGCCGCCGGCGTTGTTGTGCAGGACGTGCAAGGCGCCGTAGTGCTGCACCGCCTTGTCGATCGTGGCTTGGATGCTGTCGGGTTCGGTGACGTCGGTGGTGATGGCGATTGCCTGGCCGCCGGCCTGGACGATGAGCTGCGCGGTCTGCTCTCCGGCCGCGGCATTCAGTTCCGCGACGACGACGCGGGCCCCCTCCTGCGCGAACAGTCGGGCGCTCGCCCGTCCGATCCCGGTTCCGGCACCGGTGATTACGGCAACTTTTCCGTCAAGGCGCGGCATCCATGTTCCCCCGTTTATGTGCGGACATCGTCACCCGGCGGGCCGGGGTGATCAAGGGGCTGCCGCGGATGCGGGAGGCCGCGGACCCGCGGTGGCCGCGAGCTGAGGTCCACGCGGGCCGCGAAACGACGGCGGCGAGACAGGCGAGAGACGCGCCTCGTTCCAGCGCCCGTCCCCAAGGCACCCAGTTCCCAGGCACCCAGTCCCCAAAGGCACCCGGTCCCAGGCGACCGCCCTCAAGACGCCCGGTCCCAAGGCACCCAGTCCCCAGGCGGCGCGCCCCCCAAGTCGCCCGCCCCCAGGCGCCCGTCCCCAGGGCACCCAGTCCCCAGGCGGCGCGCGCCCCAAGTCGCCCGCTCCCAGGCGCCCGTCCCCACAGGGCACCCAGTCCCCAAGGCACCCGGCCCCGGGCGCCCAGTCACACGGCCGTCCCAGCCGCCCGCGTCACACCCGTCAAAGGAAGCCGATCGACAACCAGGGGAACGCGACGACGATGCCCAGCGCGACCGCGAGGGCCCCCAGATAGGGCCATATGCGCCACAACGCGTCGTCCGGCGACACCCGCCCGATCGCACAGGCACCATAGAAGCCGACACCGACCGGCGGCGCGAACAGCCCGATACCCATGGCCAGGATGATGACGAGCGCATAATGCACCTCATGCACACCCATCGCCTTGGCCACCGGGAACAGCAGCGGGCCGAACAGCACGATGGCGGGGATTCCCTCCAGCACGCTGCCGAGGATGATGAAGGTCACCGCGGTAATGCCGAGGAACCCGTATGAGCCGCCCGGCACCGCCGCCATCGCCTGCACCAGCCATTGCGAGAAGCCCGACTGCGTCAGCGCCCAGGCCATCGCCGTCGCGGTGCCGATGATCAGCATGACGGCCCCGGTCAGCGACAGGGTCTCGACCAGCAACGGATAGATGCGGCGCCAGTCGAACTGCCGGTAGACCAGCAGCCCGAGCAGCGCGGTGTAGACGACACCGACGGTGGAAACCTCGGTGGCGGTGGCGACCCCATCGATGACCGCCGCCCGGATCACGAACGGCAACGTCAGGCCTGGCACCGCGATGACGAAGCTGCGGGCGATCTGCGACACCGGGGCACGCTCACCGCCGCCGATGTCCATGTGGCGCGAGCGGTACCAGCTTACCACGACCAGCGCGAGGGCAGCGACCGCCGCCGGCAGCAGGCCGCCGGTGAACAGCGCGGAGATCGACACGTTGGTCACCGATCCGATGGTGATCAGCACGAGGCTCGGCGGAATCGTCTCCGACATCGCGCTGGAGCTTGCCAGCAGCGCCGCCAGTTCGCCGGGATGCGAGCCGCGGCGGCGCATCTCGGGGAACAGCACCGGCGCCACCGCCGCCATGTCGGCCGCCTTCGAGCCCGAGATGCCGGAGACCAGATACATGGCGCCCAGCAGCACGTACGACAGGCCGCCGCGCACATGCCCGACCAACGCGGCGAGGAACGCCACCATGACGCGCGCGATGCCGGTCATCTCCATCAGCAGGCCGAGGAAGACGAACATCGGCACTGACAGCAGCAGCAGGTTCGACATCCCCTCGTCCATCCGGTTGACCACGATGGACAGCGGCATGGTGCTGGTCAGGGACAGGTAGGACAGGGTGGCGATGCCGAAGGCGAAGGCGATCGGCACGCCGACGCCGACACAGGCCGCGACGATCACCACGAAGAACACGATCAGGCTGCCAAAGCCCATCGCATGCAGTATCGGCTGGCCGATCCACAGTATCGCGGCGACACCGGCCACTGTCAGCAATGCCAGGGCGAAGCTGCGTGCGGTCGTCGTCTCGAGCAGGCGCAGCAGCGCAATGACCGCGGCGAGCAAGCTGCCGGCCAGCAGCGCAACGACGCGGTAGCCGTCGGAGATCTGCAGCGAGATCAACTCGACGAAGCGCTGCTGGTCCAGATATTCCGCGGCCGGCAGCAGGATTTCCAGCACGAAGGCGATGACCACCAATGCGGCGACCCCGGCGAACCAGCGGGCCCAGTGCTCCGGAACCCAGTTCGCCACTGTCGTCAGGCGCATGTGTCCGTCACGCCGCAACGCGACCACGACCCCCAGCATCGACAGCCAGAGGAACAGGAAGTTCGCCAGTTCGTCGGTCCAGAACAGCGGACTGTCGAACACGTAGCGCGATATTACGCCGGAGAACAGAATGACCACCTCGGCGAGCACCAGCATCGCGCCGACCGCCTCGCAGGCCAGGCCGATCGCCAGGTCGACCACCGCGGCGCCGCGTCTGATGCCCGACCACCCCGGCGCGACTGCACCGACGATCGCTGTGCCGAGGCCGGGGGTGTCGACGCTCATGACGTCAGCGTGCCGACGTACTTCTCGAGCATGGCCCAGGCCTTGTCGCCCGCGGCCTTTTTCATGTCGGGATAGAAGCCGCTCTTTGCCAGCACCTCGCGGAACGGCTTCAGGTCAGGGGCGTTGAACGCCAGCCCCTTGGCGGCCAGGTTCTGCTGCTCGGTCTGCGTCATGGTCACGAAATCCTGCCGCTCCGCCAGCACCGCCGCCGTGAAGTTGCGGCGGACGATCTCCTGCAGATCGGGCGGCAGCTTCTTCCACGCCGCCGGGCTGAACGAGACATGGAAGCCGGACCAGACGTGGTTGGTGAGGCTGCAGTATTTCTGCACCTCATATAACTTGGCCGTATCGATCAGGACCAGCGGGTTTTCCTGGCCATCGACGATGCCGGTCTGCAACGCGCTGTAGACTTCGTTGAAGTTGATCGCGGTCGGCGAGGCACCGAGATGGCGGAACAGCGAAATTAGATAGGGCGCGACCGGAAGGCGTATCTTGAGGCCGCGCAGGTCCGCCGGTCCGGTGATCGGCCTGGTTCGGGTCGTGACCTGGCGGAAGCCGTGATCGTAGCACTTGTCCAGGCAGTAAAGGCCAATGTCGGCGGCCGCGCTCCGCATCATGTTGCCCAGGTCGCCGTCCAGCGCGGCCCAGACGTGGTCGTAGTCGGGAAACGCGAAGCCGACGCCGGCGATGCCGCAGGCCGGATTGCGCGGTGCCAGCAGATCGATCGGCAGGATGAGCATTTCCAGCGCCCCGGCGATCACCTGTGCGATCATCGCGGTGTCGCCGCCCAGCGCGCTGTTCGGGTAGATGGTGATCTCCATCCGACCGTTGCTGTCCCGTTTTATCTGTTCGGCGGCTTCCCTGGAGCGCGCCAGGGCGGGATGCTCCATCGGCGACGAAGAGCCAAGTTTGTAGCTGAATTCGGCGGCGTTTGCCGGCCAGTGCAAAATGGCGGCGGCACCGATTCCGCCCGCCCCGGCAACCACACGCCGACGCGACAGTCCGTTGCGCAGCATAGGCGTCCCCCCTGGTCGCGGCCATGCCAGCCGTCGATTTTGCTCGACCCTGCCAAGATAAACGCGAGCGAGTCAAGCGCTCCGGCCAGCGTGGCCGACGCCATCCCGCGACGCCATCGCACAAGGATCGCCGCAACGGGTCTCAACCGCCGTTGGTGTCGTCCAGTCCGCGTTCAGCGGCATGCCAGTGGTCCGCATGGCGCCCATGCGGCCGCCCTTGCTCCTCCCATAGCCGGTACGCTCGTTCGCGGATGAGCTGCAGCCGCCGGGCCGTTCGGGCGCCGTCGGTGGCGGCACTCTCCAAGGCGGTCGCCGCCGACTCATATTCCGCGGCGAGTTCGGTGATCGCATTGATCACCCGCTGATCCGTGATCCCCGCGGTCAGGCGCCGATAGCGCCTCGCCTGCTCCCGAAGTTCGGCCGGGTTCCTCATCGCTTACCTCGTTGACCAGACCACGCGCCGTGGCGACGCGGTTGCTTGTGCGGTGTTCGATGAACGATGGAATGACCTCCTGGTCGCGAACACATGCTGGAGCGCAGCCGGTGCGTCGTGGGGCTGCATCCGAACGGGCTGCCTATGTCGCGGCCGCGGCGGCGGGGTCACGTGCCGCGGTGCGGCTGGGATCCACATGCCGCCATCGCGGCGGAAAGGCGCGAATGACACTGGAATGAAAAGTGAACGCGGGCGACTGGCGCTTCCTGGCAAGCCAATGTAAAGGGGCTTTACATTTCTGCTCGACACAGAGGACGCGATGCCTGACACCTGGGATGCGGAGACATATCGTGCTCGGGCAAGGCAGTGGCGGGAAGAGGCGGACGCGTTGCCGCCCGGCGCGGCGCGGGATGCGTGCATCCTGCTCGCGGACGGCTACGCCAAACTGGCCCGGCTCATCGAGCGTGAAAAGACCGGCGACTCACCGGGCACCCCCGGCAGCTGAAGCGCGGCCCGGCGTCGTCCGCGGGCCGCGTCCGGCGCTCAGCGCAGCAGGTTGGTTCGTGCCACCTCGATCAGTTCGTCGCCACGTCCGTTGATCACCGCCCGCAGCGCCCAGAGGCCGAAGCCCTTCGCTTGCTCCAGATTGATCTTCGGCGGCATCGCCAGTTCCTGGGTATTGGTCACGACATCGAGCAGCGCCGGCCCGTCATGCGCCAAAACCTCCTGGATTGCTTTATCCAGTTCGCCCGGATCCTCGACCCGGACGGCGTGAACACCGATCGCCCGAGCCATCGCCGCGAAATCCGGGTTGACCAGCGAGGTGCCGGTTTCCAGGAAGCCGCTGGCTTTCATCTCCATCGCCACGAACCCCAGCGTATGGTTGTTGAAGACCACCACCTTGACCGGCAGTTTCTGTTGCACGAGCGTCAGGAAGTCGCCCATCAGCATCGCGAAGCCGCCATCGCCCGACATGCTGATGACCTGCCGGCCCGGAAAGGTTGCCTGCGCGCCGATCGCCTGTGGCAGGGCGTTCGCCATCGACCCGTGCACGAGCGATCCGATGAGCCGCCGGCGGCCATTCATCTTCAGATAGCGTGCCGCCCAGATCGACGGCGTGCCGACATCAAAGGTGAACACCGCGTCGTCGCTGGCACGCTCGCCGAGCAGCCTGGCCAGGTACTGCGGGTGGATGGGCTTGCGTCCCGGCGTCCCGGTCGCCAGATCGTCGAGCCCCTCCCGCGCCTTGCGATAATGCGCCAGGCAGTCGTCCAGGTGCGCTCGTCCTCGCGTGGCCTGCAGCTTCGGCAGCAGCGCGGCGATTGTTGCGCCGACGTCGCCGACGATGCCGAGATCGAGGCGGGTGCGCCGGCCGAGGTTTTCCGGCCGCAGATCGACCTGCGCGATCTTCGCGTTCGTCGGATAGAATTGCCGGTACGGAAAATCGGTGCCGAGCATCAGCAGCGTGTCGCAGCCGAGCATCGCGTGATAGCCGGAACTGAAGCCGATCAGGCCGGTCATGCCGACGTCGAAGGGATTGTCGTATTCGACATGTTCCTTGCCCCCGAAGGCATGCACGATGGGCGATTTCAGCGTGTCGGCTAGCTTCAGCAACAGGTCGTGCGCGCCGGCACAGCCGCGGCCGCACAGCAGCGTGGTCCGCGAACCGGCGTTGAGCAGGGCCGCCAGCTCATCGAGATCCTGCTCCTGCGGCACCACCACCGGCGCGCGCGCCGCAATGGAGCGGCCGGCCGAGGCCTGCGCCGAGGTCTCCCGCAGTGCCACGTCGCCGGGGATCACCACGACGGCAACGCCGCTATGGCCGACCGCCGCGCGAATGGCACTCTCCAGAACGCCGGGCAACTGCTCCACGCTGGAGACGAGCTCACAGTAGTGGCTGCACTCGCGAAACAACGCATCGGGGTGGGTCTCCTGGAAATACCCCCTGCCGATTTCGCCGCTCGGGATCTGCGCGGCGATCGCCAGCACCGGCACGCGGGAGCGGTGGCAGTCGAACAGCCCGTTGATGAGGTGCAGGTTGCCGGGGCCGCAGCTTCCCGCGCACACGGCCAGATTGCCGGTCAGGTGCGCCTCCGCCCCCGCGGCGAACGCCGCCGTCTCCTCATGGCGCGTATGGATCCATTCGATGTCGCCGCGCCGGCGGAGGGACTCTGTGATCCCGTTCAGACTGTCGCCGACGACGCCATAGATCCGGCGTACACCGACCGAGTGCAGAACATCCGTGATGAGGTCAGCGGCTTTCCGACTTGCCATGAGTTCGATCTCCAGAATGGAATCTATGGACTCTGCCCGCATGGCAGAGAGGTTCGCTCAGGGCCG
>DASWON010000213.1:0-7198 GCA_036398735.1 Rhodopila sp.
AGACTAAACGGGCGAGTCGTTCAGACCAAACGGGCGGCGGATTCAGACTCAATGGGCGGGCTATTCAGACCAAACGGGCGGTCCTGTCGTATCCGCCCGGCGAAGGCCGCCTACCCGGTGTGATGGTGGGGGGTGATCTTAGCGGTGCTTGTATGAGCGCCGTTAAGATCAGAGGCTGGTTGCTGGATGGAGATCATCACCGGCGTTGAGCGTCGTCGTCGTTGGCGTCTGGAAGAGAAACTCCGAATCGTCGCGGAGGTCGAACAGCCTGGTGCCTCGTTCGCCGACGTCGCGCGCCGGCATGAAGTCAGCCGTGGCCTGCTATGGAACTGGCGCCGTCAGGTGCGGCGTGGCGAGTTGGTGCCGGAGCCGATGCCGACGTTCCTGCCGGTGCAGATCACTGCAGATGCCCCGACTGCGGGGCCGTCACCGGTCCAGGTTGCGGCTCCTGCTGAGGCAGCCCGGGTGGAGATCACTCTGCCGGACGGGACCTGCATCCGGGTGAGTGCGGATATCGGGCTGGCGACCCTGCGGCGAGTGATGACTGCGGTGCGCCGATGATCGTCCCGGCGACCGGGGTGCGGGTCTGGCTGGCCAACGGCCACACGGATATGCGCCGCGGAATGAACGGTCTTGCCTTGCAGGTGCAAGAGGCGTTGCAGCGTGATCCGCATGCAGGCGACCTCTACGTGTTCCGCGGTCGCCGCGGTGATCTGGTGAAGATCCTCTGGCACGACGGTCTTGGCATGTCGCTATATGCCAAGCGGCTGGAACGTGGCCGATTTCTGTGGCCGTCGCCGGCGGACGGATGCGTGGCGATCTCGGCCTCCCAACTCGGCTACATGCTGGACGGGATCGACTGGCGCAATCCGCAGCGGACCTGGCGACCGGAAATGGCCGGCTGATTCGATAGGCATCAGAAGGGGTACACAGTCGCCGGCCGGTGTGGTTGAATCGGCGCCATGCCGCCCGCCTCCACCCCCGTCGCCGACGACGTCACCGCCTTGCATGCGGCGCTAGCGGCCGAGCAGCAGGCACGGCGCGAGGCCGAAGCACGCGCGTCGGGCGCCGAGGCGATGGTGGCGCACCTCAAGCTGATGATCGCCAAGCTGCGGCACGAGCAGTTCGGCGCGTCGTCCGAACGCGGCAGCAAGCTGCTGGACCAACTGGAACTCCAATTAGAGGAACTCGAGGCCGCGGCTGCCGAGGACGAGGCAGTCCTCGATCCAGATACCACCGAGCGTGCTGGGCGTCGTCCGGTCCGCCGCAAACCGGTGCGGGGACCGCTGCCGGCGCATCTGCCGCGCGAGCGGGTGGTGATTCCTGGCCCGACCGCCTGTCCCAACTGCCGCGGCAAGCTGTCCAAGCTCGGCGAGGATATCACCGAGACTTTGGAGGTGGTGCCTCGGCAGTGGAAGGTGATCCAGACCGTGCGCGAACGGTTCAGCTGCCGAGCGTGCGAAGCTGTCAGCCAAGTTCCAGCGCCGTTCCACCCGATCGCGCGCGGACGTGCCGGGCCCGAGCTGCTAGCCATGATCCTAGAAGCCAAGTTCGGTCAGCACCTGCCGTTGAACCGGCAGAGCGAGACCTTTGCCCGGGAAGGGATCGAACTCGACACTTCGACGCTGGCTGATTGGGTCGGCGCCTGCACAGCCAATCTGTCGCCCCTAATCGCGCTGATCCGGGCGCACGTGATGGCGGCAGAGCGACTGCATGGCGACGACACGACCGTGCCGGTTCTGGCCAAAGGCAAGACCAGTACCGGGCGTCTATGGACCTACGTGCGCGACGATCGCCCGTTTGCCGGACCGGCTCCGCCTGCTGCCCTGTTCCACTACTCGCCCGACCGCCGGGGGGAACACCCGCAGCGGCACCTGGCCGGCTATGCCGGCATCTTGCAGGCTGATGCTTATGCCGGGTTCGCCGAGCTCTACCATCCTGGCCGCCAACCTGGACCGGTAACCGAGGCCGGCTGCTGGAGCCATGGGCGGCGCAAGCTGTTCGATCTGGCGCAGCTCGCCCGTGCTCCGCTGGCAGCCGAGGCGGTACGACGGATCGACGCGATCTTCGAGGTCGAGCGCACCATCAATGGGCTGCCGGCAGAGCAGCGCATGGCCGCGCGGCAGGCCCACGTGGCGCCATTGGTGGTAGAGTTGGAAAGCTGGATGCGTGTTGCCAGGGCCAGGATGTCGCGTCACGCCGAGGTCGGGAAGGCGATGGACTACATGCTGAAGCGCTGGAACACGTTCAGCCGGTTCCTGGGCGACGGGCGCATCTGCCTCAGCAACAATGCAGCGGAACGAGCGCTGCGCGGTGTGGCCCTGGGCCGCAAGGCCTGGCTGTTCGCCGGCTCAGACCGTGGCGGCGAGAGAGCCGCGGCCGTGTACTCGCTCATCGTCACGGCCAAGCTGAACGACATCGATCCTCGCGCCTGGCTGGCTGACGTCCTGCGCCGCATTGCAGACCATCCCGCATCGCACCTGCACGAGCTGCTACCCTGGAATTGGCGACCTCTCGGCAAAGACAACGCCCCAGCAGCCTGAGCAACCCATTCCGCGGCCCTCGCCGGACGGATACGTCCTGTCAGGGGGCGGATCGGCATCACAACGGGATCCCAACCCAAAATCGCTGTAAGCCCTTGATATGATGAATATAAATTCGTTCGGGGGCCAATCGGCGCCGGTCGGGACCCCGGTCACCCACTAAATTTGCTAGGGTTTTCAGAGCCGTATTAGATTTCGACACGAGGTCCCGTTGTGGTGCCGATCCACACCCTGCAATCGCCTACGTGCTCTTCTCAACCTTTCTGGGCGAGATACAGGGCCCAGGCTTCTTCGATCAAGACACCTTGTGTCGTGCCCCGGCGCTGCGCCTCCGCGGCGATCTGTTCAGCAACAGCCGGCATTACCCAGGCATGCACCTGTTCCGTGCGCGGGCTCGGGGGTCTGCCCCTCCTCCCCTTCCCTTCCCGCGGCACGAAACCATGCCGCGCGCCAGCCTGGTCCACCTTCTGCATGGCGGCTGGCGTGCTGTCCTTGGGGCGACTTTTCAGGTCGCCCACCTTGATCTGGAAGGCCGGGGCCTCAGTCATCGGGTAGCCTCCACAAGGCGTTTGTAGATGGCCCGGGCGAATGCGGCCGCGTTCTCGATCGCGCCGTCCATCGCACCTTGGGCGGGAATAGAACGCAGGTCGCCGCCAAACTCGAATAGCGCGGAAAACGCGACCCGCTCCATGAGCGGCGGCTGCACCACGTCCACGCCCTGCCCTGTCAAGGATTTCTCAATGGCTCTATGCTGCTTGGAAATGATGCTTCTCGTCATCGTGAACACGATGGCATGCTGAATGCGCCGCCTTAGAGCCTCTTCCTCCTCGGCGACCAGCGCCAAAGTGCGAATCCCAATTGTCGCGTCGAGCGTCGTTGCCCGCATGGGCGTTAGCACCAGGTCGGCGTGGCTGATCGCGCGCGATACCAACTGTGACGCGACGCCCTCCAGGTCCACCACCACGATTTTCCCGTCTCCATCGTGTCGCTTGATGGTAGCGACAACGTCCGAAGCGGTGACGTTGGAGAGCACCTTGATGCGTTGAGGGAGCGCGCCCCGCTCGGCCCAGATGGTCAGCGAGTGATTGGGGTCGCAATCGAGCATCGTGACCTCCGCCCCGGCATGAGCGAGTTCGGTGCCCAGGAGGATTGCAGCGGTCGATTTTCCAGCACCTCCCTTCGGCGACGCGACAACAACAACGGGCATAGAGGCCTCTTATCAGATAATTTACATTATCTGATAAGAGGCATAAGCGGATAATTTTTGCAATCCGATAATCTACAAAATCAGATATGAAGAATTATCGGATTAATCGTAATATCTGATAATATATATTATCCGATAATCAATTTCCATAGATATCGTTGACGATAATGCGTAAAACGCGTAAATTACGTAATCTCTCCTACTCAGAGGTTTTATGCGCGAGGTTCCCGCGACCGAATTCACCCGCAACTTTGGGCCGTATCGAGAGATCGCCCAGCGTGAGCCGGTGGCCGTCACCAGTCATGGTCGAGTGACGGGCTACTTCGTGTCCGCCGTCGAGTTCGAAGAAATGCAGCGAATCAAAGCCTACGCCCGCCGCAGCCGCGCCGTGGTTGATATGTCGGCCGAGGACATCGAACTGATGACGGCGGCCCGGATGTCGCCGGAACACGATCATCTCAATACGCTGCTGGATAAGGATTAGCCTGCCCATTTATGGCGTTTCCTGAACCGCAGCTCGGCCTGGTCCTTTCCTACGCATATCTATGGCATCGCGAACATCAAGCCGGTCGCGAAGAAGGCGTAAAAGACCGTCCTTGCGTCATCGTGCTGGCGCTTGAGAAGCCTGGCGATGGCACGACGCTAGTGCGGGTCGTGCCGGTGACGCATAGCACGCCCACCAACCCGGCCGCGGCGTTGGAGCTGCCCCCGGCGGTGAAGACCCACCTCCGGCTCGATGACGGGCGCTCGTGGATCGTGCTCGATGAGGTCAACGAATTCATATGGCCCGGTTTTGACCTTCGGTCGGTCCCGCACACGCGCGACCCCTATGCCTATGGCTTCCTGCCGCCGCGCCTGTTCGACAAGCTTATGGTGCAGCTGCGCGAGCTGTGGAAAACAGGGCAGGGGAGAGCGATCCCACGGGACTGAACTACCCTATCCTCCTGACGGACGGGCCGGAGGTATGTGAATCGGCATCACAACGGGACCTCGTGCCGAACTCCAATAATGATCTGAAATGCTGGCGAATTTCGTGGGTGACCGCGGTCCCGATCGGCGCTGACCGGGACACTACCCCGAACGAATTATATACATCGTATCAAGGGCTTATAGCGATTTTGGATTTGAGTCGCATTGTGATGCCGATTCAGACTAGGGCGTCTTGCCCGAGGTGAAAGGGTTTTGACGGCATCTGTGGTCCTTCGAGGGCGGGAGGAGCTGCTGCCGCTCAGGCTAGTTTTGGCGCGATGCTCGGAAGCTCCAAGCCCAGATGACGTCGCGAGGCATCGCCGACTAGGGCGAAGAGCCGTTCGTGATGCGCTGTAATGATATCGGAGGCCGATGAAATCGCAACAGCCATGGGCTGCATCTGCGCAAAGCGCGGGAGCAGGACGTTGACGCCGCCGACGCCGGGATCCAACCGATCTATCGTGAAGGCATAGCCACGCGTGCGGATGACGGCGATTTCCGCCATCAGCGCGCGGATGTCTATGCGGTCAACGACGTTGCGCTCACTGGCGTTCACGCGCCGGACGAGACTGGCGATCTGGCTGTCCGGCCGGGTGGAGAGGAACAGATTGCCGGCGCCGGACCGACCCAACAGGCGCAGCGTGCCGGTGCGGATGCTCGGCCGTCCAGGTTGGCGCGCCGGAATGGTGTAGATATAGCGGACCAGAAGGCCGTTCAGCGCGGCGAGAAGGATATGTTCTCCGGTTCTGTCGCTGAGTTCGTGAAGCATGCGGATGAGGGCACCGTTCTCCACCAGAGGCGGGCTGAGCCACGAGCCCAGCAACGTTACGCGCGCGGTGGGGGCGTAGGTGCGGCTCGGGGCGTCTTGCCTGCAGTAGCCCAGCATGACCAGGCTGCGCAGCAAAGCGGAAGTGCTGGATTGTGGTATGGCGAGGGCCCGCGAAATTTCCATCGTGGAAGCCGGACGTTTGATGTCATCCAGATATTCCAGCAGCGCGAACATCCGGCCCACCGATTTGACGACGGCCTCTGCTGGCATCTTCTACTCCGTTCCGCTTCGGTGCCAGTCTCGCCGAGACGAGCAGAGAGATCCATCACATATATGATGGATCTGGCTCACCGCGGTTTCCACTTGCCGGCGACTGCACCGCGACCACAGATTTTCAGATGCGCGCAGCACACCCGATCGAAGCTCCCGCCACGGAAGCGTCAGATAAACGGGGACGCGGCAGGAGGGGAGGCGCGGCTAAGAGACACGCAGTGCTGTTTGTAGATGCAACGGGGCACGAACATGATGGATGGCCGGTCGTCGATATTCTGCCTGCGCAGATGGGCGCTGGGTCTGCTGATCGCACTGGCGGCGCTGCCAGCCCGGGCTCAAGATCTTACCGTGGGGGTGCGGTCCGGCCAGCTTTCGCTCGATCCGCAGTTCAACTCGAATGGTCCGGACACCTCGGCTGCACGCAACGTGTTCGACGCGCTATTGCGCCGGGGACCAGATTTCACGCTGTTGCCCAATCTCGCCACCGAATGGCATGCGGTCGGGCCTGATCTGTGGGAATTCAAGCTGCGCCGGGACGTCAGCTGGCAGGACGGCACGCCGTTTACCGCGGCTGACGTCGCGTTTTCCGTCGCCCGCGTGCCACAGGCGGCAGACGCCACTGGTGGATTTCGCGCCTATGTGAAGTCGATCCGCCAGATCATAGTGGTGGATGACCACACCATCCGTTTCGCCACCAACGGTCCGGCCGCGACCTTGCCGGCGGAGTTGGAGGAAGTGTTCATCCTCTCGCAGAAGGCGGTGACGCAGGCGGGTCCGGAGGGGTTCAAGACCGGCGCAGCGGCCATCGGTACAGGCCCGTACCGCTTCGTTGCGTGGCAGCCGAGCGTCAGCGCGAGGCTGCAGCGGTGGGACGGATACTGGGGCGCGGACAAGCCGCATTGGAAGACGGCGACCTTCGAAGTCATCCCCGAGGATGCCTCCCGCGCTGCGGCGCTCCTGTCCGGCCAGGTCGATCTGATCAACTACGTGCCGCCTTCCGTGGTCGGCACGCTGGCGGCCAACCCACAGATCGGCGTGTTCAAATGTGCGTCCATCTATGTGTACATCCTGCATCCGGACGGGCGGGAAACCTCGCCCGCGGTCAGTGATCTCGACGGAAAGCCTCTGCCGAAGAACCCTTTCCGTGACCTGCGTGTGCGCAAGGCCATGTCGATGGCCATCGATCGGGACGCGATCGCACAAGTGACAATGGAGGGATTGGCCACACCGGCACGCCAACTGATGCCGCTGAATTTCGTGGGTGTTGACCCGAATGCGCCGAAGCTGCCGTATGACGTGAAGGGCGCGCAGGCGTTGATGGCAGAGGCGGGCTACCCGAAAGGCTTCAAGGTACGACTGACCTGCACCAATAACCGCTTGCCGAATGACGACAAGGTATGCATCGCGCTGGCACCAATGCTGCGGCGGATCGGCATA
>DASWON010000214.1:0-5604 GCA_036398735.1 Rhodopila sp.
GACCTCGAAGACCTTGCCGCTCACCCAGGTTCAGGACGCGGCGAACACCCGGCTGGCGCAGAAGATCTCGCAGCAGCCCGGTGTCGGACTGGTCAGCATCAGCGGCGGCCAGCGGCCGGCGGTGCGCGTACAGATCAACCCAAGGGCGCTGGCGGCCTACGGGCTCAATATCGACGATCTGCGCACGACGCTGAGCAATGCCAACGTCAATACGCCGAAGGGCAATTTCGACGGGCCGGCGCAGGCCACGACGATCAATGCCAACGACCAGATCAGCGACCCGCAGCAGTACCTCGACCTGGTGATCGCCTATCGCAACGGCGCGCCGGTCCGGCTGAAAAACGTGGCCAACGTGGTAAACGGCGCCGAAAACACCAAACTCAGCGCCTGGGCGAACACCACGCCGGCGGTGATCCTGAACGTGCAGCGCCAGCCGGGCGCCAACGTGATCCAGGTGGTCGACACCATCAAGTCGCTGTTGCCGCAGTTGCAGGCGACGCTGCCCGCCGCGGTCGATGTCGCCGTTCTCACCGATCGCACTCAGACGATCCGAGCCTCGGTGGCCGACGTGGAATTCGAGCTTGGATTGTCGATCGCGCTGGTCGTGCTGGTGATATTCCTGTTCCTGCGCAACGTGCCGGCGACCATCATCCCCAGCCTGTCCGTGCCGCTGTCGCTGGTCGGCACACTGGCGGTGATGTACCTGCTGGGGTTCAGCCTCGACAATCTGTCGCTAATGGCGCTGACGATCTCCACCGGCTTCGTCGTCGACGACGCGATCGTCATGATCGAGAACATCTCGCGCTACGTCGAAGCCGGCGAAGCCCCCCTGGCTGCGGCGCTGAAGGGCAGCGAGCAGATCGGCTTCACGATCATCTCGCTGACCGTCTCGCTGATCGCCGTGCTCATCCCGCTGCTGTTCATGGGCGACGTCGTCGGCCGGCTGTTCCACGAGTTCGCCATCACGCTGTCGGTGACAATCGTGATTTCCGCGATCGTCTCGCTGACGCTGGTGCCGATGATGTGCGCCAAGCTGCTGCATCACCGCCCCGACGCGGCGCGCAGCCGGTTCGACCTGCAGGCGGAGCGTGGCTTCAACTGGGTCGTCGGCCGCTATGACCGGGCGCTGAACGTCGTGCTGGACCACCAGCCCCTCACCCTGCTGGTGGCCGTGGTCACCCTCGGCGTCACGGTGCTGCTCTACACCGCGGTGCCGAAGGGCTTCTTCCCGGTGCAGGATACCGGAGTCCTGCAGGGCATCTCGATCGCATCGCAGACCGTGTCCTATGGCGCGATGGCCGAACACCAGCGGGCACTGGCCGACGCGATCCTGAAGGACCCCGACGTCGCCAGCCTGAGTTCGTTCATCGGCGTGGACGGCAGCAACACCACGCTGAACAGCGGACGCTTCCTGATCAACCTGAAGCCGAAGGATGATCGCACGCTGAACGCGACCCAGATCGGCCGCCGGCTGCAACAGGAAACCGCGCACGTGCAGGGCATATCGCTGTATCTGCAACCCGTGCAGGACCTGACGATCGACGCCTCGGTCAGCCGCACCCAGTACCAGTTCGTGCTGGAGAACCCCAATCTGTCCGCGTTCAACGAATGGGTGCCGAAGCTGCTGGCGAAGCTGAGCCAGTCGCCGGACCTCGAGAACGTCGCGAGTGACCTGCAGCAGCAGGGGCTGACGGTCAATCTGGTGATCGACCGGGCCACGGCGGCGCGGTTCGGCATCACGCCGGCGACCGTCGACAACGCGCTGTACGACCTGTTCGGGCAGCGCATCATCTCCACGATCTATACCCAGTCGAACCAGTATCGCGTGATCATGGAGGCGGACCCGTCGCTGCAGACCTCGCTCGAGGCGCTCTCGGCGATCCGGCTGCCGACGGCCGCCTCCGCCAGTGGACAGGTGCCCCTGTCCTCCATCGTCACGATCGAGCAGAAGCCGGGACCGCTGCAGATCAGCCATCTGGCGCAGTTCCCGGCGACCACGATATCGTTCGACACGACGCCGGGATCATCCCTCGGCGCGGCCGTCGCAGCGATCCGTCAGGCGGAGGTCGATATCGGCCTGCCCGAAAGCTTCGTCACCGCGTTCCAGGGAGCGGCGTCGGCGCTCGAGGCGTCGCTGTCGAACGAACTGCTGCTGGTCCTGGCGGCGATGGTGACGATGTACATCGTGCTCGGCGTGCTGTACGAAAGCTTCGTCCATCCCGTCACGATCCTGTCGACGCTGCCCTCAGCCGGCGCCGGCGCGCTGGTGGCGCTGCTGATCGCGGGTGACAACATCGACGTCATCTCGATCATCGGCATCATCCTGCTGATCGGCATCGTCAAGAAGAACGCGATCATGATGATCGACTTCGCCCTGGCGGCGGAGCGCGAGGAAGGCAAGCCGCCGCGCGAAGCGATCCACCAGGCCTGCCTGCTGCGCTTCCGACCGATCCTGATGACGACGATGGCGGCCCTGCTCGGCGCGCTGCCGCTGATGCTGGGCAACGGCACCGGTTCGGAACTGCGCCGCCCGCTGGGCGTGGCGATCGTCGGCGGGCTGATCGTCAGCCAGGTGCTGACGCTGTTCACCACACCGGTGATCTACCTGATGTTCGATCGTCTGGCCTGGCGTCTGCGCGGCAACAAGCCGGAGGCGAAGCTGGCCGGCGAAGGCGCGCCATGAACCTTTCGGCGGCCTTTATTGCCCGTCCGGTCGCGACGACCCTGCTGACGGTCGGGATCGCGCTGGCCGGCATCTTCGCCTTCTTCAAGCTCCCGGTGTCGCCACTGCCGCAGGTCGATTTCCCGACGATCTCGGTCCAGGCGCAGCTACCCGGCGCCAGCCCGGACACCGTCGCGACCAGCGTCGCGAGCCCGCTCGAGCGGCACCTCGGACAGATCGCCGATGTCACCGAGATGACGTCGACCAGCTCCGTCGGGTCAGCGCGGATCGTGCTGCAGTTCGGGCTGAACCGCGACATCAATGGTGCCGCGCGCGACGTGCAGGCCGCCATCAACGCCGCCAGGGCGGATCTGCCGGCCAGCCTGCGCAGCAATCCGACCTATCGCAAGGTCAATCCCGCCGACGCGCCGGTGATGATCCTGGCGCTGACCTCGAAAACGCTGACGCGCGGACAGATGTACGACGCTGCGACCAACGTGCTGTCGCAGAGACTGTCGCAGATCGACGGCATCGGCCAGGTCATTATCGGCGGCGCCGCCTTGCCCGCGGTCCGTGTGGAGCTCAACCCGACCGCGCTGTTCAAATACGGCATCGGCCTCGAGGACGTGCGCGCCGCGCTGGCGTCGGCCAACGCGAACAGTCCCAAGGGCTCGATCGACACCGACACGCTGCACTACCAGCTCTACACCAACGACCAGGCAACGCACGCCTCGGATTACATGCCGCTGGTGGTCGCCTACCGAAACGGCGCCGCGGTGAAGCTGTCGGACGTCGCCGACGTCCAGGACTCGGTCGAGAACCTGCGCAACGCCGGGCTGTCCCAGGGCAAGCCGGCGGTGCTCGTCATCCTGTTCCGCCAGCCCGGCGCAAACATCATCGACACCGTGGACAGCGTGAAGGCGGCGCTCCCGCAACTGATGGCGGCGATGCCGGCGGACATGGAGCTGTTGATCGCCAACGACCGCACGACGACGATCCGCTCCAGCCTGCATGACACCGAACGGACGCTGCTGATCGCGGTCGGACTGGTCACGCTGGTAGTGTTTCTGTTCCTGCGCAACGTCCGAGCCACACTGATCCCGGCGATCGCGGTGCCGGTCTCGATCATCGGCACGTTCGGAACGATGTACCTGATGGGCTACAGCCTGGACAACCTGTCGCTGATGGCCCTGACCGTCGCTACCGGCTTTGTCGTCGACGATGCGATCGTCGTGCTGGAAAACATCTCCCGGCACATGGAGGACGGCATGCCGCGCATCCAGGCCGCCTTGCTGGGCGCCAAGGAAGTCGGCTTCACCGTCATCTCCATCAGCATCTCGCTGATCGCCGTGTTCCTGCCGATCCTGCTGATGGGCGGCATCGTCGGACGCCTGTTCCGCGAGTTCGCGGTCACCCTGTCACTCGCGATCATGGTCTCGCTGGCAATCTCCTTGACCACCACGCCGATGATGTGCGCGCTGCTGCTGAAGCCGTCCGACAGGACGCTGCCGAAGCGGCGAAGCTGGTTCGACCGGGTGCAGTCGCTGTACGGGCGGACGCTGGCATGGTCTCTGCGCCATTCGTTCCTGGTGGCCCTGGTGCTGCTGGTCACCGTCGGGCTGAACATCGCGCTGTATGTGATCGTGCCAAAGGGATTTTTCCCGCAGCAGGATACCGGCCGGATGATGGGGGGCCTGCAGGCCGACCAGAGCGTCTCGTTCCAGGCGATGCAGGGCAAGCTGGCGCAGCTGTCGCGCATCGTGCAGGAGGATCCGGCCGTGCAGACGGTGGTCGGCTTCACCGGCTCGGGCGGCGGCGGAGGCGCCGGGCAGACCAACACCGGTTCGGTGTTCATCGCGCTGAAGCCACTCTCGGAGCGCGACGGCGTCGACGTCGTGATGACCCGGCTGCGCCGCAAGCTCGCCGTGGTGCCGGGCGCCAGGCTGTTCCTTTCGCCGATCCAGGACATCCGCGTCGGCGGCCGGCAAAGCAACGCGGCGTATCAGTACACGCTGCAGGCCGACAGCGCGGCCGACCTGTACGAGTGGGCACCCAAGCTGGTCACCCAGCTGGAGCACAACCCGGTGTTGCGCGACGTCAATTCGGATCAGCAGCAGAAGGGCCTGGAAACCGACCTGGTGATCGACCGGGCCAGCGCCGGCCGCCTCGGCGTCACCATGAGCCAGATCGACAACACGCTGTACGATGCGTTCGGCCAGCGCCAGGTCTCGACCATCTACAGCGCCCAGAACCAGTATCACGTGATCATGGAGGTCGCTCCGCGCTACTGGCAAAGCCCCGAGACGCTGCGGGACATCTATGTCAGCACCGCGGGCGGCAACGCCGCCGGCACCGAAACATCCAATGCCGTGGTGGGCACGGTTTCGGCAGCGACCCAGACCACGTCCGCGGCCACCACCGCCTCGACGATCGCATCCAGTTCCGCGCGCAACGCCGCGAATAACGCGCTGGCCAATGTCGGCAAGGGCAGCGCCTCCTCCGCCCCCGCCGTCAGCACCAGCAAGGAGACCATGATCCCGCTGGCCTCCTTCACCAGCTTCGGCCCCGGCAACACGGCGCTGGCGGTGAACCATCAGGGCGCGTTCGTCGCCAGCACACTCTCGTTCAACCTCGCACCCGGCAAATCGCTCAGTGATGCGACCGTCGCGGTCGAGCAGGCGATGCGCGACGTCGGCATGCCGGCCTCGATTCACGGCGCCTTCCAGGGCACCGCGCAGACCTTCCAGGACTCGCTGAACAGCGAGCCGATCCTGATCGCAACCGCCCTGCTCGCCATCTATATCGTCCTGGGCGTCCTGTATGAGAGCTACATCCACCCGATCACCATCATCTCGACGCTGCCCTCGGCCGGCGTCGGCGCGGTGCTCGCACTGCTGCTGTTCAACACCGAGTTCAGCATCATCGCCCTGATCGGCGTCATT
>DASWON010000215.1:0-7383 GCA_036398735.1 Rhodopila sp.
CAGCCCGCCGATAGCCTCACCGATCGCTCCGAAGGCGGGCTTGTCGCGATACGGACCGTCCTGCCCGTAACCGGAGATCCGCGCGATCACCAGCCTGGGGTTGACCTCGTGCAGGACGTCGGGACCGATCTTCAGCCGCTCCAACTGGCCGGCACGCATGTTCTCCACCAGCACATCGGCGCGCGCGGCGAGCTTGAGCAGAGTGGCACGGTCCTTCTTGAGATCCAGCTCGATCGACAGCTTGTTGCGGCCGTGGATGCTGAACCACACCGAGTGCCCGTCTTTTGCGGCGCCCCATCCGCGGAACGGGTCGCCGCCCGGAGGTTCGAGCTTGATTACCTCAGCACCCAGGTCCGCGAGGATACGTGTGCAAAACGGAGCGGCTATGTAGTGGCCGATTTCCAGGATCTTCAGGCCGACCAGCGGCAAGTTGCTCATACGTATTGTCCCTATCGGCAAAAAATCGGTTCAGGCACCCGGAAAAACGGTTTGAGCACGATCTTGTTAACCATTTTTAAATGTTCTGCCCCTACATAGAGTTCCGGCGCCGCTGAGGCGGTGTCCTGTTTCCTCCCCCGAAAGTCGCGTCAGATTATGATTGCGCGACCACCTCAGGCGGTGTGGCCTCTCCCCCGGCCACACCGCCTTTTTTATCGAACGCCGGCATTCTGTCGATGGCGGGCCTCCAAGGTATGCCGTGTCCCGGAACCGCGCCCTCTTTCGCGGCGCCGCGCCACGACGCATGATCGCACCGCACAATGATCGCGGAGTGATGCCATGGACTCAATCATCGTCGCCCTGGCGCGAGCCGCCGGCCTGGACAAGGCGCTGGCCGCCTTTCCCGAGGACGTGCTGGCAGCGGCCGAGCAGGCGCTGAACAATGCCGGTGCCGTGAACGTCCCGGCAGACCCGGCCGCCGAACCCTGGCCGCCGATGCGTCCGGGCATCGGCCTGATGCCGGCCGCCCTGGCGGGGACTGCCACCCGGGGGACCGGCCGGTGACCGCCCCCTTCTGGCTGTCCGCAACCGAGATCGCGCAGGCCTTCGCGACGAGAACGCTCTCCCCGGTGGAGTTGCTGACTTCTCTGCTGGCGCGGATCGAGGCACTCGACCCGAAGCTGAACGCATTCATCCGTCTCGATGCCGAGGGTGCGATGCAGGCCGCCATCCAGGCCGAGACCGAAATTGCCGCCGGGCGCAGCCGCGGACCGCTGCACGGTGTGCCTGTCGGGATCAAGGACATCATCGATGTCGTCGGGCTCCCGACCACCTGCCATTCCAAGATCCTGGTCGACAACATCGCTCAGGCGGATGCCGCTGTCGTCGCCAGGCTGCGACAGGCTGGTGCGGTGATCATCGGCAAGCTTTCGACGCATGAGTTCGCCATCGGCGGACCCAGCTTTGACCTTCCGTTCCCGCCCGCCCGCAATCCGTGGAACCGCGAGCATCATCCCGGCGGATCGTCGTCCGGCTCCGGCGCAGGCGTCGCCGCCGGCCTGTTCCCCCTGGCGCTCGGCACCGACACCGGCGGGTCGGTGCGTAATCCCGCCAGTGCCTGCGGCATCGTCGGATTGAAACCGACCTACGGTCTGGTGTCGCGGCGCGGCGTCTTCCCGCTGTCTTTCACGCTGGATCATGTCGGTCCGTTGAGCCGCACCGCCGCGGACAGCGCCCTGCTGCTGGATGCGATCGCCGGCTACGATCCGGCCGATCCCGGCAGCGCCCCGACCCAGGCGCGCGGCTTCGGCCGGCTGCTCGACCGTGGCGTGCGCGACCTTCGCATCGGCTTCGTCCGCCATTTTCATGAACGCGACCTGCCGGCCCATCCGGAAGTCGCCGCCGCGCTCGAGGATGTCGCACGCGTCCTGCAGGCTGAGGGCGCTCAGGTCCAGGCCGTCACGCTGCCGGCCCTGACCGAGTTTGCCGGCATCAACCGCGTGGTCCTGTGCAGCGAGGCGTGGTCCATCCACGCCCCCTGGCTGCGCGAACGTCCCGGCGACTACGGCGACCTGGCGCGCCGCCGCCTGCTGCCTGGCGCCTTCATGACCGCCGGCGACTATGTCGGCGCGCAACGCCGGCGCGCCCAGGTGATCGCCGCGGTCGAGGACCGGCTGCAGGATTTCGACGTGCTGATGTGCGCCAGTTCGATGGATCCCGCGACCCCCATCGAGGATGCGGCCGAAACGGCCCGTTCCTACCCGCGCCAGGCGCGTACGCCGTTCAACGTGACCGGGCATCCGGCGCTGGCGATGATGGCCGGACTCGCGCGCAACGGGCTGCCGGTCTCGGTACAGTTCGCCGGGCGCTACTTCGACGACGCCACGGTGCTGCGGGTCGCCGCGGCCTACGAGAGGGCGACCGGCTGGCACAAGAAGAAGCCGCCGATCGGCTGAAGGGCAGCGCAGGTGATCGTACCAGGCTCCGGCCCGACCTCCCGGATCTGTTTCTCGCAGCGGCTGCGGCTGCACTACGTGGACTGGGGCAACCCGGATGCCCCGCCGGTTATCCTGCTGCATGGCGGGCGCGATCACTGCCGCAACTGGGACTGGGTCGCCGCCGACCTGCGGCGCGATCACCATGTCATCGCGCCCGACCTGCGCGGGCACGGCGATTCCGCCTGGTCCGCGTCGGGCCACTACACCATGGCCAACTACATCTATGACCTGGCGCAACTGATCCATCAGCAGAAGCTGGCACCGGTGACGCTCATCGCGCACTCGCTGGGCGGCAACATCGCGCTACGTTACAGCGGCATCTATCCCGAGAATGTCCAGCGCGTCGTCGCAATCGAGGGCCTGGGGCCGGGGCCGGGCCAGGACGCCGTCTCCGACCTCAAGCCGATCGCCGAACGCATGCGTTGGTGGATCGACACGCAGCGATCGTTGTCGGGCCGCCAGCCGCGCCGCTATCCCACGATGCAGGCGGCGTATGCCCGGATGCAGGAGGAAAACAAGCACCTGACACCCGAACAGGCACGTCACCTCACGCAGTACGGCGTCAACCAGAACGAGGACGGCACCTACAGCTGGAAGTTCGACCACTACGTGCGGCTGTGGCCCCCCTACGACATGACGCGTGAGGCGATCGCCTCACTCTGGAGCGCGATCACCTGCCCGACCCTGCTGGTGTACGGCACCGAAAGCTGGGCGAAGAACCCGGCCGAGGACGGGCGACTGGCCTACTTCAACAATGCCCGCGTGCTCGGGGTGGAAAAGGCCGGTCACTGGGTCCATCATGATCAGCTCGCCGTCTTTCTGGCGCAGGTGCGAGGGTTCCTGGCCACGGCATAGCGCGATGCCTTTGGCCGCCTGGCCGGCGCATACCAGATAGAAGGCTTCGCAGAGGACGCGGTTCGTGGATGCAGACGACCTGAGGGTGTTCGAGGCAGTCGCGAGGCTTGGCAGCATGAGCCGCGCGGCCACCGCACTGAACACCGTGCAGTCGAATGTGACCAGCCGCATCCGAACGCTGGAAGCTGAGCTTGGCACGGATCTGTTCCAGCGCCACGCGCGGGGCGTGTCTCCCACCATGGCGGCGCGGCGCCTGTTGCCGTACGCCGAACGCGTGAGGCAGTTGCTGCACGACGCTCGCCGCGCCGCGCGCGATGACGGCGCGCCCTCCGGGTCGCTTGTGGTGGGGTGCCTGGAAACCACTGCCGCGATACGCCTCGCACCGCTGCTTGCGGACTACGCCGCTGCCTGCCCGGAGGTTGATCTGTCCCTGCGCACCGGCACGACATGCGAACTCATCGAGGACACGCTCGCCTGCCGCGTCGACGGCGCATTCGTCTGCGGTCCCGTCGATCACCCCGATCTTCTCGCCGAGACCATGTTCCGCGAGGAACTGGCCGCGCTGACGGCGCCCGGCGTCACTGATCTGGATGCCGTGATCGCGACGGGCGGATTCCGGATCGTCGTGCTGCGGGCCGGCTGCTCATATCGGCTGCGGCTGGAGGCGTTCCTGGCGCGGCGCGGGGTGGTCGGTATCCGGATCCTGGAATTCGGCACACTGGAGGCGATCCTGGCCTGCGTCGGGGCGGGTATCGGCATGACCTTGCTGCCACGCGCATTGGTGGAGACCGCGAGGCGGGCCGGTCAGATCGGGGTGCATGTGCTGCCTCCCGCCGATGCTCTGGTCGAAACCGTCTTCGTGCGTCGGCGGGATGGCTACGTCTCAAGCGCGCTGTCGGCGTTCCTGCAGACCGTGCGCCCGGCCTGGGCCACGGTGCAGGCTGCCGAGTAATCTGGCGAACAGATATCTGCGATCGTTTATTCCCGTTTTTCCTGATGATCGGATGCGCCTAGCGTGACGCCCATCGTAATGCGGGTTTGTCATGCACCTGTTCGGTTCGCGTTCTTCGTCCGCTGAGCCCGTCGCCGTGGCGATTGGCGGGATGATCGCTCTGGCCGCCGCCGTGGGGGCCAGCCGGTTCGTCTATACGCCTATACTGCCGGTCATGGCGGAGGCCCTCAATCTGACCCGGGCGCAGGCGGGGATGATCGCGTCAGCCAATTTCCTCGGCTATCTGCTGGGGGCGTTGCTGGCAGCAGTGCCGGGCCTGCCGGGACCCAGGCGCGGCTGGCTGCTGGGAGCATTGGTGGTCAGCGCGCTCACGACGGGCGCGATGGGCATGGTCTCCGCGGCGCCGGAGTTTCTGCTGCTGCGGTTCGTCGGTGGCGGAGCGAGTGCGTTCGTGCTCGTCCTGGCCTCGGCCATCGTGCTGGAGTGGCTGATCTCGGCGGGGCGGCCGGGCCTGTCGTCAGTGCATTTCGCCGGTGTCGGGATGGGCATAACGCTGTCGGCTCTGGTCGTGTCGGTCCTGCTGTCGGCCGGCGCCGATTGGCGCGAATTATGGATCGCCGTCGGGGTCGTGGTGGTCTGCGCGGCCGCTTTGGTCGCATGGCTGACGCCGCACGACCGCCGTCATCCAGTCGAGGCCGTCGCGGCGGCTCCGCGACGGCTGCCGCGGGGTCTGGGTGGCCTCATCTGCGCCTACGGTCTGTTTGGATTCGGCTATGTGGTCACCGCGACGTTTCTGGTGGCAATTGTTCGTGCGTCGCCCGCGGCACGTGGCATCGAGCCTCTTGTCTGGCTGGTCGTGGGGGTCACCGCAATGCCCTCGGTCGCATTCTGGACGCGGACCGGGGCCTGGGTGGGCATCAGGCATGCCTTCAGCCTGGCCTGTCTGGTCGAGGCCATCGGTGTCGCTGTCAGCGTCCTTTGGCCCACCGCGACGGGAGCACTGCTCGCGGCGGCGCTGCTGGGCGGCACCTTCATGGGGCTGACGGCCCTGGGACTAGCCGAGGCTCGTGTTCTTGCGCCATCCAACACGCGGCCTGTGTTCGCCCTGATGACAGCGGCATTTGGCTTCGGGCAGATCGTCGGGCCCGTCCTTGCAGGCTATCTGTCCGATCGAAACGGCGGCTTCGTGATCCCTTCGCTGCTTGCCGCCGCCGCGCTGGTCGCCGCCTCGGTCATTGTCCAGAGCCTCCGGCCAGAGGCGATGACGTGGTGGCGGCGCAACCGCACGCTGGCCTGATCCGGCACAAGCCCGAGCGCTAAAGGCCCAGGCTGCAGAGGCGCCAGGCTGCAGGGGCCCGAGGCTGCATAGGCCGGCCTGCACAGGCGCCAGGCTAACACCCGCCTACACTGCACGGATCAGGTCGCGCCGGCCCGATAGGGCTTTGACAAGCACACGGCGGGAGCGCTTTTTTGCGCTCGACCAACAGTGGAGGAAACGGCCGGATGCGCCCGATGGAAGGCATGCGCGTGATCGCGCTCGAACATGCGGTCGCGGCGCCGCTCTGCACTCGGCATTTGGCCGATCTCGGCGCCGACGTGATCAAGATCGAGCGGCCAGGCGACGGCGACTTCGCACGCGCCTACGACGACTACGTCAACGGCATCTGCAGCCACTTCATCTGGCTGAACCGCGGCAAACGCAGCGTCACGCTCGACGTCAAGAATCCGGACGCACGCGCGGCTTTGGACACCCTAATCGCCGGTGCCGACGTGCTGGTGCAAAACCTCGCCCCGGGCGCCGCGGCTCGGCTGGGCCTGACGTACGAGGCGCTGAAACCGTCCAACCCCGGGCTGGTGGTGTGTGACATCTCGGGCTACGGCGAAAGCGGGCCGTTCGTGCAGAAGAAGGCCTACGATCTGCTGATCCAGGCGGAGTCCGGGCTGATCAGCGTCACCGGCTCCGCTGACGAACCGTCCCGCGTCGGAATCTCGATCGCCGACATCTCGACTGGAATGTACGCGCTGACCGGCATCCTGGGCGCGCTGCTGCGACGCGGCCGGACAGGCGAGGGGGCAAACGTCAAGATCGCCATGCTCGATGCGCTGGGCGAGTGGATGACCTACCCGATGCTGCGCCATGCCTATGCGGGATCGCCGCCGCCACGGGTGCCGACCAGTCATCCGGCGATCGCCCCGTATGGTGCGCACCGGACGAAGGACGGACAGGTCATCCTCGGTCTGCAGAATGAGCGTGAGTGGGCAACGTTCTGCGCCAAGGTGCTCGGTCGGCCGGAGGTTCAGACCGACCCGCGCTTCGCCACCCAGGCGATGCGGCGGCAGAACCGCGAGACGCTTACCGCGCTGATCGAGGACTTCTTCAGCGACAAGACGTCTGTCGAGGTGGCGGAACTGCTGGACCGGGCCGGCATCGCGAACGGCCGGCTGAACGAGCCGATCGACGTCTGGAACCATGTCCAGTTCGTCGCGCGTGACAAGTGGCGAGAAATCAATACCGAGGCCGGTCCGGTTCGGGCGCTGCTGCCGCCGTTCACGTTCACCGATCAGGAGGCGGCGATGGGCGACGTGCCCTCTGTCGGGCAGCACACCGATGCGGTGCTGTCGGAAATCGGCTTCGCCCCGGACCGGATCGCCGCGATGCGGGCCGCGGGTGCGATATGAGCGCCTTCGATCCCGCCGAGCACCGCATGGTGCCCGAACAGCGCTGGTTTGAGGATTTTCGCCTGGGCGAGCGCTTCGTGCTGCCCAGCCGGACGATGACCGAGGCGGTCTTCCTCGCGTTCCAGGCGGCGAGCGGCGACAACCATCCGATCCACTATGATGTCGAGTTCTGCAAGGCGCGCGGCCTGCCCGGTCTGATGGCGCACGGGCTGCAGTCGCTGGCGCAGACCGCCCCCGGTGCCGGCCTGTTTCCATTCATGACCGAGGATTCGATCATCGGGTTCATCGAGCAATCCAGCCGCTTCCTGAAACCGGTCTTCGCCGGCGATACGCTCTATCCGGCACTCGAGATCGACGAACTGACGGGTGGCCGGACGACGGGTGTCGTCGGCTTCAAGAGCACCGTCCACAACCAGCGGCGGGAACTCGTGCTGGATGGCCGCCAGCGGTACCTGTTGCGGC
>DASWON010000216.1:0-11593 GCA_036398735.1 Rhodopila sp.
CATACCCACGCTGTCATACCCACGCTGTCATACCCACGCTGTCATACCCACGCCGGCGTACCCACGCCGGCATACCCACGATGTCATACCCACGCCGTTACCGTCAGGCTGTCCGGGTCAGGCTGGCGGCGCAGGTCCGGCAGCCTCAGGACGGCATCGCACCCCCGGACCTCAGTCGGGCAGTAGTTGATACATCTTCCCGTCGAACCGGCCGAGCCGCATGCTCTTCATCGGCCGGTAGTCGGTCGGGCTGGTGCTGATCGTGATCCCCGGCAACACCATGGGCAGCTTCGTCGTGTCCGGCAGGTTGGTCGCCGCCTTCATGATGTTCTCCCGCGACAGGTCGTCGCCGGCCTGCTTCAGGACCACCACCAGCGCCTGCGCCATCGTGTAGCCATACGCCCAGACCGGATTGGCCGGATCACTCTCGGGTGCGTATTTCGCGCGCCAGGCCTGGAATTCCTGCATTCCCGCATCGTTGGTCCAGCCTGGATCGGTCGGGTCCTTGAGATATTGCGCGGTGACGACGCCCACCGACTTGTCGAGCCCCGCCGACTCCAGCGCCGGCTTCACGCCCGAGCCGTTGGAGTCGATGATATGCAGCGGGTGCCAGTCGATGTCCGCGACCTTGCGCACCGCCATGGCGGCAAACTTCGGGGTGCTGGCGTCATACAGCAGATCCGCCCCCGAGGCCTGCAACTGCAGGATCTGCGAATCGATCGTCGGATCCGCCACCTCATACGACAGCGTCTTGATCACCAGCTTGTCGAACCTGTCGCCGAGACCGTCTTTTAGCCCGGCCACGTAGTCCCGCCCGAGGTCGTCGTTCTGGTACAGGATGCCGATCTTCGCATCCGGCTTATGCGCCAGAATGTACTTTCCATACATCTGCCCCTCCAGCCGGTAACTCGGCTGAAACGGGATGCTCCAGGGGAACGCCGCGGGATCGGTGACGAACATCGACGCACCGGAGCCAAGCCAGATGTCGGGGACCTTCTTCTGGTTGACGTATTTCCGGATCGCCGCGTTGGAGGCCGTGCCGATGGTCTGGAACAGGATCGCCACCTGCTCTTCCTCGATCAGCCGGCGCACCACCTCGATGGTCTTGGGCGGGCTGTAGCCGTCATCGAGCGCGATCAGGTTGATCCTGCGGCCGTTGATGCCGCCCTGGTCGTTGATCATCTTGAAGTAATCGGATTCCGCGGTGGAGATTTGCCCGTAGACGCTGGCCGGGCCGCTGAATGGCGCGCTCTGGCCGACTTTGATTTCGGTGGCCGTCACGCCGACCATCGCCTTCTGTGCCGACGCCGGCAGGGCCGCCGATCCCAGCAGAGCCGATCCCAGCAGAGCCAATCGCAGCAGCGATGTCGGAGCCGTGGTACGGTTATCGATCACGACGTGCTTCCCCCATTTGATTTTGGGCGCACTCTGGGTGACGATCCGCTTCGCCGCAAGCAGGACAGGCCGCCGCCCGGCGCGATCGCGGCCACGCGGGATCCCCGCCGTGGCATACGGAGTTGCCGTCACGGATGGCGGCATCGCCGCCACGGCTCGCGGCGCGTTCCCTGGGCCCCCGGTGGCCAACCGGCGCAAGCTTCCAGCCGGCCACGCGTGCTGCGGCGGCGCCGGTTCCCGCCCGCGCCGCGCCGATTGCGGCGAGGGCCTGTGTGAGCGCACATCGCAGGGTGCGAACGGGAGGGCAGGGTGCCGACGGGAAGCCGGGGCTGCCGGCGACCGGCGGCGGGGCACGACGGGGCCCCGTCACGCAGCGCCCTGGGCAATCGGGCTGCCTGGGCAATCGGGCTGCCTGGGCGATCGAGCGCCCGGGGCAATCGGGCGGCGGGGGGCGCCGCCGGGCGCCAAGGCATCGCGGGCCGACCGGCAGGCCGCGCCCGCGAGGCAATCAGCCGATCAGTTGCGTCACTTCCTCGGCCGGGCGACACAGCCGGACCCCGCGCGGCGTGACCACGACCGGGCGCTCCAGCAGGATCGGATGCGCGAGGATGGCGTCGATCAGGCTATCGTCGGATTTCGCCGGATCGTCGAGCCCAAGCTCCTCATAGGGTGTGCCCTTGCGGCGCAGGATCTGGCGCGGCGTCTTGCCCATCCGCTGCAGCAGCGAAACCAGCTCGGCCCGCGTCGGCGGCGTCTTCAGGTATTCGATCACGCGTGGCGCAAGGCCCGCCTCGCGCAACATCCCGAGCACTTTGCGGGAGGTGCTGCAGTTCGGGTTATGGTAGATGATCGTCTCAGAGGTCTCTGACACGGCGTCGCTCCTCAGTTTGGTGCGCCCCTTATCCTCGACCTGACGGCGCCGGGCAATCGCGGGCCGTGCGTGCTGGGCTGGCGCCTGCTCACGCCGGGCGGACGGTTCAAACCGTATCGGTCATGCGTTCGAACAGCGAGATGAACCGCCGGCAGGCGAACCGTCGTCGCAATTTCATACTCCTGCAATAACGATCTGTCTTCGCGGCGCGACATCCGCGTCTACGCCGGCGGCCCTGCCCGCGTCCCTGGCAGACCGGCGCCACCTGTGGCAGGATTTCCGTCAACCGAAACCAAGAGCAACGCAACGTCGCCGAGGAGACACCAATGCCAGGAAACGCACCATCCGATGCCGTCGCCAACGTCCAGTTCCTGTCGGGCGTCAAGATCGTCGATCTCACCCAGTTCGAGGCCGGACCGTCGTGCACCGAAGCCCTGGCGTGGCTGGGCGCCGACGTCGTGAAGATCGAGAACCCGAAGATGGGCGACCCGGGCCGCCGCCTCAGGCCGAACCAGCCGGATAACGATCCGTATTATTTTCACGTCTTCAATGCCAACAAGCGCTCGATGACGGTGAACCTGAAGTCGCCGGCGGGGCTGGCGCTGGTGAAGGACATGATCCGCCAGGCGGACGTCTGCATCGAGAACTTCGCCCCCGGCGCGATCGAGCGGCTCGGTCTCGGTTACGACGTGGTGCGGGCGCTGAACCCGTCGATCATCTATGCGCAGATCAAGGGCTTCGGTGAGGGCAGCCCGTTCTAGAAGAACCTCGCCTTCGACATGATCGCCCAGGCCTGTGGCGGCACTTTCAGCGTCACCGGCGATCCGGACGGCCCGCCGACCCGGCCGGGCATCTCGCTGGGTGACACCGGCACCGGAATGACGATGGCGATCAGCATCCTCGGTGCGCTGTACAAGCGGCGGGAAACCGGGCAGGGATGCCGCCTGCAGGTCGCCATGCAGGATGCGATCATGCACTACATGCGTATCAACTTCGCCACTCAGGGCCTGACCGGCAAGCCCGCCCAGCGCGGCGGCAGCAAGGTGCCGGGCATCAGCAATGCACCGATGGGCCTGTATCCGTGCGCGCCGGGCGGGCCAAATGACTACGTGTACATCATGACCAGCCGGGCGAACCCGGATCATTGGGACCGGCTGCTGAAGGTGGTGGGGCGCGAGGACCTGATCGGCGACGCGCGCTATGCCACGCCCGCCGATCGCGTGCAGCGTGAGAAGGAGGTGGACGAGGTCATCGCCGCCTGGACACGCACCCATACCAAGTATGACGCGATGCGCGCGGTGGGTGAGGCAGGCATCCCGGCCGGCGCCGTGCTCGATACGATGGAATTGCAGAACGACCCGTCGTTCGAGGAACGTGGCATCATGCAGGTGATGCACCATCCGGTGCACCGCGACTTCAAGATGCCCGGCTGGCCGGTGCGGGTGGACGGCAAGCCGCCGGCGATCCGCTCGTCCCCGGTGCTCGGCGAACATACCGACGCGGTGCTGCAGGAATGGCTGGGGTTGAATGCGCAGGCAGTCGCCGCACTGCGCACCGAAGGGGCGGTGTAAAGCGTCGGAGGCTGGGGGCGGCCGTCATCCGCGCCGGTTCGGTGTGACGGCCGCCTGCTAATCAACGCGACACCGGCCGGCCGGGCGTCGTCGAAGACGCGACGCTGCGGCGGCCGGGATGCAGCGTCGGCCGCCGGGGGCGCGGCCGCTCCCCGCGCCGGTTCGGCGTCGTGGCTGCACGTAAGCGACCGACCGGGCAGCATTTTGGAAGCACTACAAGCAGACGGCCGACCTGCCGCTGGCGCGATCGCAACCGGGCGAGCCATCGTCGGTCACCCGTGACCCGGCGGCACGCCATCGAATTTCGCATCCTTGGGCTCTTGCGCCGCCAGCGCGTACGGACGCGCTCTTGTGCCGCCAGCGCGTACGGACGCGCAGGATCGATCGGCTGCCGCGTCGCATCCTCTCCCCGCGTAAGGCGGCGGAGCAGGTCTGCCTGATGCTTCGACCACGCAGGAATGTCGCGATCATGGAGGCCGTCCGGCATGGCCGGACCATCCGCCGATTTTGCCTGGCGACGCCGGCAAACGCACCCCGCGAACCTTGCCTCCACCGCGGGATGATGCTCCCCTGAGCCTCAAACCGGGAAACACGAGGAACCGCGCCATGTCCACCCTGACCACGTTCCGCGCCGAGACGCGCGCCTGGCTGGAGGCGAACTGTCCCCCCGTCATGCGCACCTTCATGCCGGAGAATGAGCAGGTGGCCGGCGGCAAACGGGCCAGATATGTGCGCCCCGAACAGAAGATCTGGCTCGATCGCATGGCCGCCAAAGGCTGGACCGCTCCGACCTGGCCGAAGCAGTACGGCGGTGGCGGGCTGACCGGCGACGAGGCGATGGTGCTGGACGAGGAAATGCAGGACCTCGGCTGCCGTGCGCCGCTGCGCGGCATGGGGCTGTCCATGCTGGGGCCGGTGCTGCTGGAATACGGCACCGAGGCGCAGCGTCAGACCCATCTGCCGCCCATCATTCGCGGCGAGATCCGCTGGTGCCAGGGCTACAGCGAGCCTGAGGCCGGCTCCGACCTCGCCAGCCTGCGTACCCGCGCGGTGCTGCAGGGTGAGCACTTCCTGGTCAACGGTCACAAGATCTGGACCTCCAACGCGCACCAGTCGGACTGGATCTTCTGCCTGGTGCGCACCGACCCTGCCGCGAAAAAGCATGACGGCATCAGCTTCCTGCTGATCGACATGGACGACCCCGGCGTGCGTCCGCGGCCGATCCGCCTGATCAGCGGCGCGTCCGTGTTCTGCGAGACCTTCATCGAGAACGTGCGGGTCCCCGCCGGCAACCTGGTCGGCGAACTGAACAAGGGCTGGACCATCGCCAAGCGCCTGCTGGAGCACGAGCGCAAGGGCATCGGCGGCATCGCCGCCCGCAACGCCGCGAAGTTCGAGATCCCGGTGGAGGGCATCGCCAAGCACTATGCCGGCGAGGTGGATGGCAAGATCGCCGATCCCATCCTGCGCGAACACGTCGCCGCCTATGCGATGGACGCCCACGCCTTCCAGCTGACCCGGCGTCGCGCCGCCGAGGAGGCGGAATCCGGCGCTCCGCCCGGCCCGCTGTCGGCGATGTTCAAGCTGCAGGGGACCGAACTGAACAAGCGCCGCTATGAGATGCTGCTGGAGGCGGAGGGCTTTCAGGGCCTCGGCTGGGAGGGTGAGGGTTTTACCGATGACGAACTCCGCTACACCCGCGAGTGGCTGCGTTCGAAGGCCAATTCGATCGAGGGCGGCACCTCCGAGGTTCAGTTGAACATTATCGCCAAGCGCGTGCTTGGCCTGCCGGACTGAGCGTGATCGTGCATGGAAAGGCCACCGGAGCCGGCGGATCACGCGCTCGGATCGCGGGTGTGATCGTGCGTGGAAAGGCCGCCGGAGTGGATCGATCTCGCGCTCGGACTGCGGGCGTAATCGTGCGTGCGAACGCCTCCGGAACCGGTGAATCACGCGCTCGGATCGCGGGCGTTATCGTGCGTGGCAGCGCACCCGAAGCAGATCAATCACGCGGTCAAGTGAGAGTAAACCGATGCCTCTGATCCTTTCCGACGAAGCTCGCATGGTGCGCGAGACCGCGCTTGACTTCTTCCGCGAGCGCAGCCCGATCACCGCTTTGCGGAAGTTGCGTGACGACAGCGACCCGATCGGCTTCTCACGCGATTTGTGGCGTCAGATGGCGGATTTGGGCTGGACCGGGTTTCTCGTGAGCGAGGATGACGGCGGTTCTGCCTTCGGAATGACCGGGCTGGCGCAGGTGATGGAGGCGGCCGGCCGCACCCTCACCGCCTCGCCACTGCTGTCCACCGCGCTGCTCGGCGCATCGCTGCTGTCGTTAGGCGGTTCGGAGGAACAGAAGGCCGAGTACCTGCCGCCTCTGCTGGCCGGCGACCATATCTTCGCGCTGGCGCTGGAGGAGGGTACCCGCCATGCCCCGGACCGGATCGCCGTTACCGCGGAACCGGACGGTGCCGGTTATCGCCTGAGTGGCCGGAAGACGTTCGTGCTCGACGGCCACATCGCCGACACGCTGATCGTGGCGGCGCGGACCGAGGCCGGGATCACCCTGTTCCTTGTCCCCGGCGAGGCCGCCGTCCGCACCCGCCTGATCATGGTGGACAGCCGCAACGCCGCGCTGGTCGGTCTGGACAACGTGCGGCTCGGCCCCGATGCGGTGCTCGGGCGCCTGGGCGGCGGCGGCGACCTGCTCGATCTGGCGCTGGATCGCGCCCGGGCAGGGCTGGCGGCCGAGATGCTGGGCAGCGCGCAGGAGGCGTTCGAACGGACCCTGCAGTACCTCAAGGACCGCAAGCAGTTCGGCGTCGCGATCGGCAGCTTCCAGGCGCTGAAGCACCGTGCGGCGCAGATGTTCTGCGAAGTGGAAATGACCCGCTCCGCGGTTCTCGCCGCCGTGTCCGCGCTGGATCAGAATGCCAACGACGCGGCCGCCCTGGTCAGCCTCGCGAAGGGCAAGGCCAACGAGACCTTGTATTTGTGCGGCAACGAAGGGGTGCAGATGCACGGCGGCATCGGCATGACGGACGAACACGAGATCGGATTTTTCATGAAGCGCAGCCGGGTTGCCCAGGCCAGCTTCGGCGATACCAGGTTCTGCCGCGACCGTTACGCGACGCTGATGGGCTATTAGGCCGATACCGTGTCTGTGTGAGCGCCGTGCGGTCGGCCGCGTCGGGCACGAGCACTGTCACAGGAGATCGCGGCCGCATCGATCGTCGGTGTTCGCCGCCCGGAAGTCCGGCCCGCGGTTTCGCGACGTCGCTTTCACCGGCCCGGCCGCGCCGCCCGTTGACCGGATTTGGACACCGGTCCGGGCGGGCCAGGCATCCGGGACTCCCTTCCGGCCGGAGCAGCGGACGACTGGCCATACCGACAGGTCTGTTGACAACCGGTGGCAAGCAACCGACGGAGACGGCCGCCCGCCGCCTCAGCGGGCGATAGCCCGGCGGAGGATGGCCGGCCAGCCCGGAACGTGATGTCCCGGTGGGTCATGAGCCGACCGGCCAACACCATATCAGCCGATCGGTCGGCGGAGGGAGAAGCCGTCTTTCCCGGCCGGAATTGCACGACGGGCATGCTCGCGCGGTTTCGCGATGACTGGAATCGTGTTGCTTCTCCCTGTGTGCCATGGTCGTCGCCCGGCCCGGACCTCCGACCCGCCCAAGGGCAAAGCCAGGCCCTGCGCGTGCGTGCTCGCTTTGCCTGGGCTTGCTCCAATCACGTCATGAACGGTTCTTGCTCCAACAGCCGCAGCATCCCGCGCGCGAGGGCGATGGCGCGGCGATTGGCTGCCCCGGCGGTGGTTCCGGTCACCGTGAACGTGCTTTCGCCAGGCCGGCCACGACAATCCCATGTCGCGGGGCATCAAACCCGGAGCGGTAACGTCCGCGTCCGGCGGCGCAGTCACGGAAGCAGGAATATATCTGTAATCTTGCGTCATGTCGGTTATTCTACTGTTCACATGATCTATGATATTTCAGCGACTTCATTAACGTTGTCGCGACCACCGGCTGTTGCCCGACAGGCCGATTCCGCAACGGCCCCCGCCGTGGGTCACCTCGTGCCTCCCCGACCCGAGCGGCCAGTTGCACCTGTGGGCGCAGGCGCAATAGAAGCCCGCGCATGAGCGATGTTCACGTTATCGGGGCGGGTCTGGCAGGGCTTGCGGCAGCGCTGTCGCTGACCGCGGCGGGCCGGCGCGTGACCGTGCATGAGGCCGGCCCCGCCGCCGGCGGCCGCTGCCGGTCGTACTACGACAAGGAACTCGGCATGCGGATCGACAACGGCAACCACTTGCTGTTGTCGGGCAACGGGGCGGCGCGCGCGTACATCGCCGAGATCGGTGCCGACGACGCCTTTCAGATCCTCGAGGAAGCGATCTTTCCCTTCATGGATCTCAAGAGCGGCGAGCGCTGGGCCGTGCGCCCCAATCGCGGCCGCATCCCGTGGTGGATCTTCAGCGCCGAACGCCGCGTGCCGGAGACCCGCCTGTCGGACTACATTGCGATGGCCCGGATCGCGCGCATCGATGACGACACCCCGGTTGCCGAGAGCATGCGGCGCGGCCGGCTCTACTGGCGCCTGCTCGAGCCCGTTGCCGTCGCCGCTCTGAACACCTCGCCGCAGGAAGGGCTGGCACGCCTGCTCGCCGCCGTGATGCGGGAGACGCTGTTTCGTGGCGGCCACGCCTGTCAGCCAATGCTGCCCAGGCAGGGTCTCTCGGAAGGACTGATCAGCCCGGCGGTCACCATGCTGCAGGCCCGTGGCGCCTCGGTCCGCTGCAACAGCCGGATCGCCGGCCTGACGATCGAGGCCGGGCGTGTCGCCGCGCTCAGGGGAACCGACGCCACGATCCCCCTTGCGGCGGACGATGCGGTGGTGCTGGCGGTTCCCCCCTGGGTCGCCGTCGATCTGCTCCCCGGCCTCATTGCGCCGGAGGCGTTCGAGGCCATTCTCAATATCCATTTCCGGCACGCGGCCGATCCCGCGGGGCCATTGGGACAGGCGGGGTTTATCGGGCTGATGTCCGGGGTCGCGGAATGGGTGTTCATGAAGCAGGACCATGTCTCGGTCACCATCAGCGCGGCCAATAATCGGGTGGACGATCCGGCCGCTTCGATTGCCGCCATGGTATGGCCGAATGTCGCGGACGCGCTGGAACTCGGGCCCGGCGCCCGGCAGGCCATGCCGGCATACCGTGTCGTGAAGGAAAAGCGGGCGACCTTCGCCGCGACCGCGGAGCAGGAGCGACGGCGGCCGCCACCCGCCACCGAACGGGCCGCCAACCTGGCGCTGGCGGGCGATTGGACCGATACCGGCTTGCCCGCCACGATCGAGGGCGCGATAAGGTCCGGTCGTTCCGCCGCGGACGTCATTCTCTCGCTTTGACCGCAAGGATGTCATGGCCCTCGATGTGATCACCGGGCCGGTTGTCGATGACGCCGCGTTGCTCGATTCGGTAGCCCGAGCGGCCGGCGCGCTGGCACGGCATCAGAAGCCGGATGGGCATTTCGTCTTCGAACTGGAGGCGGATGCAACGATCCCGGCCGAATATGTGCTTCTGGAGCATTTTCTGGACCGTATCGATCCGGATCTGCAGGCGCGCATCGGCGTCTATCTGCGCTCTATCCAGGGCGAGCATGGCGGATGGCCGCTGTTCCATGACGGAGCGTTCAACATCTCGGCCAGCGTGAAAGCGTATTTCGCGCTGAAAGCGATCGGCGACGATCCGGGTGCACCGCACATGCGCCGGGCGCGCGAGGCGATCCTGGCCGCCGGCGGGGCCGAACGCACAAACGTATTTACGCGCGCCCAGCTGGCCTTGTTCGGCGCGGTCCCATGGCGCGCCGTGCCGGTCATGCCGCTCGAGATCATGCATCTCCCGCTGTGGTTCCCGTTTCACCTCTCCAAGGTCTCGTACTGGTCCCGCACGGTGATCGTGCCGCTGCTGGTGCTGATGGCGCTGCGGCCAAAGGCACGCAACCCGCGCGGGATCGGCATCGCCGAACTGTTCCGCAGGCCGCCGGAGCAAATCAGGGACTGGATCCGCGGCCCGTACCGTTCGGCGTGGGGACGCTTCTTCAAGGGCGTCGACGTCATGCTGCGCGCGGCGGAGCCGTTGTTCCCGGCGGCGTCGCGCCGTAGTGCGATCGACAAGGCGGTGGCGTTCGTGACCGAACGGCTGAACGGCGAAGACGGCCTGGGCGCGATCTACCCCGCCATGGCCAACAGTGTGATGATGTTCGATACACTGGGCTATGCACCGGACCACCCGGACTTCGCCATCGCATGGCAGTCGGTGCGCAAGCTGCTGGTGATCGAGCCGGACCGGGCCTACTGCCAACCCTGCCTGTCACCTGTGTGGGACACCAGTCTCGCCGGCCACGCCCTGGCCGAGGCAGGGGTGTCGACGGATGCCGCCTGCGACTGGCTGCGTCCGTTGCAGATCACCGATGTCGTGGGCGACTGGGCGGTGCGGCGTCCCGGATTGCGTCCCGGCGGCTGGGCGTTCCAGTACAACAATCCGCACTACCCCGACGTGGACGACACCGCTGTGGTCGGCCTGCTGCTGCACCGCAACGGCGCTGCGGCGCATGCGGAGGCAATCGAGCGGGCGCGCGAATGGGTGATCGGCATGCAATCGTCCGACGGCGGCCCGATGGATGGTGGCTGGGGTGCGTTCGAGCCGGAGAACACCCACGACTACCTCAATCACATTCCATTCGCCGACCACGGCGCGCTGCTCGATCCGCCGACCGCCGACGTGAGCGCCCGGTGCGTCTCCTTCCTCGCCCAGGCCGGGATGACGTCGGACGACCCGGTGATGCGGCGCGCTCTGGCCTATCTGCGGCGCGAGCAGGAGCCGGACGGCAGCTGGTTCGGCCGCTGGGGCACCAACTACATCTACGGCACATGGTCGGTGCTGTGTGCGCTGAACGCGGCCGGCGTGGCGCACGATGATCCGGCGATGCAGCGCGCGGTAGGGTGGCTGGCGTCGGTGCAGCGCGACGACGGCGGCTGGGGCGAGGATGAGGAAAGCTACGGTGATGCCCCGCATGGCCGCTACAAGGAGAGCACACCCAGCCAGACCGCCTGGGCGCTGCTCGGCCTGATGGCGGCGGGCGCGGTCGACCATCCGGCGACCGCCCGCGGCATCGCATACCTGGCTGCCACCCAGAAGTCCGACGGTGAATGGGACGAGGCACCCTATACCGCGGTCGGTTTCCCGCGCGTCTTCTACCTGCGCTATCACGGCTACAAGCTGTATTTCCCGCTGCTCGCGCTCGCCCGCTATCGCAATCTGCGTCGCGGCAACACGCGGCGTGTCGAGTTCGGGTTCTGAGCGACCCGCGCACGCCTCGCCTCGCGACTGGCCCCACATCGGAGCCGCCGCGACCTGCCGGCCCCCGGCCCCGGGTCCGGAGCGCGGCCCGGTGAAACGCGAGCGGTCTCCGGATGGACGAGGGGCCCCGGCGGGCGTCTCGGGACCGGGCGTCTCCGGGTCAGGCGTCTCGGGACCGGGCGTCTCCGGGTCAGGCGTCCCCGGATCGGGCGTTTCGGGATCGGGCGTCCCCGGATTGGGCGTCCCCGGATCGGGCGTCCCCGGATCGGGCGTTTCGGGATCGGGCGTCTCCGGGTCAGGCGCCTCCGGATCGGGCGCCTCCGGTTCGGGCGTCTCGGGACCGGGCGTCTCCCGGCCGGGCGTCCCCGGGCCGGGCGTTGGATCGGGCCGCCGCGG
>DASWON010000217.1:0-9950 GCA_036398735.1 Rhodopila sp.
GCCGGATGCCGCCGTGAACTCGTGATCCGGGGACTTCACCGCGCCGTGGCGCCGACCGGCCGTCGCAGTATCTCGGTCGCATGCCGTTGCCGGCCCGCGTGGGTGATTGCGTACCGTCCACCGTCCAGCCGACGGCACAGACCCATTGCCGAAAGCCGCTTGAGGCAGGAATCATCCAGCTGTCCACTCGGACGGCCGGATTCACCACACAGGTACGCGCGGTGCAGGGCCGCGCGGCAGCATGTCTCAAGATACGGTTCGGACCACATCCGCGGATCCCTCGGCTATTCGGTTATGCCACCCGGAAGGAAGATGGAATTTCCCCGTGGCGGCGACCCCGAAATCTCGTTGATTTCACGTCCGGCCGCCACATCAACCCGGTGCGCCAAACCCGAAAAGGCATGCACGCAGAGCAGTATGAGGCATGTCAACCAGTCTCGGGGTAGACCGCCGGGCGGTGCCCCACGGGTCGGCGAGCGGGATAACTCGGTGCGAGCCCCAGTCGCGCTCCGCAGCCGCCGCGCTCCGCAGCCGCCGCGCTCCGCAGCCGCCGCGTTCCCCGCGGCCCGTCGGATCGCGCCCGTCGGATCGCGCCCGGTGGACAGTTGCCGCCCGGATTGTTGCCTGCCGGATCGCAATGTGTCGGATCCCGGTTTGTCGGGTCCCGGTGTGCCGGATTGCGGCGGTTCCCAGGTGATCTTCCCGGTTCGAACGCGAGGCCCGGCAGCACGCGGCGGGGTTGAGCGCCGCTGCCGGCCACGATCCTTCCGGGTCCCCGTCCCAGGCAGGGGGCGGGCTAAGCCGATAACCGACGCGGTTTGCAGCGTCGCCCCTCTGGTTGTGGATACAGTGCTATGGACAACACCACGGATACGCCGGGTGATCCCGGTCACCTCACGGAGGAAGCCCGCCTCCTCGAGGAAACCCGCCTCACTGAAGAGGACCATCTCACCGGGGCAGGCCATCTTGCCGAGGAGGCGAGCAACGTCATCACGCGCTACCGGCAGATCGCCACCGCTGCGATGATGGACGCGGAGAGCTGGCTTCGGCTTGGCGCTCTCGCCCGCGCCATACCGGAGCAGATGCCTGACGCGCTGCTGGTCATCGACGAGGCCGGCGTCATTATTTCTGTCAACTCGCAGTTTGAGCTGATGTTCGGCTACCATCAGTCGGAGGTCACCGGCAAGACGCCTGAAATGCTGCTGCCGGAGGCATACCGCGCCAACCACGTCGAACAGCGCCGCCGTTTCAGCGAAAGTCCCAGGGTCCGCGGCCTGGGCGAGAATCTCGGACTGATAGGGCGCCGCAAGAACGGTACTGAATTCAAAGTACTGGTGAAACTGAGTCCTGTCGTCATCCCGGCCGGCGTCTATACGATCGCGGTCGTCCGCAGAATGCAAGAGTGATCCTGTGGATCTCGTGGCACTTCTGTTCAGCGTTCCCTCGCCCGTATGGGCCCTGGTATCAGGGGGAATGAGCGGCGTCGGCACATGGCTTCTCAGCATGCGCCGGATTTCCGTGTCGCTCGAACATGCGCGACTCAAGATGCGTGCTGAGGCCTTGACCGAGGAGACGACGGAGCGTGCCGCGTTCCGTGCCGCGTTGATGGCCGACGTAGCCGAACTCCGCAGACTGATGAAGGAATGCGAGGTCGACAGGGATGCGCTGCGGACGCGTGTCAACTCAGCCGAGGAGCAGATTGTGGTCCTCAATGCGTCGAACCAGATCCTTGAGAGGTGGATTCGCTTCTTTAAGGAGCGCAAAGCGTCGGATGGTCATCTCTCACCGCGCGGAAACCAGTTCGAAGAAGGCATCGGGACGTAGCCATCATCTTTCGCATATCCCGCGGATATCCCGGCACGCCCACCCGCGGCACGCTCCGGCCGGTGGTTCCCTCTCTGGACGGACCTGCAGCTGGAGGTTGTGATGGCCCGCTTCCTGGTTGGAGATCCGCGCGCTGGCTGGATTTCGCCCTTCCGGGCTGCATCTGTTGCAGGCATAAGCGCGGGCTTATGATTGCGACCTTGGCCTCAGCTGCGATTCCAGCCCTCCGTCTGCTTGACCCCGAGCGGGCGCACGGCCTGGCGATCTGGGCTTTGTCGCACGGGTTTGTGCCGGATCAGTCTGGAGCGGACGATCCGGCGCTCGCGATCAGCTGCCTCGGCCGCCGGTTCGGCAATCCGATCGGCCTGGCAGCCGGCTTCGACAAGAATGCCGCGGCCGGTCCCGCGATTCTGCGCCTCGGATTCGGGTTCGTCGAAACCGGGTCGGTCACGCCGCGTGCCCAATCCGGAAACCCGAAGCCGCGCATCTTCCGGCTCACCGAGGATCGTGGTCTCATAAACCGGCTGGGTTTCAACAACCTCGGGCTCGCGGCCTACTGTCGCAACCTCGCGCGCCTTTCGGACCGGCCCATCCCGTTGGGTGCCAATATCGGCATCAATAAGGAGGGCGCCGACCCTGTTCACGACTATCCCGCGCTGGTCCAAGCCGTGCGCGCGCTGGTCGACTACGTCGTGATCAATGTCTCCTCGCCGAACACGCCCGGCCTGCGCGACCTGCAGACCGAGGGCCAGCTTCGGTCGATCCTTCGCGCGGTTCAGGCTGTTACGGACAAGCCGCCGATCCTGGTGAAGGTTGCCCCCGACCTATCGTACGACGGCCTCGCCGCTGTCGTCGAAACCTGTGTTGAGGAAGGCGTGCAGGGGCTTATCGTCAGCAATACCACGATCTCGCGTCCGGCTGGACTGCGGTCCCCGCGGGCCAATGAAGCCGGCGGCCTGTCCGGCCTGCCGCTGCAACCGCTGTCCACTGCAATGCTCGCCCGAACGTCGATGCTGGCCCGCGGCCGGTTGGTCCTGATCGGTTCCGGTGGCGTATTCACCGGCGGCGACGTGCTGGCCAAGATCCAGGCCGGCGCCTCGCTGGTGCAACTCTACACGGGCTTCGCCTACGAGGGGCCCGCCCTGATCCCGCGTCTGAAGGCCGAACTCCTGGCCGGGCTGCGTGACGCAGGGTACGCATGTCTGCAAGATGCGATTGGCACACGGGCCCGGGAACTGGCGGAACAGATCTGATGCAGCACCTCTCACATTTCGCGCCGCTGGCTGAACGTTACCGCGGGTTCGTCCTGGACCTCTGGGGCGTCATCCACGACGGTGTCAAAGCGTTTCCCCACGCCGTGGAGACCTTGAAGCAGCTTCGGGCGGCGGGGAAGCGAACGCTGCTGCTTTCGAATGTCCCGCGGCCGAACGACGCGGTGCAGACCATGATGCGCCGCATGGGGATCGACGATGCACTCTACACCGGGATTCTGACCAGCGGCGAGGCGGTTCGACGGGCATTGCGCGACCCCCCGGATCTGTGGTGGGCGGAACTCGGCCCACGGGTCTTCCATCTTGGTCCGCTGCGTGACCGGCCGGTCTTGGAGGGGCTCCCCTATACCGTGACGACGTCCCCGGCGGATGCTGATTTCGTGCTGAACACCGGACCCGACGATCATCGCAACCCCAGCGATATGGCCGAATTTGAGCCGGTGCTGGTCGAATGCGCCCGCTACCACATGAAGATGATTTGCGCCAATCCTGACCTGGAGGTTATCCGCGGCGGCGTTCGCGTGCTGTGCGCCGGTGCGCTTGCGCTGCGTTATCAGGAGCTTGGCGGCGATGTGCGATCGCTGGGCAAGCCTGATCCGGCAATCTATCAGCCGGTTCTGGAGCAACTCGGCCTGCCGCCCGTGGACGTGCTGGCGGTCGGCGATTCGTTGCGCACGGACATCGCCGGAGCAGTGGGCGTCGATCTCGCGGCCTGCTGGGTTCTCGATGGCGTGCATGGCGCGTCGCTTCGAATGCCAAACGGCTCGTTTGACACCACCAAGGCCGAGGCCGCCGCGCGCGAGGCGGGTGTTCGCCCCATGGCGACCCTGCCGCGCTTCGTCTGGTAGATCCGGATCGGCTGGATCGCCGCGCGCTCGCAGGTCATGACGCTTCGGATGCGGTCGCTGATGGTTAGTGAGTGGCTTTCGCCGGTCGAAGGCGCGCGTCCCCGGCGGTCATGGCCTGTGAGTGCGGGCATCGGTGGCACCGACGGTGCCCGTTGTAGCCCATCATGACCGGCCCGGTCTGGCGCCGGGTAAGCGCGGTCAGCGGTCCGCCAGCCCTGGCTCCAGGCATGGCGCGGTGGTGACGACCGCGGAACGCAACTGGGTCAGCAGGGCTTGGAGCTCCCGGATCGTGAATGGCTTGCGCAACAGGCCCGCGAGTTGGCCGGCGGCGATATCGGCCTCGGACAGCTCGGCGTAACCGGTCACCAGAGCGATGGGTGCCTGCATGCCCCGTTCGCGCAGCGCACGCGCCAGCTGAAGCCCGTTCATGCCTGGCATCGCATAGTCGAGCAGAATCATCTTCGGCGGCGGGGAGAGCTTGTCGACCAACGCCAGCGCCTGTTCCCCGCCGGAGGCCTGCGCCACTTCGCACCCGAGGTCGCGTGCCATTTCGACCGTCACCTGGCGGACCGCATGGTCGTCGTCGACGACGAGAATAAGCTCGTTCTGCTGAGCGCCAGGGGCAGGAAGCTCCGGCAAATCTTCCGCGGGCGCGCTTTCGGCACCTTCCATGGCGCTGGCCCGGGGCAGGGACAACGTCACACGAGTTCCCTCGTTCGGCGTGCTGTCGATCACCACGCTGCCGCCGGACTGGCGTGCCATACCGTAGACCTGGCTCAGCCCCAGGCCCGAACCCGCGCTCGGACCCTTTGTCGTGAAGAACGGGTCGAACGCCCGGGCTTTCACTTCCGGGGTCATGCCGACCCCGGTGTCGCAGATGCACACCTGCACGTATCCGCCCGACGACAGGTCATTATCGGAATGCTTGCCGCTGCCCGGCTCGATCGTCACGTTCTGCGTACGGATGGTCAGGCGGCCGCCCTCTGGCATCGCATCGCGCGCATTGAGACAGAGATTCAGGATCGCCGCTTCCACCTGACTTGGATCGACCATCGCCGGCCAGAGGTCATCGGCGAGCTCCGGCACGACCTGGACGCGTCGACCGAGGGTGCTGGTCGCCAACGTGATCAACTCCCGAAGTAGGGCATTGATGTCAGTAGGGCGTGCGGCCAGGCGCTGGCGGCGGGAGAAGGCGAGCAGGCGGGACGTCAGCTGACCCCCCCTGGTCACCGCTCCCGTGGCTCGTTCGATCAGGCGCAGGAGACGATCCGTGTCGGCGCTGGTCCAGTCCTCGCTGGCCTGCGACACGCGACGTTCCATGAGTTCCAGATTGCCCAGCACGGTTGCGAGCATGTTATTGAAATCATGCGCGATCCCGCCTGCCAGCTGACCCACGGCCTGCAGCTTCTGGGCTTGATGGAGCGCGGCTTCGGTCTTCTCGCGGCCCGCGATCTCGACCTGCAGCCGATTGTTGCTTTCGGACAGCTCGCGCGTGCGTTCGGCTACCTGGGATTCGAGGAAGCTGGACTGCATGCGCCGCTCCATCTCCCGCGCCTGCAGACCGGCCGCCATGGCGTTGAACGACTGTGCGAGAGCTGCAAACTCGGAGCCGGCATCGGTCAGCTTGGCGCGCGCGCTCAGATCGCCCTCGCGCCATTTACGCGCGGCCTGCAGCAGGGCCTCGGTCGGCTGGTAGATGAACCGCCGTCCGGCGACCCACGCGAGTACGAGAGCGACGATGGCCGCGCCGCCGATCACCAGCAGATCCTGATAGGTCGCCTGATCCAGATCGGCGGTCAGGTCGGGCAGCACCAGCGCGTCTATGACCGTCAATCCAACCGCTGCGAGTGGATTGGGAACAAAGGCCGCTATAATGGTGTGGCCGTCCGGATCGGTGATAGTCTCGACACCCTGACTGAACCGGTTGAATAACGGGCGCAGCCAGTCGGGGACTGCCCGACCGGCCCAGGAGCCGAAGTCAGGCACGCGGGCCAGGATGTTGCCGCTACGATCGGCGATGATCAGCGCGGCGCGTGCCATGGCGGGGGCACGATCGGGCTTCGCTGTTTCGAGATGCTTCTCCAGCCAGTCTATGCTGAGGCCGGCAACCAGCACCTTCGCTCCATCGCCTGGCGCGAGACCGGCCATTCGAACGGCCACCGGCAGAAATCGGCCGCCCGGAGCGGCGTCGGACTCAAGTTGCCCGACCAGCAGATCCGGTGTCGTCAGCAGGTCGGCGATCCAGGGTGGATGCGTGGCGGCAAGCCCGGCCGGGGTACCATCCGATGCACACAGCAAGGATCCGTCCATTGCCGAGAACAGCGCGAGGAAGCGATACTGGGTCAGGCTCTGACGCAACCTCGTCAACTGATCGGTGCAGCCTTGCCCTGGCTTCCCCATCGACGGAAACTGACCGGTCAGTGCACCGAGCTGATGCACGCCGTCAATGATGCTGGCCATGTCGGCATTCGCCAGTTCCGCCTGACGCAGAACGAGGCTGGCAAGTTGCTCATGCCGCTCCGCGTACAGGTTGACCTGCGAATAAACCTGCGCCGTCAGAATGGGCAACAGACATCCGAGGATAAGCAAGACGAGACGCGTCGAAAGCTTCATAGCCGCAAGCTCCGATCCGCCGCGACCGTCTGCCGGGATGCTTGACGCATCGATACGATCGCCGCTGGTCTCATGTTACGTAACCCGCGACCCTTTGTCTGTAGATTGACGATCTCCGGACAACTGCAACGCGTGGTTTCCGGAGGGGCACGATGCCGGCTTCGAACTGGAAAGAACACGAATTCGTGCTTGCACGCGAGAACGTTTTGTCGAAACGTATCTTCACAATTTAGCGACCGTTGCGTTTCTCTGGAGGAAGTATCCGGAAAAAGCAATTCTGCCCTTCAAGTTGCCTGATCTATACGGTATCGGACTGTACTGCAGTTGCGAACGTGATCGTTGTTCCATCTGACAATGAAACTGTTCCTGGCGTGCGGCATTCTGCCATCGACCGCAGGTTGTGGTCATCTTGGCCCGCTCCAGCCCCGGCGACCGTTACGCCCGATGCCGGGCGGGAAAAAATTGCATTGAGATCGATGTCTGGCGGCCCCCGCCAGGACGTGATTGTCGCCCCCGGGACCCGCAGGGGCCTGTTGCCCCGCAAGTCAGCGTCCATCGCGCCTCGAGCGGCTGTTGACCGCGTCTTGCTGATCTTCCGCATCCCGGGCTCCTGACTGGCGGACACCGGTCACGCGCCGGCGCCTGCCAGCGTTTTAAGGGACAAGGGATGAACGGACGGTTAACGGCTCGGTTCTTCCGAGCCATTTATTTTACCAGGCCGTTGTTCTACCGGACCGTTTGTTCTGTCGGGCCACCTATTTTATAGGTACGCTGATGCTCACGCCCGGCGTCTGGAACGGCTTGCGGTCCTCCGGGGTCTGATAGCGCGACCCGGGGACCCAGGCCAAACCCGGATCGTATGGCTTGGCGCGGTAGAACTTGACATCGAACGACGGTGCATCCGAGGCGATCGTGATAGGCGCCTGCGCATCGGCATTCGGGATCGGCGCGTTCTCGGCGAAGCCAGGGTGTTCGGGCGGGACGGGAGGCACCGGCAGGTCCTCCACCGGAGCCGGTTGCCCGGCGATTGCCCAGGCCGGCCCCATAACGATCGAAGTCACCAGCAGAATACGCCTCATGATGCGGCCTCTTCTTTCCGTGAGTCCGTGGCAGGCGTCGCCGCTGACACGGGCGGGGACATGCGGTGTACGCCGCGCCGGTCGCCCTGCGGATTGCCAGCCGGCCTGCCGAGTGGCCCGTCACCAGCGTCCCGCCAGGCGTTCAGCGCCCAGTGCACCGAGGGAAACGCGATCTCCCCCCAAGGTATTTCCTCCACCCCGAACAGGCGCACATCCAGGCTCTCCGGTCCAGCGGCAAATGCCGGCGGACCGCTGTCGGCGAACCGGGCGCGAAAAATCACCTGGACCTGGCTGATTCGGGCGATGCTGAAGACGCCCAGGATCCCTTCGATCGCGATGACGGCCTCGGCCTCTTCCAGTGCCTCGCGCGCGGCACCCTCCTCCAACGTCTCGCCAAGCTCCATGTACCCGGCGGGCAACGTCCAGAAGCCCTTGCGCGGTTCGATCGCGCGCCGGCACATCAGCACGCGTCCGTCGGCCACCACGACAGCGCCGACGACCACCTTCGGGTTCTGGTAGGACACGAAGCCACAATCCGCGCAAACGTCGCGTTCGCGGTTGTCACCCTCGGGTATGTGCCGGATGAATGATGACATCGTGCGAAATTGACTTGTCGGCCATGCAGTATCAAGTCCTGAAACTGCGACGGGCGCGACTCTCCTTCGCTGTGGCGTCATTGCCATAGCGGAGCCCCTCTACCGGCCAGGCACTGCGCGGCCGAGCGGCCGGTCCCGGAGGCAGCCGTTTCTCTATACGCTCAGATCCAGCAGCGACCCGCGCGGCAGGTTGCGGGGTGGGGCGGCCGGCGGCCGAGGCGATACGGTCACGGGAGACTTTGGCGGCGGCGGCAGGACCGGCATGGCCGCCGGCGGCGTCGTGAGGATCCGCGCTGGCTGTATCTGTGCGGCTCGTCCTGTGGAAGCCGCCGGGGTGTGCGGCGGAACGACGCCTCCGCCAATTGCGGCTACGGCCGCTTTGCCGGCGGAAGCCGTCATGTTGGCGATCCCGAGGAATGTCGCGGGCGATAGCATAGCCAGAAGCCTAACCGAGGCAGATGAAGGAAGCGTTAAGATCGCGGCTTCAGATCGCTCCGTGCCGCGCCATCTCGCGCAAGGCTCCTGCCGCCTGGGCGAAGTCGCTGTCCAACGCCGCGATCATCGTGGTGTCGACCGACATGGTGTCGCCTTCCCGTGCCGCGGTCATGATCGTCCGCAGCCGGGTCTCCATGGCCGCCATGCCGTACCCGGCTGCCATGCCGACCAACGCATGCGCCTGCGCCGCGACGGCTCCGGGCGCACCGACCGAGAGAGCCCGGCGCAGCGCCGGGAGCCGGTGCTCCATATCGACGAGACATTCTTCCACCAGGCTGGCGAATGTTGCCGGGGGCAGGGTGCTGCGTAACTCCCCCAACCGCCAGGCCGCCAGCACGGGCACCGTGCCGGATGTCTCCGGGGCGCCATCTTGGTTCGCGGTGGCCGGCAGGTCAGGATCACCGCGAGCAGACCAGACCTGGCGGTCGAGAACGGTCAGCAGGTCGGTCAGCGACACTGGCTTGCTGAGCATCCCGTTCATCCCGGCCGCCCTGAACCGCGCGTCATCCTGGGCCGCGACATGGGCGGTGAGCGCGACGATCGGGATGGATCGGGCGGGCTCGGGCAGGGTCCGAATGATCCGAGCCGCCTCCTGGCCGCTCATGCCCGGCATGAGGATGTCCATGAATACCAGGTCGTAAGGCGCGGCCTGGATCGCCTGGATCGCGGCCGTGCCGCTGGCCGCGACTTCGACATGGTGGCCTTCGCGACGCAGCAGCATGGCCGTCACGCGCTGGTTCGCTACGACGTCCTCGGCGAGAAGGATGCGTGTGCGAGGCGGCGGGCGGCGGGGCAGGACGAGGCTGCCGACGCCGAATGCCGGCGAGACTGCCGTCGCCAGGCCGACATCGGTGCCCTCGTCCGAGGCTGCCGGTACACCGCGAAGCGGCAGTGCATCGGCGGGCAGCGTCACCCAGAACGCGTTGCCTTCGCGTAGTCGCTCCGTCCTGCCGTCACTTCCCGGGCTGCCGGTCGGCTGGGCGCGGGGCCATGGGCCGCCGAAGCCGCCGTCACCGCACCGCCAGGCCTCGCAGCCGATCGCACCGCCCATCAGGGTCACGAGGTGGTGGCAGATCGATAGGCCGAGACCGCTGCCGGCCGGATCGTCGCCCAGCCGGTCCAGCCGCGAGAACGGATGGAACAGCCGGGCACGAGCCTCGGGCGCGATCACGGGGCCGTCATCTCGTACCACCAGACGCACCGCCTCGTGTGCATCGTGGCCGG
>DASWON010000218.1:0-3327 GCA_036398735.1 Rhodopila sp.
GCATCTGGAAGACCGTGACGTGGGCTCAGCTCGACGCCCGGGTGCGAGAAATCGGGACGGCATTGCTGGCTGCGGATTTCGCCCGCGGTGACGTGGTGGCGATCCTATCGGAGGCGCGCCCCGAGGCGGTGTATGCGGACCTTGCGGCCCTGGGCTGCGGCGCGGCCAGCATCGCCATCGATCCCGATGATGGCCCCGATCGCGTCTGTCATCTGCTGTCATCCAGCGGCAGCCGCCTGGCGTTCGTGGAAAATGAACAGCAACTGGATAAGGTTCTGTCGGTTCGCGACCGCTGCCCGGCACTGGCCCGGATCGTGGTGTTCGACATGAAAGGACTGCGCGATTTCGCCGACGCGAATTGTGTCGGCCTGTCCGGATTTGTCGAGACCGGTGGAGCCGCTGACTGGGCGGCCTCCGTCCGGACGATCACGGCGGATCAGCCTGCCGTCATTCAGTTTCCGCGCGGCGGAGGCTTCAGCATGGGTCGCACGCTGACGCACGGCGACCTGACGCACATGATCAGCACCGCCCGGACACGGCTACCCATACAGTCGAATGACGAACGTCTGGCTGTGCTGCGGCTAGCCGACATCACGGAACGCATATGGGGCCTCTATCTGGCGCTCGAGAGCGGCTGCATCAGCAATTATCCGGAGGGTCCCGACACGGTCATCGAGAATCTTCAGGAATCGCAGCCGACCGTCCTTGGAGCCGACGCGGCGGTCTGGGACCATCTGCTTGGGCTTGCCACGGCTCACGCCAAGGCGGCCACAGGCACGCAGCGCATGGCCTATCAATGGGCGCTGCGAGCGGGCCGTCTCGGCGGACCAAAAGCCCGGCTGGCGGATCTGGTCGTCCTGCACGCGGTGCGGCGGGAATTCGGTCTGAACAGGCTGCGGTTGGCTTACGTTGGCGGCACATCAGTCAGCCCGGCAGCCTTTGACTGGGCGCGTAGCCTTGGCATCGCGATCCAGCGGGTGGACGAGCCGACTGTCGGATCGGGCCGGATGGATGAACGCTATCAGGCACTGATGCAGAACGCCTACGCGTGACCAGGCCGAGCCCGGATCGCGGCGCCGAGCAGCCGGGACTTTGAGGAGAAAGCATGATCAGATCGATCCTCGTGGCGGCGGCCATCGCGGCGGGCCTCCCGCGACGGCCGTCGAACCGGTGCGCGGCGTGAGCAAAACCGAGATCGTAGTAGGAACCTACGCCGATCCTTCCGGGGTGACCGCAATGTGGGGCGTCAACAACTCCAACTGCTGGCGGCTGGTGTTCGACCAGGTCAACGCGGCCGGCGGCATCAACGGCCGCAAGATCAAGTATGTCGTCGCGGACAACCAGTACCAGGTCCCTCGTTCTCAGCCTTCCGCGCCGAGATAGCGGCGCCGCAGATGCCCCTGGAACGCGGCCGGGTCCAATTTACGCCCGGTCGCGCGCTCCAGAATCGTGTTGAAGCCGAAGCGGCTACCCACCGCATGCACATGCGTGCGCAGCCAGCCGAGAAGCAGCGACAGATCGCCCCGCCCGAACCCGTCGTCCAGACCCGGAACCTGCTCCCGCGCCGCCTGCATCAGTTGCGCCGCCGCCATCGCACCAAGCGTATAGCTGGGGAAGTAGCCGAATGCTCCATCGTACCAATGGATATCCTGCAGGCAGCCTTGGGCATTGTCCGGCGGCGTGATGCCGAGCAGCGCTTTCAGACCATCGTTCCAGGCGCCTGGCAGGTCAGCGACAGCGAGATCTCCACTCATCATCGCGCGTTCCAGCCGAAAACGCAGGATGACATGCGCGGGATACGTCATTTCATCGGCATCGACCCGGATGGTGCTGCGCTGGACGTGCCGCCACAACCGGCCCAAATTCTCGAGCCGATAGGGTTCAGGGGCACCGCCGAACGTCGCGTGCAGTTGCTCGCCGAGCCACGAGAGGAAGCCATCGGAGCGGACGGCCTGCATCTCGACGATGAGCGACTGGCTTTCGTGGACCGCCATACCGGCCGCGTCTCCGACCGGGAGGCGCGCATAGGCCGTCGGCAGACCGCGCTCATACAGCGCATGGCCGGTCTCATGCACAACCGCCAGAATCGCCTGCGCAAAGTCATCCTCCTGATAGCGCGTCGTGATCCGGACGTCGGAGGGGGTGCCGCCAGAGAATGGATGAGCGGACTGATCGAGCCGCGCATGGTCGAAATCCAGCCCGAGCCGCTGGGCAAGGTCCCGGCACAGCGTCTCCTGCACCGCGACCGGAAACGGTCCAACGGGCCGTATCGGGACAGGCAGCCCGACCTGACGCGCCTCCACCTCAGGCAGCGCTTCGGCGAGAAAGTCTTCGTACGCCGCGAAGATCGGGGATACGTCGTCGGCGCCAATACCCTGCTGATAACCGTCCATCAGGGCATCATAGGGGCTGAGCCCAAGAGCGCCGGACAGGCATGCCGCAGCCTCCCGGATGAGGCGCAGAACCTCGGCGAGATGTGGCCGGACCATGCCAAAGTCGGCATCTTTGCGTGCGACGCGCCAGACCTTTTCGCAGTGCGAGTTCGCCTTCGCCTGCGCCTCCACCAGATCCTGCGGCAGAGCACTGGCGCGCGTGTAGGCGTGGCGCATCAAACGGAGATTGGCGCCCTCCCACGGATTGGCGGTTTCGGCGGCCGCGAGGTCAGCGGCGACTTCTGGCGCGGTCAGGTGCTGATGTCGCAGCACCGCCAGCACCGCCAGCTGGTCGCCGCGCGCCGCGCCACCCCCGGGCGGCATGACCGCGGCAGCGTCCCAACCAAGCATCGAGGAACATTCGCCGATCGTTGCGATCAGTCTGAAGCGCTCTGCCAGGCGATCGTAGGCGGAGGGATGTCTCATGCACGCAGCGCCTTTCGTGTCCACACACCGAATATGACCACCAGGGCCGCGGCCAGACCATACCAGGTCATCACGTAAGAAAGGTGGTTGTTCGGTGGCCGCGGCAGATGTTCTGCCGCCGCCGGATACGTGCCGGCCGGGGGTGAAGCCATGGCAACGAGGACAAGCGGGACAAGACCGGGCTGCCCTACCGCCGCCCCGATCACCTCTGGGTCAAGCGTATAGAACTGGCGCGCCGCAGGATCGTCGGCCGGGCTGAACCAGCGTTGCTTTTCTCCGGGCCGGACATACCCGGTAATGGTCACCTTACCGCCAGGGTCATCGAGCGGGGCGGTACGCTTCTGGGGCAGCCACCCTCTATTGACCAGAAGCGGCGGGGCGCCGTCCCGTTCCAGCGGAACGATCTGATAGGACCCCATGGTGGGACCGGCGGCAGTATCGCGAACCTCGGCGCCAAACTGCACAGCGC
>DASWON010000219.1:0-3653 GCA_036398735.1 Rhodopila sp.
GTTTCGCGCACCATATCCGGCCAGCGCCGCGCCAGCACCGTGCCATGCCAGTTCTTTTGCTTGCTGATGTCGCCGCCGTGCAGGGTGATGACCATGCGCAGGCCGAACGCCTGAACGAGCGGCAGGGCCAGCGCGCCGCCGCGGGCGAACTGGGCGTGCAGGATCGCGACGCCTTTCGGGAAAGGCGCCGGCGGCAGGCGCCCGAAATGGCGGAACAGGAAGCGGTGGAGCGGGCCGAACGTCCCGTCGCCGCCGATCCGCAGCAGGTGGTCGCCGACCTGGGTCGCCTCGGGCAGCAGGGTGCGGCCGGTCCAGACGGGATACAGGCGCGTGAAGCCGATGTACTGGCGGCGGAGGAACCCGATCTCGGACGCAACGCCGATGCGGTCTCGATAAACAAGGAAGGGCTGGGTGGCTTGCATCCGGTTGGCCGGCGTGTGACAGGTCCGCACCATGTTGGCAAGAATTCTGGGCAGCGTTGCGCTGGCCGGGCTGCTGTGGGCCTCCGCCGTCCATGCCGCCGAACCGGTCCGACTCGGGCTGCTGCACACGCTGTCGCCGGCGCCGTTCTACATCGCCCAGGAGCGTGGGTATTTTCGGGACGAGGGCATCGACCTGACGTTCCGCTTCTTCGAAGCGGCACAGCCGATCGCCGCGGCCGCGGTCTCAGGCGACATCGATATCGGCGTGACGGCGCTGACCGGCGGGTTCTTCAACCTCGCCGGAAAGGGCACGCTGAAGGTCATCGGCGGCGCGCTGCACGAGGAAAAGGGCTACCAGGGTTCCGCCATCCTGGCATCGAACAAGGCGTTCGCCAGCGGCCTGACCAGCGTCGACCAACTCGCCGGCCATAGCTTCGCGATCACCCAGTACGGCTCGTCGTTCCACTACATGGTGGGGCGCATCGCCGAGGCGCGCGGCTTCGATGTCAAGTCGGTCACCTTGCGGCCGGTGCAACAGATCGCCAACATGGTGGCGGCGGTCACGTCGGGGCAGGTCGACGCGACCATCGCGATCGCCTCGATGGCGAAGCCGCTGGAGGCGTCCGGACAGGCGCACATCCTGGGCTGGGCCGGTGATCTGGTTCCGTACCAGATCACCGCGGTGTTCACGACCCCGAAGATGATCGCCAACCGGTCCGAGGTCCTGAAACACTTCGCTGCGGCGTATCAGCATGGCGTCGCGGACTACCGGGAGGCGTTCCTGCGGCTCGACAAGGCCGGACACCCAGTGGTGGATGCGGCGACCGACGCGGCTATCCCGCTGCTGACGAAATACGTCTTCACCGGCGATCCCGACGCCCGCCGCAAGATCCTGGAAGGTGTCGGATACTACGATGCGGGCGGTGCGCTGGACGTGAAGGACGTCCTGGACCAGGCGCGCTGGTTCAAGGCGCAGGGGCTGGTGCGAGACCAGGTCCATCCCGAGGCCACGCTCGACACCAGCTTTCTCCCGACGCGATGACCGCTGGACTGCGGCTGAACATCGAGGGCGTCGGCCACCGCTACGGCGAGATGCCGGCGCTGCGCAACATCTCGCTGACCGCCGAACCGGGTGAGGTGATGGTGCTGATCGGTCCCTCCGGCTGCGGCAAGTCCACGCTGCTGGGCATCATCGGTGGGATGCTGGCACCGACCGAGGGGGTCGTTCGGTGCACCGGCGACGTCCCGCCCGACTGCCTGAATCCGCTGACCTATGTGTTTCAGGATTTCTCCCTGCTGCCCTGGCGCTCGGTCGCGGGCAATGTTGACCTGGTGCTCGAGGACCGTCTGTCTCGGGCTGACCGCGCTGCGCGGGTCGCGGAGGTGCTGGCCCTGACCGGGCTGACGGATTTCGCCGGCGCCTGGCCCAGGCAACTGTCCGGTGGCATGCGCCAGCGGGTCGGGATCGCCCGCGCGCTGGCGGTGCACCCCGCCGCCTTGCTGCTGGATGAACCACTGTCGGCGCTGGATGCGCAAACGCGCGACCTGCTGCTGGATGAGCTTGCCGGCATCATTACCATGGCCCGCACCACCGTCGTCTATGTGACCCATAACCTCGCCGAAGCGGTAAGGCTGGGCCACCAGATCGTCGTGCTGTCGCGCCGGCCCGGTGAGGTGCGGGCGGTGCTCCGGATAGACCGGGCGCTGGGCGGACGCAGCGCCGCCGATCCCGACCTGATCGCCATGGAGCAGCGCCTGTGGCGGATGATCCGCGATGACGCGGCGATGGCGGAGCGGGAGCGGATCGATGTCGCGTCTTGACGGTCCGGTGCCGTTCCGCGGCGGCGGCTTTGCCCCAGACGACCGGACCTGGGCGGCGGTTGCGACGCTGGCGGGGGTGGTGGCGTTGTGGCAGGCGGGCGCCTCGATGGGCGTCATCCCGACGCTGTTTCTGCCGGCGCCGATGTCGATCGCCCGGGCACTCTGGGCGCTGACCGTCAGCGGCGAGCTGTGGAAACACTTGTCGGCCTCGCTGCTGCGGCTGGCTGTGGGATGGACGGTGGGAACCGTGTTCGGGATCGGCATGGGATTGGCGGTCGGACTCTGGTCGGTGCTGCGCTCGCCCGGCATGGCGCTGGTGTCGGCGCTGTTTCCGATCCCGAAGATCGCATTGGTGCCGTTGTTCATCATCTGGTTCGGGATCGGCGAAGGCTCCAAGCTGGCGACGCTGGCGTTCGGCGTGTTCTTCCCGACGGTGATCGCGACGGCCGGCGGCGTGGACAACGTGCCGCGCGGGCTGATCCGGATGGGCCAGAGCTTCGGCCTGTCGCATGCCGCCATCGTCCGGAAGATCGTGCTGCCGGCGGCGCTGCCGGCGATTCTGAGCGGCTTTCGGGTCACCAGTTCGATTGCCATCGTGCTGCTGGTTGCCGCCGAGATGATCGGAGCGGATCGCGGGATCGGCGCGTTCGTGCTGTCGGCGGGGAACCTCTATGACATCGACAACCTCCTGGCGGGTATTGTCGTGCTGTCGGTGCTGGGCCTCGTGGTGTCGTGGGCGATCGGCCGGCTGGAGCGGTTTTTCCTGCGGTGGCGATAGGCGTTTGTCTCGCGTCCCGCCACGAACCTCCGAGGAATAGATCCGCCGACGGCGGCGGCCAGCGCACGTCCGGGCCGCCGGCGATCGCGAAATCCCACTACCGTGTGTCACGACCGTTGGCGGCTGGTCTCCGGAGATCGGATTACCCCGCCATGACCGGCGTTATCTGGAACGCCAGCTCGTACTGGGCTGCCCCTCGCTCATGCGATAGAATGCCGGATCCGACGGCCGGCCGGACGAGACCTCGACGTCCCGAAGCCCGGGCAATGGCGACAGCAGTCGCGTCGCTCGTCCCTTGCGTCATGGACGGGCCGAACCACGGGCAAGGCCCGGCAACCGCACGACTTGCGGAATTTCCAAGTGCACGTGGTATGTTACCGCGCCGAGCCGCGCGCTCGCACGTCTGGTGATGATACAGAGAGCAACTGCTCGGCGGCGTTTCCCAACACCCTGAACGTCCGCTGATCACGTGTCGTGCGTCAGCGGTTCTGAGTATTAATTTACTCGTTGATGTGAGGCGTCGTCAGGCGCTGACCCGTGGCTCGACGGATTTCCAGGCGGAGACATTAGGACGCCTGTTCATGCTTGGTTTTTTCGTGCTTCTCGCCCCACCGCATTCCCTCGAGTTTGAT
>DASWON010000220.1:0-5610 GCA_036398735.1 Rhodopila sp.
ACCGACACCAGTGCAGCGCCGTGCGTTCAGCCTGCTGGGGGTCGAACTGCTCGCTGCGTAGACAGCATACCGCTTCAGTTCAAAGTCATATCAATGACTTGCGCCAAAAAGACGGTAAAGTTCGGACTAGCGCCCGCGAAACACGGGCTTCTCCTTCGCCAGAAACGACCGGCAGGCATTCTGAAAGTCCTCGGTGCGGGTGAACCCGCTGCTGGCAACCACCTCCTCACGCGTTACCGGCAACGGGCCGCGCAGCCGGCGGATCGCGGCTTTGTGGTAACGCGCTGAAAGCGGGCTACCCTCCGCGATACGCCGTGCCAGACCGAGGGCTTCAGCCTCCACCGTCGCATCCGGGACCACCCGGGACAGCAGGCCTTTCTCGTATGCCTCACGGCCGGTGAAGATACGGCCCTCGATCAGCATCTCGGAGGCGACGCCGGTGCCGGCCAAGGTGATGATCGGGTCGATCTCCGCGTAGGGGTACCAGACGCCGAGGTTCCGCGCAGTGATCCCCATCCGCATTCCCTCGCCACCAACGCGAAAGTCGCACATCGTGGCGATGCCGGCGCCGCCGCCGAGGCAGTAGCCCATGATCATCGCCACGACCGGATGCCGGCAGAGGCGGATCGACTGCATGCTTTCATCGAGCACGTGGGCGTACTCCGCCTCCCGCTCCTCCGTGCCGCGTTCCATCTCGAAGGCACCGATGTCGGCGCCGGCACTGAACGCCTTTTCTCCGGCGCCGCGCAGCACGACGCAGCGCAGGCTGTCGTCGCCGGACAGATCGCGCATGATCGTACACAGGCCGCGCCACATCGAAAGATCGAAGGCGTTGCGGCGTTCGGGACGGTTGAACGTGACGATGGCAATCGTGTCGTCGCGGGACACGGTCAGTCTTGAATCGCGCAGCTTGGGATCGCGCAGATTGGGGTCGGGCATCGCGGGCAAGATCTCCTTACCGGCGGGTATCTGTCACATCGGTCTGAAACCGTCCATTGCCTGTATCGGCAAGATGGCGCCTGCGACCGATCCCCCAGCCTGCAGGTGGGCAACCGGTCTCCGACCTGGCAAGCGCGGTCAGACGAATGCCGCGAGCAGGAACTGCTGCAACGGCTCAGGGTCGAATGGCTTGGCAATCACGTTGTGGCGCGCATAACGCGGCGACAGGCCGTAGGCGCCGTAGCCCGTGGCGAACACGAAGGGAATGCCTCGCGTGGCCAGAGCATCAGCCACCGGAAACACCATCTTGCCGCCGATGTTGACATCCAGGATCGCGCCGTCCGCCTCGATATCGGACGCGAGCGCCAGCCCCCGCGAGAGAGTGGCCGCGACCTCCAGGACCGTTATTCCCATGTCGGTCAACAGATCTTCCAGGAGCATCCCGATGAGGATCTCATCTTCGATGACCAACATCCGGAAACCGGAAAGTCCGCCTGGATGTTCGGCCAGCCGATCGTCGCAATCGCGGACGATTTGTCCCCGTTGCGGCTTTCCTGCAAGCGGGGGCCACCGGCTTCCCGCTGTTGGCGACAGCGCATTGCCGCTGAGGCGGTGGTGCGCGGGAGGGTGCCAACTGGTTCGCCCTGCGAACCGGCCACGGCCGCGTTGGAAGGTGCCATTTGATGCGAGGTCCAATGTTCCACCTCCCGTATCCCAGGGAATGAAACACGTGGCGGTTGAACAAGTTCCGCCCATGCATGCGAAATCTCGCGCTGGAGCGGGCAGGGATGAGTCTTATGCAACTCTTGGCGGCGACAGGCGCCGTGACCTCGGGCCGAGCGGATGCCCCGCCGGCCACGGGGCGCCAAATCGCCGCCCGCGCCCTGGCCGTTCCGCCTGCACATTAGGCCATCTGTCTCTTTTGTCGCCGCCGACCCGCACGCTGCGCGAGTAGACGATGCCGCCCAGTGAGATCACCGCGACCTGGGTGGTGCCGCCGATGTCGACCACCATGCTATCCGATGATGGGTTCCCGACCGCGTGGGACGCGCGGCGGGGCGGGGGGCCCACGTCCTTGTGGCCCTCCCACCCCGGCCGGTTGTTCTCAGCCGGCGCGAGCGACCCGGCCGGTATGAGGATCCATGGTGAACTTCGCGACGACCGAACCCTCTGGCGTCGTCAGGCTGAAGCCGATCGGCCCGTCGGGGGTCGCGGCGACGTTGGTGACCTTCCAGCTATGGTTGCCGTTCCACAACAGAAACGCCTCGGCGATCTTCTGCACGTCGGCCGGCGCCAGTTGACGGTCTTCCTGACGATAGATCAGGGCGAAGGTCCGCAGGCCCTTGCCGTGGTGCATCCACCGGCCTGCTTCCCCGCCATGGTGCCCCCATCCGCCCATCCAATGATGCCCCGGCTGTGGCGGAGGGTTTTCCACCTGCTCGGCCGGCGGCGGAGCCGGTTGCGCCCGCGACAACACCGCGCCCATGGCGATTCCGCCGATCACGAACGCAGCGGCGGCGGTAAGAAGGGTTTGGCGCATCAGATATCTCCATAGTTGCGACGCGCCTTACATGGCCCATCGGCGTCGCCGGAATGCGCTCGGTCGGGCGACGAATTGCAATAAAGTGCAACGGTCGTTCCGGTGCGGCGTCGGGCGTCGTATGTAACAACGCATGGATCAGACTCCCCATATCCTCGTTGTCGATGACGACCGCGAGATTCGCGACCTGCTGGGCCGCTTCCTGGAGAAGCAGCGCATTCGCGTGACTGCGGTTCGCGACGGCAAAGAGGCACGGCGGGCCTGGCTGAACGGGCATTATCAGCTTGTCGTTCTGGACCTGATGCTGCCCGGTGAATCCGGCCTCGACCTGGCACGCTGGCTGCGCACGCAGTCGGAAATCCCGATCGTGATGCTGACCGCGATGGGCGAGGAAACCGACCGCATCATCGGGCTGGAACTCGGCGCGGATGACTACCTGTCCAAACCGTTCAATCCGCGTGAACTTCTGGCGCGCATACGCGCCGTATTGCGCCGCTCGGGCGACCAGACCGAAACCAGGCACGACCCGTCGGTGCGTGGCTACCGGTTCAATGACTGGACTCTCGAGCCCGCCCGGCGGCGCCTGCTCAATCCCGAAGGCGTAGAGGTCGCACTGACCGGCGGCGAGTACGACCTGCTGCTGGCGCTGGTCGAGCGGGCCAACCGCGTTCTGACCCGGGACATGCTGCTCGATCTGCTGCGCGGGCGCCAGGCGGGTCCGTTCGATCGCGCGATCGATGTCGCTGTCTCCCGTCTGCGCCGCAAGCTGGAGGATGACGGCCGCAATGCCCAGTTGATCAAGACGGTTCGCGGCGGCGGATACGTGCTCGCCGCGACGGTGGAGCGGGTGTAGATGGACGTCGAGTGTCCGCTCTCGGAGGTCGTCGCCTGATGCGGCCGGGTTGGATTGGCATGCCCCCCAAACTACCGGCCAGTGGTCCGATCCCTACGATCGCGTGCCACGGCGTCGGGTGAATCGGTCCGCCAAAGCAAAGGTCGGCGGGCAAGGCTGACGGCTCGTCCACGTCAGATCTCGACCAACAGAAGCGGCGGGGGTGGGCTTGCTGGGTATGGGCGGGCTCCGGAACGGCAACACCTCTCATATTATTCGTCAGGCCGGACGTGGATAATCGGGTGCATTGCCGGGACTGGATGATCACATACAGTGCCTTGGCGCCAGGGTGCGGACGATCCCGGACGGTCTCTTCGCCCCGAGGCGCGACGGTGGAGCGTGCATGAGAATTCGGCTCTGGCCAGGTAGTCTGGCCGCCCGCACCGCGGCGGTACTGCTGCTGGGGCTTGCCATCGTGCAGGTCGCCGGCCTGACCATTCATGCGCTGGATCGGCTGGACGTCCAGCGATTGGGCCAGGCCAGAGACCTGGCTGTGCGTGTGGTCGGCCTGTACCGGACGATGGCACTGACCGACCCGCCGCGCCGTGCTTCGGTGCTGGCGGAGCTGCATCGAGGCCCGGACCTGGAGCCCGAGCTCAGTGCGTCGCCGCCGGAAGTGGAGATGCCGCAGATGCCCACGCCCGAGCAGCGGCTGCTGCGGGTGAACATGAATCTGATCCCGTTGGGCAACCCCCAACTTCGCTGGCGGGAAATGATCGTGTTCGGCGGGCATTCCTGGCATCAGGCCGTCATCGGCATGCGGTTCCCCGACGGCGAATGGCTGAATGTGAAGGCGGAGCTGGAGCCGCTGCGGCCGTGGCACTCGCCGACCTTTCTGGTTGCGTTCGTGCTGATGACGTTCGCCGCGGCGCTCCTGACGCTCTGGGCAGTGCGGCGGCTGACCGCTCCGGTGAGAACGCTGGCCGCGGCTGCTGAGGCGTTAGGCCGCGATGTCAATGCCGCGCCGTTGCCGGAAGACGGGCCGACCGAGGTCGCTACCGCCGCCATTGCGTTCAACACCATGGCCGCCCGCATCCGCCGCTTCGTGGAGGACCGGACCGAGTTGCTGAGCGCCATCGGACATGATCTGCGCACGCCGATCACGCGGTTGAAGCTTCGCGCGGAATTCGTCGAGGATGAAGAGCAGCGCCATAAGATCCTGGCTGACCTCGAAGAGCTGGAGGCGATGGTCTCCGCCACCCTGGCGTTCGGGCGCGATGCGCGGACCACCGAACCGGTGTCGCACCTGGACCTGGCGGAGCTGCTGCGGACCGTGCTCGATGAAGCGGGGGATGCCAAACCCGACGTATTGGACGGACTGAAATTCGATGGGCCAGCGCATTTGACGGTGCGTGCCCGCTCGCTGGCGCTGAAACGTGTGTTCGTCAACCTCGTCTCCAACGCGATCAACTATGGCGGTTCGGCGACGGTGCGGCTGTCGCAGCCCAACAACCGGATTGTCGTTGTGGAGATCGAGGATGACGGGCCCGGGATTCCGCCGGGCGAACTGGAGCGGGTATTCGAACCGTTCCACCGCGGCGAACCGAGCCGCAACCGCGAGACTGGAGGGGTCGGGCTCGGGCTGCCGATCGCGCGGAATATCATGCGCGCCCACGGCGGGGATGTGACACTCGCGAATCGCCCGACAGGGGGTGTGAAGGCCACGGTGACACTGCCGATTTAGCGCCGCATTAATGCGGCGCGATGGGCGATCCGGGCCCGATGCGCCGATCCGGCCAATGGCGCGCGGATTTCAGGAGGGAGTTATGATTTTCACACAGCAGGATGTTTCCCGGATTTCGGATATCCTGGCCGACGCAGCCCGCGTCGAGATCATGCCGCGGTTCAAGTCCTTGGTGGACGGTGAGGTGCGGCACAAATCTTCGCTGTTCGATCCGGTCACCGAGGCTGACGAAGCCGCGGAACGGGCCATTGCCATGGAGCTCCGCGCCAGCTTTCCCGACGCTCTCATCGTCGGCGAGGAGGCGGCTTCGGCGGATCCGTCGCTGCTGCAGCGTCTCGGCGACGCGCCCCTGGCGTTCGTTGTCGACCCCATCGATGGCACCCGCAACTTTGTCGCCGGGTTGCCGCTGTTCGGTGTGATGGCTGCTGCAATCGTGCGCGGCGAGGTCGTCGCCGGCGTGATCCACGATCCGGTTTGCCAGGACACCGTCCATGCGCTGCGGGGGGAGGGCGCCTGGTTTTCACGCCTGGGCCGCCCGGCTCGGCGCCTGCGGGT
>DASWON010000221.1:0-56907 GCA_036398735.1 Rhodopila sp.
GGGCTTCACCGCCTTGTTGAAGCCGTCGATGGTCTCGCGGACCTTCGCCGGGTCCAGCTTCATCTTCACCGCGAGTTCCTCCAGCGTGTCCGCCTTGATCGCGGGAAACACCGACGGCATGAACAGCGGGAATGCCTTGGCATCGCAGATCGAGTAGGCGATCTGGCCGGGCTGCTGGGCGATCAGGCGGCCCCAGATGGCATAGCGCTTAGGCCAAACGTCCTCGCCCTCATCGTAGAAGCGGTCGCCGTTGCGGTTGACGACGACGCTATAGGGTACGCTGTCCAGCCGGGTCGTGATTCCACCGTCGAACTTCGGGGCGCGAGCGTCGAGCGCCACCGCATGGCACTGGGTGGGGTCGCCCACCGAAGCCACGCCCTGGCTCAGCAGATTTTTCAGCACCCGGCCTCGGTTGTAGGGCGTGCCGCGGATCACGAAGTTGTCGACCGCGTCGCCCCAGTATTCACGCATCCAGTCCAGGTTGGCCTGGAAGCCGCCGGAGGAGGCTACCACACAGCGCGCATGCACCGTTTCGGGGAAGCCCTTGTAGGTGATGTCGATCGAGCGGACCGACCCGTCGTCCATGTTCATCGAGACGACCTCGGTGTCGTACAGCACCTCGACGCCCAGCCTTTCAGCGGTGAGGTAGTAGGCGTTCACCAGCGCCTTGCCGCCGCCCAGGAAGAAGGCGTTGGTGCGGCCGAGGTTCAGCGTGCCGGTCAGCGACGGCTGGAACCGCACCCCGGCGTCCTTCATCCAGCCGAACACGCCGGATGAGGCCCTGATGGTCATGCGCGCCAGCGCTTCGTCGGTGTTGCCGCCGGTGACCCGCAGCAGGTCGTCCCAGTACTCGTCTTCCTTATAGGCGTCCGTCAGCACGGCGTTCGGCTGGTCGTGCATAGCCCGCAGGTTACGGGTGTGCCGGCTATTGCCACCGCGGAACGCCCTGGGCGCGCCCTCCACCAGCAGCACGCTGGCGCCGGCCTGCCGGGCAGTGATGGCAGCGCACAGAGCCGCGTTGCCGCCGCCCGCGACCAGCACGTCATAGGTCTTTGTTCGATCAGGCATCCATCCCCTCCGCCGACGGGTTCTTTCCTACGAACGCTTGCTGGATCGTGCAAGGCGTGCGAATTCGGCGTTCGAGATAGCGGGAAGGGGGGCGAAATGGCCGAAGCCACCGACGGGCGTGCCTGGTTTGAAATCGTGCGGGACGTGCTGAAGCGCCACGACGTAAGTCTGGTCACCTATGTGCCGGACAACGTGCTGCGGCCGCTGATCGCGGCGATCGAGGCCGATCCGTTCTTTACCTCCTTTGCCTGCACCCGTGAGGAGGAGGCGCTGGGCATCAACGCCGGCGCCTGGATGGGTGGGCTGCGCGGCATCCTGCTGATGCAGACCTCGGGCTTCGCGACGCTGCCGAACGTGATCGCCTCGCTGTCGGTGCCGTTCCAGATCCCGACCCTGATGATGGTCTCGGAACGCGGCACGCTGGGCGAGTTCAACATCGGCCAGTCGCTGGTGGCGCGGACCATGCGCCCGGTGCTGGACTGCCTGGCGGTCGAGCACCACACGATGACGCGGCTGGATGAGGTCGAGTTCATCGTCGACCGCAGCATCACCCAGGCCGTGGCGACGCTGGCGCCGGTCTGTTTCATCCTGTCGCCGCTGCTGACCGGCGGCAAAGTTTTCTCGAAGTAGGAGCACGGGACGATGGTTGCTGTTCCGAACCACCCGGTAAGCCGGGATCAGGCCAAGGTGATGAACCGCTACGACATCACCAGGCGGATGATTGGCCTGCTGCATCAGGATGAGGCCGTCATCGGCGGCATCGGCTACACCAATTTCGACCTGTGGGCGGCCTCGGAGTCACCCGGCGGGCGGCGGCAGCAGAATTTCTACATGCTGGGCAGCATGGGGCTGGCGGTGCCGATCGCGATGGGTGTGGCGATCGCCCAGCCGCGCCGCAAGGTGTTCGCGCTGGAGGGTGACGGCTCGATCCTGATGCAGCTTGGGTCGCTGTCGACGGTGGCGGCGCGGATGCAGAAGAACCTGTGCATCGTGATCATGGACAACGGCGCCTATCAGATCACCGGCGGTCAGAAGACGATGACCGAGCAAGGGACCGACATCGTCGGGATCGCTCGCGCGTCAGGGATCGCGCAGAGTGCCTGGGCCGCGGACGAGGACGCGTTCGTCGGGTTGATCGGGCGATCGCTGAAGGAAGACGGCCCGTGGCTGATCGGCTGCCGGATCGACAACCAGAAGCCGGTCGACACGACGGAGCGCAATCCCGCCCGCATCAGGGATAATTTCATGCGTGGCCTCGGGGTGGTGAAGTAGGCAACGGCTCGGGGCGGTGAAGCAGGCCAGCCGCCGTCACCGTTTCGCCGCGAAGCTCACCGCGCGGAACAACCGCTCAGTCCGCTGCGAACCTCCCATCGAATCCTGACCCGGGCGGGGGCCGCAGAGGCTAAGGGGGGTGAGGTGCCCCCGGCCGCGCTCCCACCTATCCTGGCTGGGCCCGGCTCACGGGCGTTAACGGTGGGACATCGGCTGTCCACTCCATGGCCGGGACATCGCCGGTCCACACATCAGCCGGTCAAATCGGTGGTGCCGGGAACGGTCTCGGCGTCGCATGGCGGGGCCGCCCGTATCCGGCGGAACCGACCGAACCGGCGGCGCGCGGACAGTCTGCGCGATCAAATTGGCTTCTCGACATCACGGCCGCAGCCCCGGCGGCAGCCGTCGGGTGTCAGACTGAGCGAACCAGCGGCAACTTGGTGCCTGCGACCTGCCTCTCCGCCAGCACTTCGCGGCGGAAGCGGAAGAGCTTGGCCGGGCGTCCCCCGGTCTCGGTCGTTACTTGTCCTGTTTCCTCCACCAGGTCCTGCTGGTCAATCAACCGCCGGAAATTCTGCTTGTGCAGCAGGCGTCCGGCCAGGGCCTCGACCGTCCGTTGCAGTTGCAACAGCGTGAAGCCCGCCGGCATCAACTCGAAAACCACGGGCCGGTACTTGATCTTGGCCCGCAGCCTGGCGATGCCGGTGGCCAGGATGCGACGATGGTCATGGCGCATGGGCTCGCCGAGGGCCTCCATCAGGGTCTCGGACAGCTGCGTGGTCTCACATCGCCCTTCGGCGACCAGGCCGGCTTCCCACAGAAGCTCGTAACGCTGCAGGACCAGCTCCTCGTTCCAGCGCTGCCCGCGCAGGCCGAAGTTGATCGTGATGCGCCGGTGGCGGTCGCGCTGAACCGATGGATCATTGGCACTGTCCGCCCAGTCGTACAGCGCCGGCGCTAGGAATGCCTCGCCCAACGCGGCACCGGGCCCACGGAAGTCCTCCCATGGGAAGAAGCGGTACCAGGGCTGCCAGGCGGCGTCCCAGCCCTCGACCACGGGTGCCTCCCGCGTCAGGCCCAGATAGCTGACCGAGACTACCCGGCCGAGGGTGCCCTGCTTACGGCCCTGATCCGCAAAGGTGTAAAGTTGTTCGACGTAGCCGAGCGGGTGGTGGGTCTGGGTTTCCACCCAGGAGCGCAGCCCGGCCTGCAGCGAGCGATGGCTTGCTTCGAAGGGGCCGGAGGGCAGAGCCTCGCCGCCTTCGATGGTCAGGACCCGTGGCTGCCCATCGGTCACGGCGACGATCACCGCTGTCAGTTCCGCCGTCACCGAGACGGTGTCGAGGGTTCCTCCCAGGGCACCGGCGCCCTCCGCCTGGGTGCTGTCGATACGGTTATCAGGCATGCCCTGCTTGTCGCACGGCGGGCGCTGGCTTCGCTACCGTCAATCCGGCCGGCGGTTGCGGTTTGACGACCTATGCAGCGGCGCAGCGCGGGACCCTTTCGACCTGGCAGCCGAAATTGGGTGCCATCACGATCTGGCGGACAAGACCGCTCGTTGGACAAGACCGCACGCCCCTTCCTGACAGCCGGCCAGTTGGGCGCCAGCCTGGTCGGGATCCATCACGACATGCCGTGGCCAACCATTCCTTTACGGTGCGGGTTCATGTCTCTGAAGTCCGCTTTGGCGCGGATACACGACATGGCGGACTTCAGAACCGCCACGCTAGCGCTTCTTCAGTGTGGCATCCTGGACCGCCGCCCCGGCGCCGAACACGATCGCCTGGGTGGCGATTGTCATGATGGCGGTTCCGATAAGGATGCCTGCCAGCCAGGATCCGTCCGGGCGCGGCGGCCGGGGGATACCCGTGTTCTTGAGGCGATGCATAGTGTGTGTCCCTTGCTGATCGGTATCGGCGTGTGACGAGAGAGCGCATGAGATAGCAAAACTGTATGGGCAAATGCTTCGTCCTTCTGGCCCAGTCGCTAACTTGGCCCTACTCACCGTTTTTTGAGCACCGCCCGCCCCTGGATCCGGAGGCACAGGAGATGGATTTGGCACGGCGTGATCGTGTGAGCCCGCTTGCGGGCCAGGAGCACATTCCCCGCTGTTAGATCCTCCGGTGTGTTCCGCTCCGGCCTCCGTCCGCTCGGCGGGCGGCGCGACGGCGCGGTGGCAAGGCGGCTGCGTATCGACATGGCCGACGGTCCGGGCAAGTATTCCCGCCCACAATGAAGGGAAACACCGATGGAAGCCCTGCTGCCCCTGGCCGAGAAAATCGGCGCGCGCCTTAAGCAACGCGGTGAGACAATCGGCATTGCCGAGTCCTCCACCGGCGGCCTGGTCTCTGCGGCCCTGCTTTCCGTGGCTGGAGCCTCGGCCTATTTTCGCGGCGGCGGCGTGATCTACACCGCCTACGCAAGGAAGGCGTTCCTGGAGATCCCCAACCCGCTGCCGGCGCCGATCGAGCGTGCTTCGACCGAAGCCTATGCCCTGCTGCTTGCCGACACCGTCCGAGCCAGGCTGGACGCAACCTGGGGGCTTGGCGAAACCGGCGCGACGGGACCGACCGGCAACCGCTATGGCGACAAGGCGGGCCATACCTGCATCGCCGTCACCGGCCCCAGCTATTCCAAGGTCATCACGCTGGAAACCGGCAGTTCCGATCGCATCGCCAATATGCGGGCGTTCGGCGTCAAGGCGCTGGAGTCGCTGGCCGACGCGCTCGGATAGAGCCCTGGCCCGGTGCTCTCGGCGTCACGCCGACCTGGCCGCACCGACGTCTCGTCATCCACGTTCGCGGCACCGAGCGGCGGACGCGGGTGATGACGGGACTTCGTATTGGTCTACTGCCGCACCATCCGGCTCACCCAACGGCTGACGTGCTCGAACCACCGGCAGGCCGTTATTTCGATTTGTTTCATGGTTCCGAAGCAGTTCTGGCGCGGCTCTCACAGCAAGGTGGACTCGAGAATTACCAACACCGAAGAGATCCACCACCTGAAGAGTAAGGCGAGCGTCACGGTGGCGCGAAAGTCTCTTTGGCTCGTCCTATCGCGTCGCGATGCGGCACCGGCTTTCAGATGCAAGAAGATCCGCGAGCGGCCGGTTCGGTGACCCACGACTTGCACTTGCAAATTCCCCACCGTCGTGGATGGCCTAGCTTGGGCCGCCAAGCGCGGCCATGGCAACCGGGGGCGAGCAGTAGGATGTCGGCCAGGGTGAGCGCTCCAGGCACGCTGCCATGTTAACGGTTCTGGGACCCCGTCGGCTCCGCCGCGCCGACGGTCTGGGCACCCCGGTGGTTCCGGTCAGGAGGTTGCCGCTCTGGCCGCGGCCCAGGCCATGCGGGACGACCGGTGATGCGCGTGGCAGATTGCCACCGCCAGCGCATCGGAGGCATCGGAGCGCCGTATCAGCGAGCCGGGCAGCAGGCGGCGCACCATCATGCCGACCTGCGCCTTCTCGGCCCCTCCGGTTCCGACCACGGCGAGCTTGACCGTCTTGGCGGCGTATTCGGTCACCGGCACGCCGGCCAGTGCCGGGGTCAGCAGTGCCACCCCGCGCGCATAGCCCAGCTTCAAGGTCGCTGCGCCGTTGCGGTTCACGTAGGTCTCCTCGACCGCGGCCTCGGCCGGGCTGTGCTGCGTCAGCAGCGCCATCAACGCGTCATGCAGGATTTTCAGCCGCAGCGGCACCGAGGCGGTGGTGTCGGTGGCGATAACACCATCCGCGATATGCTTCAGGCGGTTGCCGTCGACATCGATCACGCCCCAGCCCGTGAAGCGCAGACCCGGGTCGATACCAAGCAGCCTGATCATTGACGAATCGCGTTCCTTCACCCCGCTGCGCATGCTTATACGGGAGCGGCACGCCACGCCATGCTATCCAATGCCGAACGATCCCCGGCGATCGGTCGCCCATCGACGAAGAGCAGCCCAGAATGAAGATCCACGTCGTGACGCCCTATTTTGAGACAGAGGCAGCCTGGCTGCGCCAGGCCCATGCGAGCGTCCGTGGCCAGACCGCGCCGGCGCATCACATCCTGGTCTGTGACGGTTCGGCGCCCGCTCAGATTGAGCAGTTTCAGGGCACCCACATCATCCTCGAGCGCAACTACAAGGATTACGGTAACACGCCACGGTTGATCGGCTGCTATCACGCGATCACCCGCGGCGCCGATGCCATCGCGTTTCTTGACAGCGACAACTGGTATCAGCCGGATCACCTGGAGAACCTGGTCCGCTTTGCCCACGACAACCAGCTTGACGCCTGTTCCTCCGCCCGGACGCTGCACCGGCCGGACGGCTCGTTCATGATCAAGTGTCCGATGGTGAACAGCCGGCCGTTTATCGACACAAGTTGCCTGCTGGTGATGAAGTCGGCCTTCCAGCACCTGATCGCCTGGGCGCTGTATTCCCAGGAGGTGGCCGCGGTGATGGACCAGCACGTGTGGAATCACATGAAGGGCGCGGGCGCGCGGCTGGGGTTCCTGGACAAGGCGACGCTATGCTACCGCACCCGCCATGCCTCGCATTACCGGCTGATCGGCGAGATGCCGCCGAGTGAGGCGGTCGACCGGATCGATCTGCATGGGGACCGCTATCAGTAGCCCCATCGGGGAGCCGTTTGCACCAGCCAGCCGAATTGTTGGCCCTTCGGCGACGGCCGGCTGGATGGTGTCGCATTTATTTTCGCGGGCAGCCGCCGCGCATCCGGCCAGCGGCAACGCTGACCAATAAGATGTCTCCGCCGGCCGCCGCGGCAGCCGGCGGAGACGCTGGTTCGAAGCGACAGCCGCGGGGAGCTATCGAGCGGCGACCATCCCGGGCGGTCGATTCGGCCTGACGATTCCCGGGGGCAGGCCCGCAGCGCCGGTTCGACCCTTTGCAAAGCCGTGCCTTCAGCGCCGAGCATTTGATAGTCCTCAGGAGGCGGCGCGGCCGCCCCGGCAGCCGCCAACGGTCGCGCCGCTGCGGTCAGGCGGACAGCTTCTGCATCACCTGATCGGGTATGTCGAAGTTGGCATAGACGTTCTGGACGTCGTCGTTCTCCTCCAGCGCATCGAGCAGTTTCAGCACGCTGGCGGCGCGGTCCTCGTCGAGGGTCACCGACGTGGTCGGGCGCCAGTCCAACCTGGCGCTTTCCGGCGGGCCGAAGCGGGTCTCGAGCGCGTCCCGCACGGCGAAGAAATCCTCGATCGGGCAGGTGATCTCGTGCCCTTCGTCATCGCTTTCGGCATTCTCCGCGCCGGCCTCGATCGCCGCCTCCAGCATGTCGTCGGCACTGGCGGCGGAGGCAGGATAGCGGATCACCCCCAGGCGGTTGAACAGGAAGCTGACCGAGTTGGTCTCCCCCAGCGCACCGCCGTACTTGTTGAAGGCGGTGCGCACGTCCGAGGCGGTGCGGTTGCGGTTGTCGGTCAGCGCTTCGACAATGACGGCAACTCCGGCTGGTCCGTAGCCTTCGTAGCGGACGTCCACGTAGTCGTCACCGCCCCCGGCGCCAGCCGCCTTCTTGATCGCGCGATCGACCGTATCTTTCGGCATGTTGGCCTGGCGCGCCGCCGTCACCGCCGCTCGTAGCCGCGGGTTCGAGGCCGGGTCAGGCAGTCCGTGCCGGGCGGAGACGGTGATCTCGCGGATCAGGCGCGCGAACTGGCGGGCGCGGCGGGCGTCCTGGGCGCCCTTGCGGTGCATGATGTTCTTGAACTGGGAATGGCCTGCCATGGATGACTGATCAGTTGGATGTGGATGGACGCCACTTCATACAATGCAAAGCGGCGGCGGGAAACGTGATCCGGATTTCGTCCCCAAAGGCGGCGCCGAATGCGCCGGCCCGGGGAATGACCCGGCGGGGAATGACCCTTCCGGGGAATGGGCTTGCCGGGGAATGGGCTTGCCGGCGGGTGGACCCTGCCAAGGCGATGGGCGGGCCGGGGGGAGGCGCCGGCCGAGCGGCCTCCGCGGCCAGAGGCGGCAAACACAACGTTGGCCGTGTCATCGCGAAGCTCAGAGTCACCCGACTACACCACCGGCATCGCCTGGGCGAGGCGGCCGCCGGTGCGGACCGGCTCGATCCGGCGGGCGAGGCCCGTCGTATCGTCGGTCTCGACGAACACGCCGCAGATTGTCGCGGGACCCTCCGCCGGCCCCAGCTTCTCCCCCGGCATCTTGCGCCAGAAGCGCACCGCTGCGCTGTCCTTCACCATGCCGATGACGCTGTCGTAGTCGCCGCACATTCCCGCGTCCGACTGGTAGGCCGACCCGCCCGGCAGGATCTGCGCGTCCGCGGTCGGGCAGTGGGTGTGGGTCCCCACAACCAGCGACACCTGGCCGTCGAAACTGTGCGCGTACGCCATCTTCTCGCTGCTCGCCTCGGCGTGGAAGTCCGCGACGATCGCCTGCACGGAGGCCCCCAGCCGGTATTTCGACAGCACCTCGGCGGTGCCGCGGAACGGGCAGTCGAGCGCGTCCATGAACAGCCGCCCCATTGCCTGCAGCACCAGGGCCTTGCGGCCATCCCGCAGCGTCACCAGGGTCGAACCGCTGCCGGGGGTGCCGGGCGGATAGTTCAGCGGCCGCAGCAGCCGGGGGTTTTCGGCGATATAGGGGATGATCTCCTTGCGGTCCCACGCATGGTTGCCGAGGGTGATGACATCGGCCCCCGCCGCGAACAGGTTGCGTGCCATATCCGGCGCCAGGCCGAAGCCGTGCGAGGCGTTCTCGGCATTGACGACTGCAAGGTCGATGCGCAGGTTCTCGCGCAGGTCCGGCAACCGCGCTGCGACCGTGTCACGGCCAGTTCGGCCAACGACGTCGCCCAGAAAGAGTATCCTCAACGTGTTCCCTCGCACCGGATGATGCCGTTCTCGGTCGCCACGGCATCGAGGCGTATGTCGTAGGGACCAACCGGCACGGCGTCCACCTGCTGCGCGGCAAAGGCGCATCCGAGGCGGAACCGGTTCGGCAGCCCGGCGAGCGTGCGGTCGTAGAAGCCGCCGCCATAGCCAAGGCGTCCACCGGCGCTGTCGAACGCCAGCAACGGGATCAGCAGCACGTCCGGCGTGAGGATGGCGCCGACCGGACGCATAGTGCCGAATCGCTCCGGTAGCAGCACGTCGCCGGGTCGCCAGCCGCGGAACGTCAGCTTCTCGCCCCGCCTCGGGGTGACCGGCAGCGCGACCGGGTGGCCCCGCTCGTGTAGGGCATGCAGCAGCGGCCGGATGTCGATTTCCTCGCCGATCGGCCAGAAGCCGGAGACGATGGCAGCGTGCGGCGGCGGGCAGTCCCGCAGCACGTGGGCTGCCAGCGCCCGTCCGGCGGCCGTGGGGTCGAGGCCGCGCCTGCGGGTCAATGCGGCCTCTCGGGTGGCCTGCTTGGCGGTGTCGAGATCGTTCATCGTAAGGAAAGCAGTATGTTGCGGAGCCACCATGGCCGTTGGCGTGTCATCCTCCCAGAGCCTGCGTGTGCAGGTGGGTGCCAGATACCGAGACCAAGATCCCGGCAGCGCCAGCCCCCGAGGGAGATGCTTACTGGCCCCGGGGATGAGCTACCTGACGCACCGGGTAGCCCCGCATGACGTAAAGTAGGGTTTGGAATGGAATTAGCAAGGCGCGTGCCGGACTGCCTGCCAGATGACGCCCGGGGGACGAGTGGGTTTTCCGGCGCAGGGGCTCGATGGTGCCCCGGTGATCGCCGGCACACCCAGCCCGTCGAGCAACCGGCGACCAGCCGGATGGCCGGTTTATATTGCCGTTCGGCGAAACCGGCCGATCGCCATTCTCATCCAGCATCATCGTATGCTGATTGCGATCGTGACGGATTGATCCGAACTGAGCCTGACCCGCCGGTGGTTCGGCCGGACCGCAACAGCGGCGCGGCCCTGTCCGGGGACCGTTCCAGAGGTGTCGTATTGATGCAGTTTCTTAGGGCCCGGCATGCGGCCGCGGCAGATGACCGTACCATGGCCATGCCGGCCGATCAGGAGTGCCCGGCGCCTATCGATCTGGGCGATCGCGGGTGTGCCCTGACCGCAGCATATTCTGGAATGATCATCGCATCGAGACCGGAACCGCGCTTCGCACGGAAATGGTAGCGGGCCGGGGCCACGGGACGAGAGTGCGGCGGGAAATCGTAGCAGACGATACTGGATCGCCGGAACTATGCAGATCTAATATCGTAAAGAAACGATCGGCGCGGAGCTTCCGAAGCGATGTCGAGCGGCAAGGCCTGTTGCGGTTTGGTGATGAGATGCGCGGCGCCGGACCGGAGGTGCCGGCGAATCTCTGTCTATATAAATGCATTTTCAGAATGCAATCGGTTGACGAGCGGGAACCGGCAAATCAGTTCAAGCGCAGGAGCCTTCATCCATCCCGTATGCCTCCCCGCGAAAGTTCTGCTAAAGTTAACTCGCCGCATTTATCCGCTGGCAATGTCGCGCTTGTGCTGACCGTCCGGCCCGCCGGAGGCCTTCCCGGACGGACCATCCGCGACTTGCGATGCTTCGCAGTCCAATAGCGGCCCGCCGGATTTTTGACCTTTCCGCGACCGCGAGCGGGCTGGTCTCTTATCAGTTTCCTGCACAGCCGCCACGTCGGCCCTGCTCGAATGCCGGTCAACGCGAGGTGGGGAGTCAACGCGGACCGGTATCACCCATCGGGTCACCTGGCCAGTCCACGTTCGCGTACCGGCTCACCCGGTGACGACGCGAGGGGCTGCCATCCGTGGGCGGATCCAGTCACAGTGAAGGGCCTCTGTGCAACGGCATGCGGCTGTCACCCTTCTGACTCCGGGCGTCGGATCGGGCGATCCGCAGTGACCGCCGGATGTCGTGACGCCCTCTCTACGGATTGCAGATCGTATCGGTGCTCGACGCTGAGCCCGACGCGCCGCCGGAGCACAGGTCGTAATCATGGCCGTCGCGGCTGGATGGATTGCGATAGATGTAGGCGTGGTTCCAGGGATCGACGGGCTCGGCGCCCTTTACATAAGGACCATTCCACGCGGTTGCGCCGGTTGGCCGCTCGACGAGTGCGCGCAGGCCCTGCTCGGTCGTTGGGTAAGCCCCGGTGTCGAGCTTGTACATATCCAGGACGGATCCGATCCGCTCAATCGACTGTTTCGCTACCGAGACGCGAGCGCCGCCGAGCTGGCGCAGCGCCGCCGGAGCAACGAGTCCAATCAGCAACCCGAGGATGGCGATGACGACGAGAAGTTCCAGCAGGGTAAAGCCTGCCTCATCGCCCGCGCGGCGGGAGTTTCGTATCATGTATGCTCATCGAATCAATGGTGCCTCGGCGACCGGCGGTCGCGTTCGCAGGCATAGCAGCCAGTGCCCGGGCCGCAAGTTGCAGTTTTAAAACAGCGGGAGGCGTGATCGCGACGGCCGGGATGTGCGCCGCGGGTGCTGATCCACAGGTCCCGACATGGTTTGGTCCGGTTGGCCAGGCGATCAGGGAGCCACGTTCGCCGGAGCACCATGCCAACCCGCGCCGGCCGCCGGCGCGCGGGCATGACGCCGGCCAGTCCCATCAGCCACCGGCGTGCCCGCGCTGCTTGCGCCGGTAGGCCGAAGTCCACACCACCGACCAGAGCGGGCGGTCCGGTCGAGCCGGTTAGGGAGCACCTCTATGCAGGCAGCTTCCGCTAATGCGGAGGATCGCTGAAGCGCGACTGGGTCAGTAGCTTGCTTTCAGGGGTGACAGGGAACGCCGCCGGAAACCTCTGCGTCATCGTAGGGCGAGCGAGCGCGCGAGTGCGGGACCGGCCCGACGACTCATGACTTGCAGCCGAATGTTTCGCAAGTGTGAGCGGTCGGGGCGGGCATGACGATAGGGGACAAGCCACACGATTGCGAGTTACCATGAAACTGCGCCTGAGACGGTCAGGACGGGTGCCCGAAAGAAGATGCTTCGGCAGAAGGACTCCAGGCCACGGTGGCGACGCAAAATCGCAGGCGATTCATATGCAAGTAATTATAATAACGGTTTGTAATTAAAGGTGCCCGAGATCTCTCGACCGCGCTGATTCCGCTAGCAGGACGACGTCGCACTCGCGGTCAGCAGTATCAGCGGTAGCCACAGCAAAACCCGCCGCCGCAGCGGTCTCCGCCAGCCTGGTCGATAGCGGCTATTTCGTCTCCAGCCCCTCGGCGATCTCCTCGGCGCGCTTGGCCATCCGGTTGAGCTTCCGGCCGAGTCGCGGATCGGTCTTCGGGGTTGCCTCGGCCGCCTCCAGGGCTTCGATCCTCGAGCGCAGCTCGAAGATATCGTCCGCCATCAGCAGGGCCGCCATCACCAGCATCCGTGCCTCCCCGCTCGGCCCGGCCGCCAGACGGACACCTTCGATGCGGCGGCTGACCTCGGCCCCCATCGCCTCGAGGTGCTTTTCCTCGCCGTCCTTGCAGCCGAGGGTATAGGCGTACCCATTGATGCGAAGCGTCACCTGCGCCATCGCGCCATGCTCCCCTGGTTCACTCTGGTTTGCCGAGAGCCACCCGCAGGCGGCTGATCAGCTGGTCGAGGCGTTCGGCGATCTCCGGGATCGACAGCTCGGATTCAGGCACAGGTGCTGCCGCGGGCGCCGGCTGTACAGCCGCCATCCGCGCGATACGCTCCAATGCGGCCTCCAGCCGATCTGCCGCTGCCTCCGGATCTTCGGGCTCGTCCGACATATGCGCCTCTGTCATGTGAACTGCTGATGCCGCTTGATCGGAACGCGGTCAACAGGTTCAACGTCAATCATGGTTGTTCATCGGGCTGTGATCGTCCATGGGCTGGCGGACGCGAGGGCGGCGCTGGCCCCCGGTTTGCCGGTCACGCTGCTGTCCGCGCCGGGCGCGGCGCTGTATGCCGGGTGCCTGTGGTGGCTGGAACTGGTCAAAGCGGCCCGCGCGGACCACACCGCTACCGAGGCGACCGACATCCTGGATTGCGCCGATGCTTCCGGCATGGCGATGGGCGCGCTGCGCAGCGGACTCTGCCGCCTCGTGCTGTGGCCGGGTGCTCCCGGGTGGCAGCGGGTCGCGGCGGTCGCGCAAAGCCAGGGCGGTTTTGTTCTGGCGCGGGCGCCGGAGGCCCTGGACCTCTCACAGCGTGGCGCCATCCGCCGACTGGATGCCTGGCTGCGGGGCGCCGGGTGTGGGGGCGGGTGACAAGCCGCCCTCCCCTGAGCTAGTACGCTCCTCTTTGGGCAGGGATCATTCAGGAAAGGACCGGCTGCGATGCGCGTTACCCAAAAAGTAAAAAAGATCCTCGACTGGTACGAGGGCGATAACCCTGGCGTGAAGGCTAACCTCGCCCGCATTCTTTCCACAGGCAAGCTCGGCGGCACCGGCAAGGTCCTGATCCTGCCGGTCGATCAGGGCTTCGAACATGGCCCGGCCCGCAGCTTCGCACCGAATCCACCGGCCTATGACCCGCATTACCATTACCAGCTGGCGATCGAGGCCGGGTTGAACGCCTACGCCGCGCCGCTGGGAATGATCGCGCAGGGTGCCGACACGTTCGCAGGCCAGATCCCGACGATTCTTAAGTGCAACAGCTCCAACAGCCTCGCGACCAACAAGGATCAGGCGGTCACCGCCGGGGTCAAGGACGCGCTGCGCCTTGGCTGCGCGGGAATCGGCTTCACCATCTATCCGGGAAGCGAGTTCGCCTTTGCCCAGATGGAGGAACTGCGGGAGCTGACGGCGGAAGCCAAGGACGCCGGGCTTGCCGTCGTCGTATGGAGCTACCCGCGCGGCCCGAACCTCGACAAGGCGGCTGAGACGGCCCTCGATATCTGTGCCTATGCGGCGCAGATGGCAGCCCTGCTGGGTGCCAACATCATCAAGGTGAAGCCGCCGACCGCGGTCATCAGCCTGGAAGCCGCGAAAAGATCCTACGAAGGCTTTGACACCTCCACCTTGGCCAGGCGCGTGGAGCACGTGATGCAGGCATCGTTCGCCGGCAAACGCGTGGTCGTGTTCTCCGGCGGTGAGGCCAAGGATCTGGACGGCGTCTACGATGAGGTGCGGGGGATCCGCGACGGCGGCGGCAACGGCAGCATCATCGGGCGCAACACGTTCCAGCGTCCGAAGGAGCAGGCGCTGGAGATGCTGAGCAAGATCATCGACATCTACCTCGGCAAGGCCTGATCCAATGGCCGCGGCGGAAGGCGGCGACGCGGCGGGCTGCCGCGTCTATCTGATCACTCCGCCCGCGTTCGATCCCGTGCCGTTCGCCGGTCTGCTGGCGGCGGCACTCGACGCGGACGATGTGGCGGCGGTGCAGTTGCGATTGAAGGACGTGGGCGACGACGTCTGGCACCGGGCGATCGATGCGCTGCGGCCGGTGTGCCAGTCGCGCGGCGTCGCGTTCCTGTTGAACGACCGCGCCGATCTGGTGAAGGCGACCGGCTGCGATGGCGCCCATGTCGGGCAGGAGGACATGCCCGCGCGTGAGGCTCGTCGGCTGATGGGGCCGGATCTGACCTTGGGCGTAACCTGCAAGGGGAGCCGCGACCTGGCCATGCAGGCGGGCGAGGACGGTGCCGATTACGTTGCCTTCGGCGCATTTTACCCATCCAGCACGAAGGCCGTGACGAACCTGCTGGATCCCGAGATCCTGGCATGGTGGTCCGAGATGATGGAGCTGCCAAGCTGCGCCATCGGCGGCATCACGCCCGAGAACTGTGCGCCTCTGGTGCGGGCGGGGGCGGATTTTCTGGCCGTCGTCGGGTGCGTGTGGAATAATCCCGAAGGGCCGGCGGCCGGCGTCAGGGCGCTGAATGCGGCGATCCGAGAGGCTGCCGATTGACTGTTGCGTGGGTATGGCCCACGCCACGCCACGCCACGCCACGCCACGCCACGCATGGCACAGCACGCCACCGCCGCGTTTGGCGACGGGGCGATGGATCTCGCCCTACTGCCGCCGAGGCGGTCGTCCCGAAGTCTGCCAGCGCGACCGCTGCTTGCGGCGTTACGGCCGTTGCGATCGGCCTCGCCGATACGAACGGCCCCATACACCGCGACCCCACAGCCCAGCGCCATCGTGCTGAGTCTGCCGGCGCGACCGCTGCTGCCGGCGCTGCGCAACAGTAAGCGCTACCGCGAGCGGTCACGGGGGCTCTTCATCGAATGTTCCCCGCAGGGATGAGCCGTTACGCAGGCGGACGCTCCGCGGCCAGCACCTCGGCGGCGCTGCTGACTATACGATTGCGACCGCCGGCCTTGGCGCGATACAGCGCATGATCCGCCGCGTCGATCAGCTTGATCGGACCATCGTCGCTGGCTGACGGAGTGAATGAGGCCGTGCCGGCACTGACCGTGACAATGCCCGCGTCGCTGTCGGGGTGCTCGATGGCCAGAGCTGAGACGGCCTGACGAATCTGCTCCGCCACGACGAAGGCGCCGCTTGCCTCGGTCCCCGGCAGCAGCACGACGAACTCTTCGCCGCCGAATCGGGCGGTCTGATCGCCGGGTCGGCGCATGACGCTGGTGATCGCGCCACTGATCCGGCGGAGACATTCGTCCCCGGCGAGATGGCCGTAGCGGTCGTTGTAGGCCTTGAAATGATCGACATCCAGCAGCAGGACACTCAGCGGCAGCTCTTGCCGACGGGCGCGGCGAAACTCCTCCTCCAGCCGCTCATCAAAGCGGCGGCGGTTGGCGAGCCCGGTCAGGCCGTCCTGCAGCGCCAGCCTCTGCAGGACCTGGTTTGCCGCGCCAAGCGTTTCGTTAGCTTCGGCGAGCATGGTTTCGGCCAGCTTGAATTCGGTGATGTCCCGGATGATCCCGAGCGCGCCGCCGTCCTCCGGAAGATAGCGGTAGCGGGCTTCCACCCAGATGACGCCGCCATCCTTGCGGATGGCCCTGAAGGTAAGGGTCTGGTTGGGCCGAGCCGGACCGATCTGCCGAAACCGCGTCGCAATCTCCGCGCGGTCGCTGGGGTGCACCAGCATATCCGACAGCCAGCCCAGCAATTCGCCCGGTTCGTAGCCCAGCATTTCGCGGCACGAGGGCGAGACGTACGTCCGATCGTGGCGGGCGTCGTATCGGATGATCAGATCGGCACTGTGCTCGATCATAAGCCGATACATCTCCGCCTGTTCCGCGCTGTCGTACTCGTCCGCGTGATCGGTCCGCGAACGAGGGGTCTCGTCGTCCTGGGTCATGGTAAGGTGGCGCTCCAGGGGGCCAACCCGATGGCCTCGGCCTCCACTATCCCACCGCGGGGTTAAGGAGGCGTTAAGCGCTCGGTGCCACGTCGCGCCGCGATCGATCCCGTCAGCGACGCGGCATGATGGCGCTAGTCCCGCCCGTCCCGTCGCGGGACCGGGGTCTCAGGATCCAGGTATCAGGGTGCCGGTTGAACCGCAGACCCGTGAGTGCGGCCCTCCCTCATGCCGGCGGCCGGGTCATGGGCCCGTCGTTGATCGGCCGGACGCTGGTATCTGACTGATTACGCGCGCAATCGCTATACCAGCATGCGTATGGATTGCGAGTGCGGTCGGGGCCAATCGAGCGCGCCCACCCGCCGACGTTCCCGGACGTGCGTATTTTCCGGGCGCGCGTATGATTGGGTACGTGCCAGCCAGCCCCGCGGGCCACTGGTATCCGTTCACAGAAGGACCGTAGCCATGGACCCGACATTCCTCTCCGCGACGCAACTGGCGGAACTTGTCCGAAACCGGAAGATCGGCGCCCTGGAACTCCTCGACCACTACATCGGCCGCACCGAAGCGCTCGATCCGCGCATCAACGCGATTGTGGTGCGTGACTTTGAACGGGCTCGGGTGCGTGCCCGCGCGCTCGATTCCGAGGCGGACAAGTCCGCCCCGCTGTTCGGCGTGCCAATGACCGCGAAGGAAAGCTTCGATATCGAGGGGCTGCCAACCACCCGCGGGCATGCGGAACTGAAAGACCAGCCGGTGCGGAAATCCACCGTGGCCGTGCGCCGCCTGGAGGCAGCCGGCGCAGTCGTCTTCGGCAAGACCAACGTTCCCGTCGATCTCGCCGACTGGCAGAGCTACAATCCGGTCTACGGCACGACCTCCAACCCGTGGAACATCGATCACACACCGGGCGGTTCATCCGGCGGATCAGCGGCGGCGCTGGCCGCGGGCCTGACCGGGTTCGAGATCGGCACCGATATCGGCGGTTCGATCCGCGTGCCGGCGCATTACTGTGGCGTGTTCGGCCACAAACCCACATATGCGCTGCTGCCAAACTATGGCGATCCGGCAACGAGTTCGGCGGCAGGCACCGACATCGCCGTCATGGGGCCGCTCGGCCGGTCGGCATCCGACCTTGCGGTCGCGCTGGACATCCTGGCGGTGCCGGACCCCGATGAGACGACCATGACGATGAACCTGCCGGCGCCACGTTTCGCGACGCTGAAGGATCTGCGGGTCGCGGTGTGGGCGGAGCAGCCGGGTCAGGTGACGGACCGGGAAACCATCGCAAAGCTGCTCGAACTTGCCGACGCACTGGAACGCGAGGGGGTCACCGTCAGCCGCACCGCGCGGCCGCCGTTCGACCCGACCGAGGCCTATCACCTGTACCTCCGGCTTCTGGATGCCGCCTGGAGTTCGCGGGTCCCCGAGGCGGCGCTGCACGACAAGCGCAAGCGCGCTGCGCAGTTGACCGACAGCGACATGACCGCTGACGACATCATGGTCCGTATGGTCGACGTCACTCACCGCACCTGGCTCGGCCTGAACGAGAAGCGGTTCCAGTGGCGGCGGGCGTGGTCGGCCTTCTTCCGGGAGTGGGACGTGCTGCTGTGTCCGGTTATCGCCACGGCCGCGCTGCCGCACCGCCAGGACGGACAGACGTGGGAGCGGAAGATCACCGTCGACGGCAAGGAGATTGCCTACAACGACATGCTGTTCTGGCCCGGCCTCACATGCGGCTTCCACCTGCCGGGGACGGTCGCACCGATGGGCCTTACCAAAGCGGGCCTGCCGCTTGGCGTCCAGATTGCCGGACCGGTGTATGGCGACCGTTCCACCATCGCCGTCGCGGCCCTGCTTGAACAGACATGGATGGGGTTCAAGCCGCCGTCCGGCTGGTAGGACCGGGTCGTCCGCATGCTGCCTGCCCGGTCGCAGGCCCTCCCGCGGCACCGACATCGGGTGTCGTCGGTTCGACGCCGGTCGCGCCAGCATGAAGCAGGGATGCGGCGGGGTATTCGCCAGGCCCGGCGCGGATCCGGCTCGCATCAGGAACGACAGGCCGTGGCAGGGCGGCGGCCGGACGACCGCGGAACCGGCCGCGACTGGGCTCGTGGGCGGGCCGGCCGAGTTGATTCAAACCCGATACCCCTGTAACCCCGATCGACAATGATTGAACTCTCAGCAGCGCCCGCGAGCTTGCCGCCTGGCCGTCGTATCTACGCCATCGGCGACATCCATGGCTGCGCCAGGCAACTCGCCAACCTGCATGACAGCATCGCCGAAGACTTGGCTTGCCGCCCGGTCGCCTCGGCGCTGCTGCTGCATATCGGTGACTATGTCGATCGCGGCGCCGACACCGCCGGCGTGATCGCGCGCCTCGTCGACGGTTGCCCGATTCCCGGCATGGACATGGTGAATCTGATGGGCAATCACGAAAGCACCATGCTCGACGCCTTGTCCGGGGAGCGGGCGGCCGGCACCGACTGGCTGTTCGCCGGCGGCAAGGCGGCGCTGCAAAGCTATGGCATCGACCCGGACGGACCACGGGACCGGTGGGCCACGCTGATCCCCGGATCGCACCAGGATTTCCTCCGGGACCTGGTCCTGATGCACCGGGAAGGCGGCTACGCCTTCATTCACGCCGGCGTCCGACCGGGCATCCAGCTCGAGAACCAGGCGCGCGACGACCTGCTGCGCTCGCGTCAGCCATTCCTGTATTCCGAGGCCGACTTCGGCGCCGTCGTCGTGCACGGTCACACGCCGGTGAAGGCGCCCGTGGTCCGGCACAACCGTATCGCCATCGATACGGGGGCGGTGTTCGGCGGCAAGATGAGCTGCGTCGTGCTGGAGGGCGACACGCTGGGTTTCCTGACCGCCGACCCGGTGGATGCGGCGGTTTCCATTGCCCATCGGTAACCTGACCGCGACAGGTCTCCGCGCGCATGTTTCCCTTGGCCGCGCTTCCTGCTAGCTAGCGCCCCCCGGAGACACGCGCACACCCATGTTCGATTTTGCCTGGTCGGAAATTGCCCTGATAGGAGCCGTCGCACTGATCGCGATCGGACCCAAGGACATGCCCGCGGCCATCCGCACCGTCTCGAGCATGATCAAGAAGGCGCGCCGGATGGCCGCCGAATTCCAGACCCATGTCGACGAGATGGTGCGCGAGGCCGACCTCGGGGACGTGAAGAAGGCGTTCAGCGACATCCGCAACCTGAACATCCCGAGCCTGCTGGAAAAGCACGTCGATCCGGACCGCTCGATCCGCGACACCTTCGCCGACGATCCGTTCAAGCCGACCTATCCGACCGCTGCCGAAGTTTCGACGCTCGATGAGGTGGCGGTCAGTGACAAGGCGGCTCCGGATGCCCTGACGGAACAGGCGACCGAACCGGCAACCGACCAGGGGGCCTTGCCGGAGCCGTCGGCCGAACCGGAAAAGCCCCTGGCGCCGGCGTTCATTCCGCCGGGCCTGGTTCCGCCGCCGGAGACCAAGGCCGCCACTCTGCCGGCCGAGGCGCCGGCATTCATTCCTCCCGCGATCGTGCGGCAGCGCCAATCCAGGACGTAGCCGTCGCGCCTGACCACCGGAAAGCCTAACGTGGCAAAACCAGCAGACGACCCGATTGACGACAAGCCGATGCCGCTGCTCGATCACCTGATCGAGTTGCGTCGTCGGCTGATCTGGTCCGCCGGCGGCTTTCTGGTGTGCTTCTTCGTCGCCTATTATTTTTCAAGCGATCTCTATTATTTTCTGGCGGCGCCATTGGCCGCGGTGCTGCGTGAACAGGGCAACCCGGATCCGCATCTGATCTATACCCAGCTGTACGAGGCGTTTTTCACCAAGATCAAAGTCGCGTTCTTCGGCGGCGCCTTTGTCTCCTTCCCGCTGATCGCGGCGCAGATCTGGCTGTTCGTGGCACCTGGCCTGTACCGCAGCGAAAAGCGTGCCTTGCTGCCGTTCCTGGTCGCCACGCCGGTGCTGTTCCTGCTCGGGGCGGCGCTCGCTTACTATTTCGTGTTCCCGTTCGCGTGGCGCTTCTTCGCGAGCTTCCAGACCGCCAATGGCGGCGGCGGTGTGCCGATCGAACTGCTGCCCAAAGTCGGTGAATATCTCGATCTGGTGATGAAGCTGATCTTCGCGTTCGGCATCACCTTCCAGCTGCCGGTGGCGCTGACGCTGATCGCCAAGGTCGGGATCGTCAGTTCCGCGCAACTGAAGAAATTCCGCCGCTACGCCTACGTCGGTATGTTCGTCATCGCCGCCATCCTGGCGCCCCCGGATGTCATCACGCAGACCGGCCTCGCTCTGCCATTGATCGCGCTGTACGAAATCTCCATTATTTCGGCCCGCTGGGTCGAGCCCAAGCCAGTCGAGGTCTGAGTTCATGCACGATATCCGTGCCGTACGATCCGATCCGGCGGCGTTCGACGCCGCGATGGCACGTCGCGGGCTGCCGCCGGTCTCGGCTGAGCTGATGGCCCTGGATGCGGAGCGTCGCGCCGCGCAGACCGCACTGCAGGAGAAGCAGGCGCGTCGCAATGCGCTGGCCCGGGAGATCGGCCAGGGCAAACGTGCCGGTGCCGACACCGCCCAGCTGGAGGCCGAGGCGACTGCGCTGCGCGACGCCATGGACAGTCTGGAAAAGCTGGTGCCGACCCTCGATGCGGGCATCCGGCGTATACTCGAAGGGCTGCCGAATGTTCTCGATGCCGCCGTCCCCGACGGCCCGGACGAGACCGCCAATGTGGTGCTGAAGCGGGTCGGCGAACCGCCTACGTTCGATTTCGCCCCCAAACAGCACTTCGAACTCGGCGAGGCGCTCGGGATGATGGATTTCGCCACGGCGTCAAAGCTGGCCGGAGCCCGGTTCACCGTGCTGCGCGGCCCGCTTGCACGGATGGAGCGTGCCCTGGGCCAGTTCATGTTGGATCAGCACACGCAGGAGCGCGGTTATCTGGAGACCATCGTGCCCTCGCTGGTGAACGAGGCAACCGCCTACGGCACCGGGAACCTGCCGAAGTTTGAGGAAGACCTGTTCAAGACCACCGATGGGCGGTACCTGATCCCGACCGCCGAGGTGCCGCTGACCAATACCGTCGCGGGCGACATCGTGGCGGAAAAGCAGCTGCCGATGCGCCTGACCGCCCTGACCGACTGCTTTCGCAGTGAGGCGGGTTCGGCCGGGCGCGATACCCGCGGCATGCTGCGCCAGCACCAGTTCCGCAAGGTCGAGCTGGTTTGCATCGCGCATCCCGACAGCAGTGTCGATGAGCATGAGTGGATGACCCGGTCGGCCGAGATGATCCTGGAGAAGCTCGGGCTGGCCTACCGGCGAATGCTGTTGTCGTCGGGGGACACGGGATTCGCCTCGACCCGCACGCACGACCTGGAGGTATGGCTGCCGGGTCAGCAGACCTACCGCGAGATCTCGTCGTGTTCGAACTGCCGGGATTTCCAGGCGCGGCGGATGAACGCGCGCTTCCGCGGCGGGACGGACGGCAGAACGGTTGCCCATGTCCACACGCTGAACGGATCCGGCGTGGCGGTCGGACGCGCCTTGATCGCGGTCATGGAGAACTACCAGCAGGCAGACGGGTCGATCGTGGTCCCTGAGGTGCTGCGCCCCTACATGGGTGGGATGGAGCGGATCGCGGCGTAGAGCCGTTTCGCGGTGACTTTGAACTATGTTGCTCGTGCCAGGTGCCACGGCCGGGCAAGCGAAGGGCTGATCTTGCCCCCCACGACCTGTGAGATCTGGAAGTCGAAGTCGTCGGTCACCGGGCCGGCGCCCGGTGATGACACCCCGGAGCGGGGCCGGTACCGCCGCTTGCGTGCTAGCGCGCCCGGTGATGAACAGGGATTGGCCGGGACTCCCACGACTTGTGGGATCTGGAAGTGGAAGTCGTGGGTCACCGGGCCGGCGCCCGGTGATGACACCCCGGAGCAGGCCGTCTCCCGCTCGTATATTCGGCAACTGTCCAGGTCACGGCGCATCAGCCCCCCGGCGCTGCGTCAGTAAACCTGGCGCTGGATCGCGAAGAATCAGTCGGTTCCTTGTCACGGTAAGGGCAGAGTCGGCCGCCGGAGGCCCCTGGGGGCACGCGGACGGCGAACCTTGCCCATTCGTGCTTGCAGACACTCGTCCCCGGTTCGCCCGGCAATTGGGTTCGGCCCCGACGCACTACGCTCGGAGCCCGGCGATCGTCTCCAGTTGCCCGGGGTCACCAGCGGGAACCACCAACAGCGCGTCGTCGATGCCGAGGTCCTCCAGCCGGTTCAGCCGGTCCTTGGCCTCGCTCGGCGAGCAGAACAGCGAGATCTTCGGCACGTGCGCCATCGGCAGGCTGGCAGGTGGATCCCGGAAGTCGGTGAAGATGTTCGCCAGCACCGCCCGAGTGCCTCCGGCGTCGCGGAACATCTTCACGCCGATCGCCAGGTCCTCCCACGAAGTGTGGATCCCCGATGCGATCCAGCCTTGCAGCACCTTGGCCGAAAGGTTGATCCAGCGCTCGCTGCGCCAGGCGCCGAGCAGAACCGGAGGACCGCCCTCGGTTCCGGGCCAGACGGAGAGGGCAGGGCCGTAGACGGGCTCGCCGGCCCAGACCCGTCGCATGACCTCCAGATAGGCCGTGAGTGTTTTGAACCTGGCGTCGTAGTCCATCTGCACGGCGTCGAAGTCGTGTTTTGTTGACCCGCTGCCGACGCCGAAGCGAAACCGCCCCTTGGACAGCACGTTCAATGTCTGAACGCGGTGGGCATGCTCGACCGGGTGCCGCAGAGGCACCTGAACGACGCAGGTACCCAGTTCGATCCGCGTTGTCTGCGTCGCGAGGGCACCGAGGAGGACCAGAGGATCAAGCGTGGGCTTGCCGCGCGCGAAGGCATCGGTGACCCATAAACCGTGAAAACCGAGTGCCTCCACCTGGCGCGCGACGGCGGAGACATCCTCGACCACACGTGGGCCGCTTTCTGCTGCGGATGGGATGGTAACGATACCTATACGCATGCTGCTTAATCCTTCTCTTGTCTGCTGAACCTGAGCGTTCGGTCTGCTGAGACTGAATGTCGACCGGTAAAGAGGAGTGGCTACCGGCCGTTGAACCTGGCTGGCCGCTTTTCCCGGAATGCGGCGACACCTTCCTCGAAGTCGCTGGTCATGCCGGCGCGCGACTGGAGTCTCGCCTCGAGATCGAGTTGATCGCTGTAGCTGTTCTCCATGGCCTGCCAGTACATCTGTCGGATCATACCAATTGATTTCGGACCGGCGGCTAGACCCTGTGCCAATTGCATCGCCCTCGGCATCAAATCGGCGTCGTCTTCCACGCGATTGATCAGGCCCCATGCCAGCGCGGTCTCCGCCGGCAGCCGTTCAGCCAGCAGCGACAGTTCCATCGCGCGGGCCATGCCGATCATCCGCGGCAGCAGCCAGGAAGACCCGCAGTCGGGCACCAGTCCGATGCGGGCGAACGCCTGCAGGAATGAGGCGGAGCGTGCGGCGACGCGGATATCACCCGAGAGGGCGAGACTCATGCCGGCGCCGGCGGCCATGCCGTTGATTGCCGTAACGACCGGGATGGGCAGGGCGCGCAGCCGCATGAACATCGGGTTGTACCAGGCCTCGAGGTCGCTCTTCACCTCGCCGCGCGCTTCAGCGGCGCGGTCGCGGGGCGGTCGGTCGGGGTCGTTCAGATTGGCGCCGGAACAGAAGGCGCGGCCAGCGCCGGTGATCACCAGGCAACGCGCCGAACCGGTCTCGATGCGATCCATGGCAAGCGTCATGTCCTCGCGCAGCTTATGTCCGAATGCATTGAGCACACCGGGGTCGTTCAGCGTCATCACGGCGACGTCGCCGTTCGTTTCGAGAAGTATCCTGCCGTGCTTCATGATGCCCTTCCTCCGGCCGATCAACGGTCGGCTCATCGCAACTCAGGCTAGCAGCAATATCGACGAAGACCAGAGGAGCACCGGGAGGCTGGATCGGACTCGCGCCAATGGACCAGCCAGACTATCCGGATCGAGTCGTTCACGAGAGGACCGACCATGGTCGAGAGGGTCGGGTCCAGCCAGTGAACATTTGATGCTTCAGTTGATACGAATGTTCCCTGTATTCAACGGGGCTGAAAATACGGATTTGCCAATTTTGACACGCGGTGGTCGGGCATTTTGTAGTGGCGGCACGTCCGCGATGCTCATCAAGCTCGGTGGATCCTGACGTGCGGTCCATCCACGGCGACAGGGTGTCACCGCTGCAAGCGCCTGTCGCAGCCAGTCGATCGAATACCGCCGGCCTGTAGAGGCAGGACATCGTTGGCCGCGGCGGACGGATCGCTCGCGCGACTCGGACTCAGGGAAAGATCTGGAGCATTGCCGGTTTGATTGGCTCGGCCATTTGTCGTGCCAATGTCGTTGCCGGGGCGGTATTTCAGCGTCAGGAAAGCATGATTTCAGCATCAGGAAAGCAAGGGCGCAGGATTTAGTCTGATCGTGCTGAGATCAGTCTGCGGTTGGTGCCACGAGGCCGTTGAGTACGGAAATTGCCATCTGTCATGCCGCGCCCGGCGACGTCTATGACTTTCGATGCGGGTGACTGTCGCAACACGCGACGAGTGAGCATGCAATCGTCACTTTCCGCGGTCAAGAGCGCTTCCCGTTACTCGAATCGTTACGCATCTGCCGTTGCGTTTCCGGTGAGCGCCGATTCAGGTGATCGCGTTGAAATTTTGCGGGAGTCTGAGCTGAGGACCCGTTATCATGCACAGCCGCGAGGCTTCATTGGGCGGCGGGACCGCAGGTAGCTTTGGGAAGTCTCTGATACAGTGGAGGAAGTGATCCTCAGCGGAAGGCGAATGGCCGCGTCGTCGGTTCATATACTGACGTCGGGCGATGGTGGATTCAGGAACGGGAGGAAGCTGGGAAAGCGTTCCTCCGTCCACAGTTCTGCCTTATTCAGGCATGATACTCCATGTGACTGACTAACCCGCGCCAGAAGGGCAATTTATAGCAGATGCGCTTTATGCACGGGCGCCGGTCTTGCGGCCCGCTTTACGGCTGGCCTTTTTTGGCGGAGGAGCAACGGTCCGGCTGCGTCCGAGCCCCATCTTCTTGGCCAGAGTAGACCGCGTCTCTGCGTAATTCGGCGCGACCATTGGGTAACTTGATGGCAGGCCCCACTTTGCGCGGTACTGGTCGACCGTAAGGTTATGTTCGGTCATGAGGTGCCGTTTCAGCATCGTCATCTGCTTGCCGTCTTCAAGGCAGACAATGTAATCCGGAAACACCGACTTGGTCACCGCGACCGCGGGTTTGGCGGCCTCAACCGGGGCGGCTGCTTCACCCACACTCGACAAGGTCTTGTACACCTCTCGAATCAGGCCCGGTAAGTCCTCGACGGACACCGTATTTTTCGTCACGTGAGCGCTTACGATCTGGGCCGTCAAGCCCAACACATCTTCTGGCATCTATTTCTTTCCTGCAACCCAGCGCAAGCGATATAGGGTAGTTCGGCCAATAGCGCCATAGTCCTTTCGATAAAATTTGCTATAGATTGCCTGCTGGCCAAGCCGAGCCGATCTGATATCGACCTGCTTCGGCAGCATTATCGCGTGGAAAATGCACAAAAGGGAGGTCTTATGGAACTGCTGCTCGGCGGAAAAGTTGCACTGGTAACCGGTGCCAATCGCGGCATCGGCGCTGCAATCGCAAGCGAACTGGCCAAAGAGGGTATGCATCTTTGCCTCGTGGCCCGCGATTCGGGGAAGCTGAAAGAGGTTGCTGATGGCCTCACGAAAAGTGCGAATATCACTGTGCAAGTGCTGTCGGCTGATCTGCGCGATCCGGCCGCACCGGAGCAGGCCATTGCTGCGGCAATCAGGCAATTCGGCCGACTCGATCTATTGGTCAACAATGCGGGCGCGACGCGTCGGGCGGATTTCTTTGATTTGACAGAAGAAGACTGGCAGGACGGGTTTGCGTTGAAGTTTCACGGCTATGTGAGGATGACCCGTGCCGCCTGGCCGCATCTTCGTCAGCAGGCCGGCGGTATCATCAATATTGTGGGCATCGGTTCTCGAACCGGCTCCGCCGAATTCACCATTGGCGGCTCTGTGAACGTGGCTTTGTTGAACTTTACCAAGGCAATGGCCGATGTTGGCATCACACAGGGCGTACGGGTGAATGCAATCAACCCAGGACTGATCGAAACAGACCGTTTCACCCGCAATGTAGAGCGAGTGATGCGGGAAAATGATCTCACCCGCGTTGAGGCCGTGGCATTCCTGCTGGCCTCACACGGCACCAGCAGGGTCGGAAAACCCGAGGAAATCGGTCATCTTGTCGCCTATCTTGCATCCACAAAGGCCGATTTCATTCAGGGTTGCATCATAGATATTGACGGGGGCGCGACACGTTCACTGTAAATAAGCGAATTCTATAGACGCCTAGTCTCTTTAGAAAGACAGAAGGACCACATGCAGCCGCGCATGAGGATGTATAAGCGGTTGGCTGCATGCAGAGCGGGTTGAGTACAGTGAAATGCCCGGAAAGGTGCAGAGGGAGGCAGGTCGATCGCTTCCGGTCTTCTTGGCCGCATGCTCCGCGTTGTACGGCGTCCAGACTTCGGACGTCGTACGATGGTTTACGAGGAAGGCGGCGGCCATGTCGGTTGGCGGCAGCCGCAATGCCCGCTCCTGCATGCAGTCGACATCAGCTGTCTGGCGGCGAGTATCTACAGGTTCAACGACACGCATGCAAAAGCGGTCGTCCACGGCGGTGGCAGGGTCGCCACTGCCGCGTTATCACTCGTCAAATGCAGGTCACCGTGCCGCAAGACACCGCGCACGGCTCCGCCCTCGGCGTGGCGTCGGAATGCATCTCCATAGGGTGCTGACGGTCCGCCGTCGCCGGGATCCGTAACGTAGTCGGCGGCCGGCGCCAATGCCGATGTGCCGATGCCGATGCGCCGATGCGGTCGTCTTTGCTGGCAGCTGTTCGGGCGCGAAGTGCCCTCGGCGCACACGCTGATCGGCATCGCGCTGGCACAGACGGCCGGGGGCGGCGGGCCGCTGTACAAGCCTGTATGCCCGCTGATGCCGGTTCGGATGAGAGTGCGAGTGTCCATGCTGGCGGCTGACGGAGTGACCAACTTCTTTGCCGTGGTGCAAGAACATCATCGTATGTGGGGTGTTCCCGGAGCAGACCGATCGGGCGCGCGCAGACCGCCGAACCGGGCGAGCGGCGCGAAATCCTCTGCAATACCTACTACCGTACTCACGGACACCGTTACGCATCCGATCAGTGGTGCTACGTCCTGATCGACGGTGCCGGCCACCGGTATTCCAAAAGACCGGTGCAGCCGGTTCGTCTTCAGCACGGTGGCCGCCTAGATGAATTGTCCCAACAGCATGCACTCCGCCGTCGGAATGCGCAGCCCGCATGGCAGCCGACAGGGCGTGGCGGTGATCTGATGGCAGACCTTCTATCCGATCGCCAGAACAGCGTGAGGCGCGACGCGGCCCGGCCGCGTGAATCGGATGTTGTATAGCAAGACCGACCTGCCGCGCCGCACCGATGATGCGCGACCCGGCGTCCCTGCGCGAACATTCGTCGTGCCGTGGATCTACCCCCGACGAACTTTCGATCCAGGAAGGACGCAAGCCAGCCATTGTTCACGAGCTTGGTCGGTGGCTCTGAATTCCGTTTTCGCGCGGATCCACGGCATCGCGGACTGCAGAACCAGTAGACCAGACCGTCTCGTGCCGGCCAGCCGAATTGCTGGCTGTTCCGTGACGGACGAGCCGGGCTGGTCTCTCATGGATTGCGCGCGCCGCGACCACACCAACCTACGCGCGCCAGCCAGCGGCAACGCTGACTGGCATTATGCGCCGGAACGACCATTGAAGGGCAGGTAGCTGCTACGCCAGGGTTTCCTGGCGCAGGGCCGCGGCAGAAAATGCCGCCGGCCGATTGCCTATAATGCAGTGAAGACGCTCTTGTGACGGTGCTCCCGAGGCGTCCTCTGAACAAGCAGGTCAACTGCCGTCCTTCGCCGCCATGTTCTCCCAGAACAGGTCCTTCCAGCTCGTGGCCTTGTTCTTCAGCGTGCCGACGTCGTGCATGAAGTCCGCATGCACCTGCATACCGCGCGGGGTAGCGCTGTAACGGACGCGCGCCGGGTCACGGATCATTTGCTCGATCCAGTCCACGCCCTCCTTGCGTGGCTCGCGCGCGACATAGATTTCCGCCGCTTCGTGCGGGTGGGCATTGATCCAGTCGATGGCATCCTCGAAGGCCTGGGCCGTCGCGGCATAGAGCTTCGGGTTTGGATCATGGAAGCGCGCGGACGCGTATACCACCACCGACGTCGCTCCCGGTTCCATCACGTCGTCTGAGCTCATCACGAGGTGTGCTTTGCCCGACTCCAGTTCCGCGACTGAGAATGGAATGATCGTCGCGTGATTGCGCACTTCACTCAGGCCGCCGAGCAGGGCCGCCTGGCCGTCCGGATTGGACATGGCGACGGTCAGGGGATCGAGCCGAAAGCGCTGATCCCAACCCCAAGCCTTGGCGGCAGCCATCTGCAGCGTGATCGCCTGGTCGGTGACCTTGATTGCGCTCACAGCAATACGGTCCTTGTCGGTGAAGTCCTTCAGGCTATGGATGCGCGGATCGGTGCTGGTGACGAACATCGGCGAACTGCACAGTGGCAGCATGCCGCGCACCTTCTGTGCGCCTCGTGTCTTGTCCCAGAGCGTGAGCGCCGGTCCAAACCCGCCCATCGCCAGATCGGCGTCTCCGGCCAGGATCATATCGCTTCCCGCCGGTCCGCTGGCGAGCCGGGTCAGCGTCACCTTGATCGGCCCCAGACCTGCTGCTGCGGCTCTCTCCTCGATCATGTGGTGATCGACCGCCACGTAACTGGGCAAGTAGAGCAACCCGTAAGGCTGAGCGATGCGTACCGTGTCGGCCTCGGCTCTAGCCCGGTGCAGCGGCAGCGCCGCCACCAGCAGCGGGACCAGCGCAAGGCTTGACCATTTCCACGCGGACATCTTGTTTCCTCATCGTTCTTGCGGATCCGGGATACCGGACGGGCACCGGCCTCGCAACCGGAGGGCCCACCTTGCCGGACGGTCGGTAGCGGCGGCGCCACGCCCGCGATGCCGTGACGCGCCGCCCAGGCGTAAGGCTGGCCATTGCCTGAACCAAGGCAACCGGCAGAGCCCCTCGGTGTAGCCGGCGCCGCCGGTGCGGTACTGGCGGTGCGCGCGGTCGCTGTTCCGTGCCGTGATTCTCAAGCCCAGGAGCGAGGCTGCGGCAGCCGCGGTTGGAGAGAGCCCAGCGCATGTCACAGGGGATGTGAAACTAACGGGCGATAATATTGCGGCAATATATGGATGCCGCACTCCGATGTGCATCACCGGCCAACCGGAAGCCACTGCCGCAGAGCCGCCGCGACCCCGCCGGGGCCCGCACTGCCAGCCTAGCTTCGGTTGAACGCAGCATGCTGCATGCAAGTGCCCAGCCGAACGGCCCGGCAACGTTGCTGAAAGGACGGCGGCTCTGACGGATGGACATCGCAACAGACAAGGCTGTCTGGCGCCACTGTCCTCGAGGATGACAGCGTCCCCACCCCGCGGCCGGGTGATCGGGATCCTGACGAGGACTGACCCGGGGACGTCGTGCGGCACCGTGATCTCGCTGCCGGCCGGCGAAAGCGAGGACTGGCATCCTGACGCCGGTGGCCGGCGTATGGTCGTCCGGCTTCGGGGGCGGCGGGGTCTGCCGGGCCGGTAGAGCGGGTAGGCGAGGTGCACCGATGGGGCCTGCCGGACGATCCGACATCCGCGACTGCTGCCCGGCATTCGTTATCGGTGCCTACAGGTTGCACGAATGTGGTCACGAAAATGCCAGATGCGGTACGTATAAGTTGCTTGTCGCAAGAAGCGGCGCGCGACGTCGGAGGGGCCTGGCGACGAACAAACCGCGTACCGTCAGCGGATCAATTCCTGCGGCGGATGGACGGTGTGAGGGCCCGGGACCGCGGCCGGCGGTTCGTGTTAGTCGCGCGCCGCGGGGGCACCTGGAGCGACCTTTTTCTTGCGGGGGACTATATTCCATAGAAGAACCGATGGACGAGACTGACCGATTTCACTTGTGGCTGCACCCGGCCAGCATATCAGAACTCTTCAATCAAGTAGAACTCTATGTTTTCTCAGGGCAGCGACTGCAAAGACGACGGCCCTGTACGTACGGCGATGTATCGCGCCGGCCGATACGCCGGGTGGCCGGCGACAGCGTCCCGAGCCGGACCCGGGAAGCGCAGGGGACCCGATCGCGGGCGGGAGTTCCGAAATTGAGGATCACAAGACGTTGACGAGGCCCATTATCGGCATAAAGTCGTGCAACTGTTGCCCAGGCGGTGGTATGTCATCGCCGGGATTTCGGTTCTCAGATCGATATGGTTGCTGGATACGGGGTTCATGCCGGCACCTGCATTGTTTTCCGCGGGAACGCGTGAACCTTCGCCGGATGTACATCGAAGTTGATGGTATAAGCATCGAAGAAACTGTCGCCGCGACACATTATTCTTGCGCCGGCGTACACCCGGCGCGCCCCCGGATGACTGAGGAAGGACCCAGGTATGGACACTGATTGTACCACGGGATATAAGGACGCATCGCAGTGGAAATTTGCTGATCCGGACGACGAGCAGGATTCCCCGCTGAATCAGCAGCGGGGCGGTCGCGTTGCGGCGCGGTTCGAGCCATCGCGTGACGTCGCCAGCAAGGGTTGCGTTTTAGTCGTCGATGACGATCATTTTGTTAGAGAGACGATAGCTGATCTGCTGGAAGTCGTGGGCTACCACCCGCTTCAGGCCGCCGATGCCGCGCAAGCAGTCATGATCCTGCGCGAAGAGGCTTCAATTGATGCGCTGGTGACGGATTTGACCATGCCGGGTGCCGACGGGATTATGCTGATACGCCACGCAAGGGAACTCAGGCACAACCTGCCGGCGATCCTGCTGACCGGCTACGCCGAAGATGTCGCCTCCGTTGCGACGATCGCCGGCGGTAATTTCCACGTCCTGCGCAAGCCGGTGGCGAGCGAGCGTCTGATCGCACAACTCGAACTGCTGGTGGCAAAGTCACCCAACGCCTAATCGGCACGCTGGGGGCTACGGTCCTCGGCCCTCATCCGACTCGTCTGGCTCCGGGCCGCAAGTCGCCTGGCGTTGCGCCGCCGATGCCCCCTGCTATTGTCCGCCGTCCGCCTGAGAGGATGGCGGCAACCGGGAGGAATAATCATGGAAATCCGCGGGCTGGGCTATATGGGCGTCGGCGCATCGGACCTGTCCGACTGGACGATCTTCGCCACCGACTGGCTAGGCATGCAAATGGTTGAGCGCGGCAACACGACCCGCGCCTTCCGCATGGATGATCGATCGCAACGCTTGGTTGTCGATTGCTCCCTGGCCGCCGACGAACGTTACTTCGGCTTTGAGGTCGCGGACGCCGCCGCGCTGCAATCTCTGGCCGCCAGGCTGGACACCGCCGGAGTGGCGGTGCGGCGCGAGCCGCGATCGCTGGCGGACCAGCGTTTCGTCAAGGACCTGATCAGCTTCAATGATCCTGGCGGCAACCACCTGGAAGCGTTTCATGATGCCGCGGTTGCGGACGAACCGTTCCGGCCCGGCCGGTCGATCTCCGGGTTCCGCACCGGCGCGCTGGGAATGGGACATGTCGTGTTCCAGGTGAAGAACATCGACGACTTGCTGGGCTTCTACACCGGCGTGCTGGGTTTCGGCGTGAGCGACTACATCACCACCCCGTTTCGCGCCTACTTTCTGCACACCAATCCGCGGCACCACTCCGTTGCCCTGATCGAGACCGGCCGGCAGGACCTGCACCATCTGATGGTGGAACTGTTTTCGCTCGATGACGTCGGCCAAGGCTACGACATCGCGCTCGGCGAACCTGAGAAGATCGCCACAACTTTGGGTCGCCACCCGAACGACGCCGTTACATCTTATTATCTGCGCTCGCCCGGTGGCTTCATGCTCGAATACGGCTGGGGCGGCAAGGACGTGACGCCCGGCAACTGGACGCCGACCGAGGTGACGGTGGGGCCAAGCCTCTGGGGTCATGATCGGGCGTGGCTGCCGGCGGACCAACGCCAGCACGCGCGGGACATGCGTCTGAAAGCCGCTGCCGATGGTAAGCGTGAGCCCTTGTATGTAATCGACGGCAACTATAGCCGCATGGACGGCGTCTGCCCTTGGTGGGATGCAACCGCCGGTCGAGGCTAGGGCTAGGGGCGGCGGGGGGCCTGCGGTTCTGCTCCAGTGCCGGGACGCGCCCGGTGGGTTTGACTCGAGGGGGCGCGTCCCGAGGCTGGACGCCGTCGGACGCCACTCAGCCTCGCACGCGCCTGCACGCTGGTCGGGACAGGATCTGATCCGGATCGGCGGGCGAGGTCGGCGGCGAACCGGACGTCACACGCGCCCGCACGTACCGCTGTAGGTCCCTTTGGCTGACCGATCTCCTGGCGATAGCGCGGGTCCCTCCCTGACTGGCAGGAGGAGGTATGCTGCCTACTGTCCCGCGACGGCTGTCCCGCGCTTGCTGGCGCCCCCGGGGCGCGCAGCTGGTGACGCCGCGCCGCCTGCGCCCGTCGCAAATATCCCGGGCGTTCGCCGGGGACCAACCTGGCCGGAACTGCGGCCGAGCCTTACCGCGGCAATGTGCTCGCGCCCATGAGGTACTGGTCCACGGCGCGAGCACACTGGCGGCCCTCGCGGATCGCCCATACCACCAGCGATTGGCCACGCCGCATGTCGCCCGCGGCGAACAGCTTGTCCCGCGATGTCTGGTACTGGACAGTATTGGCGAGCACGTTGCCGCGCGGATCGAGTTCCACGCCGGCCTGCTCCAGAAGCGCACCGCGGCGCGGGCCAAGGAAGCCCATCGCCAGCAGCACCAGGTCGGCCTTCATCTGGAACTCGCTGCCAGGCACCTCCTTCATCGTCATTCGCCCGTCCGGTGTGCGCTCCCACTCGACGCGCACGCAATCCAATGCCGTCACCTTGCCGTCCTTGCCGACAGCATGCTTGGTCAGCACCGCCCAGTCCCGTTCCACACCTTCTTCGTGGGCGTGCGAGGAGCGCAGCTTGACCGGCCAGTCCGGCCAGACCATGGCTTTGTTCTCCCGCACCGGCGGCTTCGGCATGATCTCGATCTGGATGATCGAGGCTGCACCTTGACGCGCTGATGTGCCGATGCAGTCCGATCCGGTATCGCCGCCGCCGACCACCACGACGTGCTTGCCCTTGGCGCTGATCGTGCCGTTCGGCGCCGCGACGGACTCCGGGTCACCGGCGTCACGCTTGTTCTGCTGCGTCAGGAAGTCCATGGCGTAATGGATGCCGTCCAGGTCGCGCCCGGTCACGTCCAGGTTGCGTGGCCACTCGGCGCCGCCGGACAGCACGACGGCGTCGAACTCGGCGAGCAACTGGTCGACGGTGACGTCCTTGCCGACCTCGGTGCCAGTGCGGAACGTCACCCCCTCAGCCGCCATCTGCTCGACCCGCCGGTCGATCAGGTGCTTCTCCATCTTGAAGTCGGGAATACCGTAGCGCAGCAGACCGCCGATCCGGTCGTGCTTCTCGATCAGCGTCACTGCGTGGCCGGCCCTGGCAAGCTGCTGGGCGCAGGCCATGCCGGCGGGCCCGGAGCCGACCACGGCGACGGCCTTGCCGGTTCTGACATAGGGCGGGATCGGTCCGAGCCAGCCTTCCTCCCAGGCCCGGTCAACGATCGCGCATTCGATGGTCTTGATGGTGACGGGGTTGTCGTCGATGTTCAGGGTGCAGGCGGCCTCGCACGGGGCCGGGCAGATGCGGCCGGTAAATTCCGGAAAGTTGTTGGTGGAGTGCAGGTTGATCGACGCCTGCTCCCACTGGTCCCGGTAGACGAGGTTATTCCAGTCCGGGATCTGATTGTTGACCGGGCAGCCGTTGTGACAGAACGGAATACCGCAATCCATGCATCGCGCAGCCTGATCGTTCAGTTCTTTCGGCGGCAGCGGCTTGATGAATTCCTTGAAGGTCTTCAGCCGCACCTCGGGCTTTTCGTACGAGCGATCGTGACGCTCGATTTCGAGGAAGCCGGTAACCTTACCCATGATCGTCTCCAGACTGTCTGCCAGGGCGGCGCCGGATGTTCCAAGACTGACCGGCGCGCATTCCCGGTGCTTCTTCCATGATGGGCCTGGCCTGGCCCCTACGACTGTGTTTGAGTCCGCACCGTACGTCGTGGGTAACCCGACCGAGCCGGGCCATCCCACGAAAGACGATGCGCCGCGGCTCCTATTCGGCGGCGACCGTGGCGGCGGCGGCGGCCTCGGCCTTCAGATCGAGCAGCGCACGCTTGTAATCGCGTGGCATGACCTTGACGAAGCGCGACAAAGCGCCGTCCCAGTCCTCCAGCAACTCCCGCGCACGGGTGCTGCCGGTGAACAGCAGGTGCCGCTCCACCAGTATCCGCAGCCGTTCCGCATCGAAGCGCAACGGGTCGCCCATGCCGCTGTCCTCGACGCTGGCAGCGCGCTGGCGCGGACGGCCGGGCTCGTCGGCCAGGCCAAGTTCGGCCACACCGACCGATTCCAGCTCGACGCCGGCCATGTTGCACAGCCGGTCGAAGCGGGCGTTCTCGTCGTAGACGTACGCGATGCCGCCGGACATGCCGGCGGCGAAGTTCCGGCCGGTGTCGCCCAGCACGACCACCACGCCACCGGTCATGTATTCGCAGCCGTGGTCGCCGCAGCCTTCGACCACCGCGACCGCGCCCGAGTTGCGAACCGCGAACCGCTCGCCGGCAACGCCCTGGAAGTAGGCTTCACCGGCGACCGCGCCATACAGCACCGTGTTGCCGACGATGATGTTCTTCGCCGGATCGCGCACGACGTTGGTGGGCTGACGCACCACGACGCGACCGCCCGACAGGCCCTTGCCGACATAGTCGTTGCCGTCGCCGGTCAGGTACAGCGACACCCCTCGGGCCAGGAAGGCGCCGAAGCTCTGGCCCGCGGTCCCGGTCAGGTGGATCGAGATGGTGTCTTCCGGCAGGCCGGGATGGCCATAGCGCCGTGCCACTTCGCCGGACAGCATCGCACCGACCGTGCGGTTGACGTTGCGGATCGGATGCTCCAGCCGCACCGGTGTCTGCTGTTCCAGCGCGGCGGCAGCCTCGCGGATCAGCACCTGGTCCAGCGCCTTGTCGAGGTGATGGTTCTGCAGCTCGCTGTGGTGAATGCCGATGCCCGGCTTCGGCGGCGGCTGATACAGGATGCGGCTGAGGTCGACGCCGTGCGCCTTCCAGTGCTCGACCGCCTTGCGCATATCCAGCTTGCCGACCTGGCCGATCATCTCGTTGATCGTGCGGAAGCCAAGCTTTGCCATCAACTCGCGGACTTCCTCGGCGATGAAGAAGAAGAAATTGATGACGTGTTCGGGGGTGCCGGTGAAGCGCTTGCGCAGTACCGGATCCTGCGTCGCCACCCCTACCGGGCAGGTGTTCAGGTGGCACTTGCGCATCATGATGCAGCCGGCGGCGATCAACGGCGCCGTGGCGAAGCCGAACTCATCGGCCCCCAGCAGCGCGCCGATGACGACATCACGGCCGGTGCGCAGGCCGCCGTCGACCTGCACCGCGATGCGTGAGCGCAGCCCGTTCAGCACCAGGGTCTGCTGGGTTTCGGCCAGTCCGATTTCCCACGGCGATCCGGCATGGGTGAGCGAGGTCAGCGGGCTCGCCCCGGTCCCGCCTTCGAAGCCGGAGATGGTGACGTGGTCGGCGCGCGCCTTGGAGACGCCGGCGGCAACCGTACCGACACCCACCTCGGACACCAGCTTCACGGATATCCGGGCCTTGGTGTTGGCATTCTTGAGGTCATGGATGAGCTGCGCCAGGTCCTCGATCGAGTAGATGTCGTGGTGCGGCGGCGGCGAGATCAGGCCGACCCCTGCCGTCGAGTGGCGCACCTTGGCGATGTTCTTGTCGACCTTGTGGCCGGGAAGCTGTCCGCCCTCACCGGGCTTGGCACCCTGGGCCATCTTGATCTGGATGTCGTCGGCGTTGACCAGATATTCGGTCGTCACTCCGAACCGCCCGGACGCCACCTGCTTGATCGCCGACCGCTCGGAGTCGCCATTTGGCAGTGGTTTGTAGCGATCGGACTCCTCGCCGCCCTCGCCGGTGTTCGACTTGCCGCCGATCCGGTTCATCGCGATCACCAGCGTGGTGTGGGCCTCGCGGGAGATCGAGCCGAAGCTCATCGCGCCGGTGGCGAAGCGCTTGACGATCTCCTTCGCCGGTTCGACCTCCTCCAGCGGCACGGGCGTCGGAGCAAACTTTAGTTCCATGAGGCCGCGGATCGTCAGCAGCCGCTGGCTCTGGTCGTTGATGGTGCGGGTGAAGGCGTGGAACTCCGCAGGCAGGTTGCCGCGAACGGCATGCTGCAGCCGCGATACGGATTCCGGAGTCCAGGCATGCGCCTCGCCACGCAGGCGGAACGTGTAGTCGCCGCCGACGTCCAGCATGCCGCGGTAGATCGGATTGTGCCCGTAGCCCGCCATATGCCGCGCCACCGCTTCCTGCGCGATCTCGGCGAAGCCAACGCCCTCGATGGTGGTTGCCGTGCCGGTGAAGCAGCGTTCCACGAACGCTGAGGACAGACCGACCGCGTCGAAGATCTGCGCGCCGCAATAGGACTGGTATGTGGAGATGCCCATCTTGGACATCACCTTCATGATCCCCTTGCCGACCGCCTTCAGGTAGTTCTTCTTCACGTCGGCGGCCGACTTGGCCATCTTCGAGCGGACGCGGATCTGCTCCAGCGTCTCGAACGCGAGGTAGGGGTTGATCGCCTCGGCGCCGTATCCGGCCAGCACGCAGAAATGGTGCACTTCCCGCGCTTCGCCGGTTTCCACCACGATGCCAGTGCTCATGCGCAGGCCCTGGCGGATCAGGTGGTTGTGCACCGCGGCGGTCGCCAGCAGGGACGGGACGGGGATGCGGTTCTCGCCCACCTCCCGGTCGGACAGGATCAGGATGGTGTAGTCGGCCAGGACCGCCTCGGTGGCTTCCTGGCAGATACGGGAGATCGCCTTTTCCATCCCGTCCGCACCTTCCGCGGCCGGCCATGTGATGTCGATCGTGCGGGTGCGGAACGCGCCACCCGCGATGTTGTCGATGTCGCGGATCTTTTCGAGATCGGTGTTGGTCAGGATCGGCTGCGCGACCTCCAGCCGCAGGTAGTTCCCGGCATGGTGGCCAAGCAGGTTCGGCCGCGGCCCGATGATCGATACCAGCGACATCACCAACTCCTCGCGGATCGGGTCGATCGGCGGATTGGTGACCTGGGCGAAGTTCTGCTTGAAGTAGTTGAACAGCAGCTTGGGCTTGTCGGACAGCACTGCCAGCGGCGTGTCGGTGCCCATCGAGCCGACCGGATCGTCGCCCTGCGCGGCCATCGGTTCAAGGAAGAACTGGATGTCCTCCTGGGTGTAGCCGAACGCCTGCTGGTGATGCAGCAGTCCTTCCAGGTCGTTCGGGTATGGCTGCGCGGCGGGCGGCTCCTCGCTTTCCGGCAGTTCCTCCAGCTTGTACTGGGTCTGCTTCAGCCACTCGGCATAGGGATGTTCGCGGGCGAGCTTCTGCTTGATCTCCGCGTCGTCGATGATGCGGCCTTCCTCCAGATCGATCAGCAGCATCTTGCCCGGCTGCAGCCGCCACTTGCGGACGATCTTTTCCTCCGGCACCGGCAGCACGCCGGATTCCGAGGCCATGATGACGTAGTCGTCGTCGGTGACGACGTAGCGCGCCGGGCGCAGCCCGTTGCGATCCAGCGTCGCGCCGATCTGCCGGCCGTCGGTGAAGGCGATCGCCGCCGGGCCGTCCCATGGCTCCATCAGCGCCGCATAGTATTCATAGAACGCGCGGCGCTCCGGATCCATCAGCGGGTCCTGGGCCCAGGCCTCCGGGATCAGCATCATCATCGCATGCGCGAGCGAGTAGCCGCCGGCCACCAGGATTTCCAGCGCGTTGTCGATGCAGGCGGTGTCGGACTGGCCGTGCGGGATGATCGGCCACATCTTGTTCAGGTCGGGCCCGATCAGGTCGGATTCCATGGACCGCCGCCGCGCATACATCCAGTTGACGTTGCCGCGGACGGTGTTGATCTCGCCGTTATGCGCCAGGTAGCGGTAGGGATGCGCCAGCTTCCACGACGGGAACGTGTTGGTCGAGAAGCGCTGATGCACCAGGGCCAGCGCCGAGGTGGTCAGCGGGTTGCGCAGGTCATGGTAGAAGCTGCCGACCTGAGTCGCGAGCAGAAGTCCCTTGTACACCACCGTCCGGGTCGAGAAGGATGGCATGTACAGTTCCGTCACGCCGGGAATATTGCGTTTTTCGGCGAGGGTGCGGAGGTTGTTGAGGATCTGCTTGCGGATCGCCAGGATCTTGCGCTCGAATGCGTTCTGATCGCGGATCGACAGGCTGGACGCGACGATCGCCTGGCGGATCACCGGCATCGTCTCGATGACCGTCTTGCCGAGACCGGTCAGTTCGGTCGGCACGTCACGCCAGCCAACCATCGACTGGCCTTCCTTGGCGACAACCTGCTCGAAATGCTGGATCGCATGCTCCCGCGCCGCGGGATCGCGCGGCAGGAAGCACATGGCGACCGCGTAACGGCCGACGGCTGGCAACGACTTGCCGTTGGCGCGCGCCCAGTCGTTCAGCAACGCGTCCGGCATCTGAATCAGGATGCCGGCACCGTCGCCGACCAGCGGATCGGCTCCGACCGCGCCGCGGTGGTCCAGGTTCTCCAGGATCTTCAGGCCCTGGGAAATAATATCGTGAGATTTTCGGCCTTTGATGTTCACCACAAAGCCGACGCCGCAGGCATCGTGCTCATTCCTGGGATCGTAAAGGCCTTGTCTCACAACCTCTTGCATAGCCACAACTTCCTTGGCGAAACGTCTGTGCCGTCAGGGGCGCGCGATAAGCGCACAAGAAACCCTTTTGCCCGCTGGTTGGACAAATGGCAATCATCCTGCCGCATCGCAGCGTAAGCAGTTTGCGCTGCATCGGCAAGCGACCCAGGGCCCCAGGTCCGGTCCGCCGGACGCGGCCCGTGATCAGGCTCCGCTACCCGGCACAGCGGTTTTGCCGGCGCAAACGACCGGTTCGTGGACCACGGCACGCCGCGGTCGCGCCCCCGGAATGGCTGGCCTGTCGCCGCCGTTCGGCTTTCCTGCCTCATCCGCCCGTGCAATATTACCGCAGTCGGAAAACCAACCGGAGGAACAAGGCGATGATCACGCTTTATGGAATGGGAAGCCCCAACGTCGTCAAGGTCTATATCGCCCTGGAGGAACTGGCGCTGCCCTATACGGTGCACCCGGTGGACGTTTTCAGCGGCAAACAATTCGACGATGCGTTTCTCAAGCTCAACCCGAACGCCAAGGTCCCGGTCATCGTCGATCCCGAGGGGCCGGGCGGCAAGCCGTATACCGTCTTCGAATCAGGCGCGATCCTGCTGTATCTGGCGGAGAAGACCGGGAAGCTGCTGCCTAAGGATGCGGCGGCGAAGTTCGACGCCATCCAGTGGCTGATGACCCAGATGTCCACCGTCGGCCCGATGTTCGGCCAGTATGTGCACTTTCTGCGATTTGCCCCGGCGGGCAACGATTACTCCAAGAGCCGTTATCTCACCCAGGCGACCCGTGTCACCGAGGTGATCGATCAGCGGCTGGCGACTGTGCCGTATCTGGCCGGGTCGGAATATTCGGTCGCCGACATCGCGACGTTCCCCTGGATGCGCAATGTCCCCGCCCTGCTCGGCGCCGACATCGCGGCGAAACTGCCGAATGTTACGCGCTGGGTGAAGCAGATCGAGGAGCGGCCGGCGGTGAAGAAGGCCCTGGCCGAGGTGGATCAGGTGCGCGCCCGGACCACGGCGTTCGACAAAGCCGACGCGGCCCACCTCGACAAGCTGTTCGGCCGCGGGCAGTTCGCCGCCGCGTAATCAACGCCTGACCCGCATTCGGCACCGGCACCGACACGAAAGAGCCATGGCTTTCTCACGATGTCACGGCTCTGAGGTCCACCTTGGGACGGCCTCCCGGCGCGGCGCACCGCGGGGACCGTCCCAAGGCAGCCACGCCGGGCGTCTACGGTATCCGTGGCAACCCTCCGGGATCCGTTTGTTGAGCAAGGGCATCAGCCTGATGCCGCCTGGTGGTTTGGGTGAGGGCGGCATTCGCTTTGCTTGTCAACGAAATCCAACGGCAGGACGCGGCAAATCCGCCCACCAGCCTTTGCTTGAGTGGGCCGATCGACCCGACGCCGTGGACAGTGAACGTCGGGAGCGGACCACTAGTGATAGTAGCCGTGACCCCCGAACAGCACGAACAGCACGATGATAACGACGACCAGCGTCAGGCCGCCGCCGTAGTGCGCGCCGCCGTAGTAACCGGAACGATACCCGTAATAGCCGCCGCCGCCGAACAGCAGGAACAGAATCACGAGCAGCAATATCAGCCCCATCGGTATTTACCTTTCCTTAGATTGATCTTTGCTACATGAGGACGAACGGCGATGGTGGGGTGTCAGTTTTACGCTGGCGTGGCGGCGAAGCGCTCGCGGCGGTAAACATCGCGGCATGCCCCACCGTGTTCCCCGGCCCCCATGGCATCCGGAGAGTCTCGCCGCGCGCCTGCCGTTCCTGGAGCGCCGGGCGAAGCTGACCCGCTCCGTGCGGGCGTTCTTCGAAGCTCGCTCCTATCGCGAGGTCGAAACCCCGTACGCAGTGCGCACGCCGGGCGAGGAAGTGCATCTCCAGGCGTTCGCAACCACGCGTGAAAGCCCCGATGGCACGCGGGAAAATCTTTGGCTCCACACGAGCCCGGAGTTCGCGATGAAGCGGCTGCTGGTGGCGGGTTCGGGGCCGATCTTCCAGTTCGCCAGGGTCTGGCGCAACGGCGAGGGCAGCGATCTGCATGCGCCGGAGTTCACCATGCTGGAATGGTATCGCCCGGGCGCCGACATGAACGCGCTCATCGCCGAGACCGCCGACCTGTTGCGCACGACCTTGCCGCCGGTGGTCCGCTGCCGAGGTGTCACCACCGACCTGTCGCGGTTCGAACGCCTGACGGTCGCGGACGCGTTCTCGCGGCATGTCGGTGTCGATCTGCTGGCGATCGGTGAGGATGCCGCGGCGCTGGCCGCTGCCGCCGGGGTGCGGCTGCGCCGGAACGAGACCTGGGAGGACCTGTTCTTCCGCCTGCTGCTGGAGCGGATCGAGCCGGCGCTCGGGCGTCAGCATCCGACGTTCCTGACCCACTGGCCAGCCGCGCAGGCAGCCCTGGCACGCCGCGATCCGACCGACCCCCGTGTCGCGGAACGCTTCGAACTGTTTGTTTGCGGCATCGAACTGGCGAATGCCTTCGTGGAGCTGACCGACCCCGTGGAACAGCGGGCTCGCTTCCTGTCCGATCGCGCGCGGCGGCATGCCTTGTCCGGTCCGGACTGGGAACTGGACGCGGATTTCCTCGCAGCGCTGGCGCATGGCATGCCGCCGAGTGCCGGGATCGCATTGGGTTTCGACCGGATGGCGATGATCGCGTCCGGCGCCGACCGGATCGGCCAGGTGTTGTGGATGCCATCCGCGGGCCCGCCCTGATATGATGCGCCAGAACAAGAGGATTGTGATGATGCGCCGTTTCCACCTGGTTGTGCTGCTCGGGTTGGTTGCCGGGTGCACCAATGAGCTGGCCGCCCGCCAGGCACAGCTGGCCCAGTGGGTCGGCCGGCCGGAGACCGACTTGGTCGGGCTCATGGGCGCGCCAACTCGGACCTATGAGGCCGGCGGGATGAAGTTTCTGACCTATGATGACCGGCGGGTGGAGATCGTGCCAGGGTCGCCGTACTTCGTCCCCGGGCCGTTTGGCCCAGGGCCGTTCTGGTACGGCGGCGGTGGCTTTCCGCCCACGGCGATGACGTTGGAATGCAACACGACGTTCACCGTCGCCGAGGGCGTCGTCCGGGCATACAGCCTGCGAGGGAACGCCTGCGGGTGACCGCCGGCCCCCATCGTTTCCGCCTATTTGACCGTCGCAACCCGCAGCGCGTTGGTCGTCCCGGCATGGGCGAAGGGTACCCCGGCCGTCACCACAATCTCGTCCCCATGCGAGGCGAATCCCTCGGTCAGCGCCACCCGTCCGGCTCGCGCCACCGCTTCGGTCATTGAATGGACATCGGGTGTGACGACCGCGTGCACCCCCCACACCAGGGCCATCAACCGAGCGGTGTCCGGCGTCGGTGTCAAGCCGATGACAGGCGCTTCCGGCCGTTCGCGGGCCACCAGCAGAGCGGTGGCACCCCTGGCGGTGAAGGCCACGATCGCCTTCGCGCCGATGGTGTGACAGACCTGGGCCGAGGCTGCCGCGATCGCGTCGGGGGCCTTCTTTTCCGGCGGCGCATGCGATGCGTCGATCCCGGCCCGCCAGCCGGCATCCTGCTCCACCCGGGCGACGATGCGGTCCATCATGTTGACCGCTTCGTAGGGGTACTGCCCCGCGGCCGTCTCGCCGGACAGCATGACCGCGTCCGCGCCATCGAACACCGCGGTGGCAACATCGGACGCCTCGGCCCGGGTTGGGGCAGGAGCGCTGATCATGCTCTCCAGCATCTGGGTCGCGACCACCACCGGCTTGCCCAGTGCCCGGGACAACCGGACGATGCGCTTCTGCGCCAGCGGCACCTCCTCGGGCGGCAGTTCGACGCCGAGGTCGCCGCGCGCGACCATCACCGCGTCGGTCTGGGCCAGGATCTCGTCGAGGTTGTCGAGCGCCTGCGGCTTCTCCAGCTTCACCATCACCCAGGCACGCCCGGCGATCAGCTCCTTGGCCTCGATCACGTCCGCGGCCCGTTGCACGAACGACAGGCCGATGTAGTTCGCGCCATGCGAGACGGCGAACTCCAGGTCCTCCCGGTCCTTCGCGGTCAGAGCCGGGATCGGCAACATCACGTCGGGAACGTTCACCCCCTTGCGGTCGGACAGCGGGCCGCCGACGACGCACTCGGTCTCCAGCGCGTCGGCGCGCTTGTGCACGACCCGCAGACGGAGCTTGCCGTCATCCAGCAGCAGCGAAGAGCCGATCGAGGCCGCCTCGATGATCTCGGGATGCGGCAGATTGACGCGTTGCAGGTCGCCCGGCGTCGGGTTCAGGTCCAGGCGAAATCTCTGGCCCGTCTGCAGGTAGATGCGACCGCCGCCAAAGCGGCCGACCCGCAGCTTGGGCCCCTGCACGTCGGCCAGGATGCCAATCGGACGGTCGAACCTCTCCTCGAGCTGACGGATCGCGGCGAAGCGGGCCGCATGATCCTCATGCGTGCCGTGCGAGAAATTCAGCCGGAACACGTCCGCGCCGGCCTGGAACAGCCGGGCCATGACGTCCAGAGAGGAACTGCTGGGCCCGAGCGTGGCGATGATCTTCGTGCGGCGGCGGCGGCGCATCTTGGGGCGGACTGCCATTGACGGATCCCTCGTGGTTTGTTGCGACGATGCCGGCGCTGCAGCGATCCGCAGGATTGGGGGCATCGCGGCAGGGGCGATCACGGTGCGGATGACGAGCGGCTTTCAGATGGTCGACATCCGCGACGGAATTCTAGGCGATCAGGATAGCTCTGATATCGTTAACATTGGTGAGCGTTGGGCCGGTGACGATCACGTCCCCGAGCGCTCCGAAGAAGCCATGGCTGTCATGGCCAGCCAGCATTGCCCGCGTATCCAGGCCCAGTTCCCGGGCTCGGCTCAGTGTGTCCGGTGTGACTAGGGCACCGGCAATCTCATCCATGCCGTCGATGCCGTCGGTGTCTCCGGCGGTGGCCCAGATGCCCGGCATGGCGTCCAGGCCAAGGGCCAGCCCGATCAGGAATGTGGTATTGCGGCCGCCTTTGCCGCTTGGCTTGCCGGACATGGTGACCGTCGTTTCGCCGCCCGAGAGGAGGACTGCCGGTGCCTGCAGCGGATGACCGTGGGCACGGACGGACCGGGCGATGCCGGCCATGACCGTGCCCATCTGGACGGCTTCCCCTTCCAGCGCGTCACCCAGGATCAACGGCGTCAGTCCGAGCGCCCGGGCCTTGGTCGCCATCGCCTCGAGGGCCATCATCGGGGTCGCGATCAGGCGGAAGTCCACGTTCGGCAGACTGCCGGGTTTCGGGGTTTCGTCGTCATCGCGGGCCAGCCGGGCGGCCACGGACGCTGGCGGCGTAATGCCATAGCGGGCGATGAGCGCGCGGGCCTGGGCAAAGGTGCTGGCGTCCGGCACGGTCGGACCGGAGCCGATCACCGCCGGATCGTCGCCCGGCACATCGCTGATGGCCAGTGTCACCACGCGTGCCGGCAAGGCGGCGGCGGCCAGGCGCCCGCCCTTGATGGCGGAGAGGTGCTTGCGGACCGCGTTCATCTCCGTGATGTTGGCGCCGCAGGCGAGCAGGGCGCGATTGATCGCCTGTTTGTCCGCGAGCGTGATGCCGTCAACCGGGGCCGCCAGCAGGGCGGAGGCGCCGCCGGACATCAGCGCGATCACCAGGTCGTTTTTGGTCAGGCCCTGAACCCGCTCCAGCAGTCGCCGCGCGCCGCGCTGGCTGTTGGCGTCGGGGACCGGATGGCTGGCCTCGATTACCTCGATGCGGCGGGTCGGCACGGCGTGGCCGTAGCGGGTCACCACCGTGCCCTCGAGCGCGACGTCGGGCCAGGCGTCCTCCAGCGCGGCGGCCATGACGGCAGCCGACTTGCCGCCACCCACGACGATGCAGCGGCCCGAACCGGGTTTCGGCGGCAGATGGCGCGCCAGCACGCTGCGCGGATCGGCCGCGGCGACCGCGGTGTCAAACAACGTGCGCAGCGCGGCACGGGCGGCCTCGTCCTTCATCCGCATGTCGCCGGCTGGCGCGCCTTGGGGCCAAGGCGCGGCCGCGACCTGCGGGGCGTCGGGCGGCCAGGGGGAATCCTGGTGCATCGGCCGTTTCCTCTCTTTTCCGGCGGGCGGAGTATGGCGAAGCCACGCGAGGCGCGCCATCTTTGGCAATAGCCAACTTGGGCATGTCAGAAGGAAACGACCATGGCCGCACCTGAATTCGACATCCACACCCGAACTGAACTGGAGGCCGCCGCCTTTCGCCGCCTGGTGGGGCATCTGCGTGAACGCACGGATGTGCAGAACATCGACCTGATGAATCTGGCCGGGTTCTGCCGGAATTGTCTGAGCCGTTGGTATCGTGAGGAAGCCGCGACCAAGGGCATCACGATTGCCGATCCCGATGCGCGCGAAATCGTTTACGGCATGCCGTACAAGGAGTGGCAGGCCAAGTACCAGGTCGAGGCATCGCCGGAACAGAAGGCTGCCATGGCGAAGGCGCATCCGGGGCACTGAGCGCCGGCGCGCTCCCCCCTGTTGCCGCTCCCCGCTGTTGCCGCTCGCAGGTGGGTGGCCCTCGGGTCGGCTGAGGGCTTGTCGCGGGTCTTCGAGGCATCGCGGTTGCTGGCGACCTGTCGCGGGCCGCTGACGGCAGCGCGCCGTTCCGGGCGGCCCCGCTGGCCGTGGTGGATGTCCGGTGCATTGCCGGCTCCCATCAGGACCGCTCCGTCAGGGTCGAACCAGGATGGCGCCGAACGGGTGAGGCGTTGCAGCGCGGGTCGCCGGGCGTTCCGCGGGCAGGTACGGATCGTTGCGGCGCAGCGGCGGGTCGGCTCCTGGCTTCCCGCCGGACCCGTTGCGGCGGTGGTTGCCGGGTCAGGCCGCGGCATCCTGCCGAAGGTCGCGGCATTCCCTCTGAGGCCCGCGATTGCCGCAGAATTTGGTTTCAGCCCCTTACCTGGTCGCCGGTCGTTTCCCGGTTGACCGCGACGCCCCCCAAAGCTATCCCCGCCCGCCCTGCTACAGCGGAGATGACGATAGATGGCGAAGCCGGTAAGCGAGGAAGAGATCAAGTCCGGCGGAGTCGCGGTCGACCGTCTGCGCAGCCTGGTGGAGCGCATCGAGCGGCTCGAGGAAGAGCGCAAGGCGCTGTCCAACGACATCAAGGATATCTACGCCGAAGCGAAATCCGCCGGTTTCGACGTCAAGGTGCTGCGTCAGCTCATTCGTATCCGCAAGCAGGAGGCGGCCGAGGTGGAGGAGCAGGAGACGATGCTCGACATCTATCGCCGCGCGCTCGGGATGTAGCCTCGGGCGGGCCTGGTCTGGGTCCCAGGCCGGGCGTGGCCAACCCCCGTGTCGTCACCGGGCGTCCGCCCGTGGTCCTGTGCATCACCCGGCCCCGGGGCCTGCTTCTGTGACCGCCAGGCTTTCGACCTGCTCTCGGGTCGTCACCGGGGTTCCGCCCGTGCTTCTGTGCATCACCTAGCTCCGGCCCTGCATCTGTGTGATCGGCCAAGCTTCCGAGCTGCTCTCGGGCCGTCACCGGCCGTCCGCCCGTGCTCCTGTGCCTCAACCGGCTCCCGCGCGGTGACCCACGTCTTGGACTTTGAACATACCGCAAGTCGTGGGTGGCCGGTCCAGGCCGGTGATGACACGAGAGACGAGTCGTACCATCCAGTCAGGACGAAGCCACCCTGGTCGCTTTCATGCGCAGCCGCTGCACCACGCGTGCGCGACCAAGCCTGCGCGCATACCCATCAGCGGCACCCCAGACTGGTATTACAGCGAGATTTTCAGAAACGCCCCCAGCTCGCCGATGATGCCGCGGCGGAACGCCAGCACGCAGATGATGAAGATCACGCCTTGGGTTACCGTCACCCAGGCGCCGAACTGCGCCAGGTAGTTTTCCATCGACGTCACCACCAGTGCCCCCATTGCCGGGCCGAACACAGTGCCGAGGCCCCCCAGCAGCGTGGTCAGCACGACTTCGCCCGAGGTCGAGTAATGCACGTCGGTCAGCGTGGCGATGCCGAACACCAGCGCCTTGGTGCCGCCGGCGATGCCGGCGATCATGCAGGACAGCACGAACGCGATCAGCTTGTAGTCGTCGGTCCGATAGCCCAGCGACGTGGCCCGCGGCTCATTCTCGCGGATGCCCTTCAGCACCTGGCCGAACGGCGAGTGGATGATCCGATGGACCAGCAGGAACCCGGCCAGGAACACCGCCGACACGACCCAGTACATCGTCATGTCGTTGGACAGGTCGATGAAGCCGAACACGTGACCGCGCGGCACCTGCTGGATACCGTCCTCGCCGCCCGTGAATGGTGCCTCCAGGCAGAAGAAATAGACCATCTGCGACAGCGCCAGGGTGATCATCGCGAAGTAAATGCCGGACCGGCGGATCGCCAGGTAGCCCAGGACAAGTCCCAGTGCCGCTCCGGTCAGTCCGCCAAAGATGATCGCGACGGAGGCGTCCACGTGCCAGTGTTTCATCGTCCAGGCGGCGACGTAGCTGCCCATGCCGAAGAACGCGGCATGGCCGAACGACAGCAGCCCGACGTAGCCGATGATCAGGTTGAACGCACAGGCGAACAGCGCCGCGCACAGCACCCGCATCAGAAACACCGGGTACAGCACGTACGGGCAGACCGCGATCAGCACCACCATCACCACGAAGGCGATGGACTGAGCGCGCGAAAATCCAAACATCTCAGGCAGCCTTTCCAAAGAGGCCGCGCGGCCTGATGAGCAATACGATCACCATGACGAGGAACACCACGGTGGCCGATGCCTGCGGATAGAACACCTTGGTCAGGCCCTCGATCACGCCCAGGCCGAAGCCGGTGATGATCGACCCCATGATCGACCCCATGCCGCCGATCACCACCACGGCGAACACCGTGTTGATGAAGTTGCTGCCCATGTTCGGGTTCACCGAGTAGATCGGCGCTGCGAGCACGCCCGCGAACGCCGCGAGCGCCACGCCGCCGGCATAGGTCAGGGTGATCAGCCGTGGCACGTTGACGCCGAACGCCTGCACCAGCGGGGCGTTTTCCGTGGCCGCCCGCAGCGTGGCGCCAAGCGGGGTCTTCTCGATGATCGCCCAGGTCGCGATGCAGACCACCAGCGCCGCGACAACGACCCAGCCGCGGTAATTCGGCATGTACATGAAGCCGAGGTTGGTGGCGCCCTGCAGAATGTTTGGGATACGGTACGGCATGCCGGAGCTGCCGTAGGCGTTGCGGAACAGGCCCTCGATCACCAGCGAAAGCCCGAAGGTCAGCAGCAGGCCATACAGATGGTCCAGCTTATACAGCCGACTGATGATGGTCTTCTCCAGGATGATCCCGAAGATGCCGACCAGCAGCGGGGCCAGGATCAGCGCCGGGAAGTAGCCGATACCCAGATAGTTCAGCAGCATCCACGACGCGAACGCACCCATCATGAACAATGAGCCGTGGGCGAAGTTGATGATATTGAGCATGCCGAAGATCACCGCCAGCCCCAGCGAAAGCATCGCGTAGAAGGCGCCGTTGATCAGCCCGAGCAGCAGCTGTCCGAACAGCAGCGGCCCAGGAATACCGAAGATCATGATCATGGCAGTCGCATCATCCTTGTTCCCCCTTGGCGCATCTCCGGCCGCCGTGCTTGCTATGTCAGGTCTTGATAAATGAGCAGTGGCCGTCGGCCAGCGGGCGCCAGGCTTCGTCTGCCGGCGTCGTCACCTTCAGCTTGTAGTAGTCCCACGGGCCCTTGCTTTCGGCCGGCGTCTTCACCTCGAACAGGTAGGAGGCGACCATGTTGCGGCCGTCCTCGCGGATCTTGCTGGTGCCGAAGCAGTCGTCCTCGACCGGCATCGCCTTCATGCGGCTGACCGTCGCGACGCCGTCCTTCTTGGCCTCGGCGGCGCCCATATCGGCGACCGCCTTGAGGTAGTGCAGCGCGGCGGAATAGCAGCCGGCGTGAATCATGTTCGGATAGTTGTTCGGCGTCTTCGGCAGCACCCGCTTGGTGAATGCCCGGGTCTTGTCGTTCATGTCCCAATAGAAGCTCTCGGTCAGGTTCAGGCCGCCCGCGGTGTCCAGCCCGAGTGCATGCACATCGTTGATGAACATCAACAGCGCGGCAATCTGCATCGAGCCGTTGAGACCGAATTCATGCGCCTGCTTGATCGAGTTGACGGTGTCGCCGCCGGCATTCGCCAGCCCGAGAACCTTGGCGCCGCTGGCCTGCGCCTGCACCAGGAAGGACGAGAAGTCCGTAGTGCCGGGGAACGGGTAGGGCGCGGCTCCGAGCACTTTGCCACCCGCGGCCTTGACCAGGGTCGACGTATCGTCCTGCAGTTGCTTGCCGAACGCGTAGTCGGCGGTGAGGAAGTACCACGAGTCGCCGCCGGCCTTCACCATGGCACCACCGGTGGACTTCGACAGCATGTAGGTGTCGTAGCACCAGTGGACGAAGTTCGGTGAACACTGTGAGCCGGTCAGCGCCGATGAGGCAGCGCCGGCGTTGAGATAGACCTTGTTTTTCTCGCGGCACACCGACTGCAGCGCCAGCGCCACCGAGGATGTCGGCACATCCAGCAACATGTCGACACCGTCGCGGTCGAACCACTGGCGGGTGATGGAGACCGCGAGATCCGGCTTGTTCTGGTGATCGGCCGAAATCACCTCGACCTTGAGCCCCTTGGCGGCAACGCCGAAATCCTCCAGGGCCTGTTTGGCGCAGACTACCGAGGTGACGCCGCCGGTGTTGGTGTATGGCCCGGACTGGTCATTGAGTACGCCGATCTTGATCGTCGGAGCCTGCGCCCGGGCCGGCCGCCAGAGCGGTGCCCCGACCAGCGGCGCCGCAGCCGGCAGCGCAGCAGCCGCGGCTGCCGTCTTGAGGGCAGAACGACGTGTCAGAGTCATTGAAAACTCCTATGATTTCACGAGCGAGCAGCCGCCGTCGCCGAGCGGGCGGAACGCCTTGTCGGCCGGCGTTGAGGCGAGCGGCTTGTAGTAGTCCCAGGGCCCCTTGCTCTCCGACGGCTTCTTGACTTCCCACAGATAGGACGGGTGGATCTTGCGGCCGTCCATCCGGATGGACCCTGGCCCGAAACAGTCGTCTTCCGTCGGCATCGCCTTCATGCGCGCGACCGTAGTCGCACCGTCCTGCTTTGCCTGATCGACACCCATCGCGGCCGCGGTCTTGAGGTAGTGCAGGGTCGAGGAATAGACCCCGGCGTGCACCATGGTCGGGCGCACGCCCTTCAGGTTGGCGGTGAAGCGGTCCGAGAAAGCGCGCGCGCGGTCGTTCATGTCCCAGTAGAAACTGTCAGTCAGGGCGATGCCCTGGGCAGTCTCCAGCCCCAGCGAGTGCACGTCGCTGATGAACAGCAGCAGTCCGGCCAGCTGCATCTTGATGCCGAATTCCTTCGCCTGCTTGATCGTGTTGATCGTGTCAGCGCCGGCGTTGGCGATGCCGAGGACCTTGGCGCCGCTCGATTGGGCCTGCAGCAGGTAGGAGGAGAAGTCGCTGGTGCCCGGGAACGGATAGGTCACGCCGCCGAGCACCTTGCCGTTGGCGGCGGCGATGAACCCGGTAGTGTCACGCTGCAGCGCCTTGCCGAACGCATAATCGGCGGTGATGAAGAACCAGGTATCGCCCCCGGCCTGCACCATCGCCCCGCCGGTGGACCGCGCGAGCATGTAGGTGTCGTAGACCCAGTGGATCGTATTGGCGTTGCAGGCGCTGCCGGTCAGGTCCGAGGTTGCGGCGCCGGAATTGAGGTAGACCTTGTTCTTCTCTTTGGCGACGCCGGCGACGGCCAGCGCGACGCCGGAATTGGCCACCTCGACGATCACGTCCACGCCGTCGCGATCGAACCACTGGCGCGCGGTGGTGGCTCCGACATCGGGCTTGTTGAGATGGTCGGCCACCAGGACCTCGACATTGAAACCCTTGGCGGCGAACTCGGTCATGGCCTGGCGCGCCGCGACGACAGCGCCGGGCCCGGCCAGGTCCTTGTAGGGGCCGGACATATCGGTGAGGCAGCCGATCTTCAGGGTCGTCGCCGCCCGCGCGCGGCCGGAGCGTAGCAGCGCGGTCGCGGCGGCGCCCGAAGCGAGTCCGCCCAGCGTAACGGTCCGGCGCGTGAGTTTCATGACCTCGTCCTCTCCGAAGCCTTTTCGCAGGCGCTTCGGTTTTCCTTGCCGAACAGGGTGACGGGCGGTCCGGCGTCGCCGTTGCATGTCAGTCAAGACGACCGGGGTCGCCGTCGAGCGGCACGGCAATCAGACGCCCAGGTATTCGTGCAGCTTGTCCATGCTGGATTCGAGCAGGTGGTTGGGGATCATGTCCACGATCTTGCCGTGTTCCATGACGTAGTGGCGGTCCGCGACGGTGGCGGCGAAGCGGAAATTCTGCTCCACCAGCAGCACGGTGAAGCCGCGGTTCTTGATCTCGCGGATGGTGCGGCCGATCTGCTGCACGATGACCGGTGCCAGACCCTCGGTCGGTTCGTCCAGCAGCAGCATCTTGGCGCCGGTGCGCAGGATGCGGCCAATCGCCAGCATCTGCTGCTCGCCGCCCGAAAGTTTCGTGCCGTGCGCGGTCTTGGCGCGCTCTTTGAGGTTGGGGAACAGCGTGTAGATCTCATCGACCGTCAGGCCGCCCGGCGCCACGACCGGCGGCAGCATCAGGTTCTCGGTCACCGACAGCGAGCCGAAGATGCCGCGTTCCTCCGGGCAGATGGCGATGCCGGCTTTCGCGATCTCGTTCGGCATCAGCCCGACCATCTCGGCGCCGCGGAACTTCACGTGGCCCTCGCGGCGTGGCACCAGGCCCATGATCGACTTCATCGTCGTGGTCTTGCCGGCGCCGTTGCGGCCAAGCAGCGTCACCACCTCGCCTTCGCGCACCTCGAAATCCACGCCGTGCAGGATGTGGCTTTCGCCGTACCAGGCGTTCAGAGCGCTGACTTCAAGCATCGGCGGTTCCCAGATAGGCGGCAATCACTTCGGGGTTCTTCGACACCGTGTCGTATGTGCCCTCAGCCAGGATCTTGCCGCGCGTGAGCACGGTGATCTTGTCGCAGAGCCCTTCGACGACCGACAGGTTGTGCTCCACCATCAGGATGGTGCGGCCGTCGCGGATGCGCCGGATCAGCTCGACGATGCGGTCCACGTCACCATGCGCCATACCGGCGGTGGGCTCATCGAGCAGCATCATCTGGGGGTCGAGCGCCAGCGTCGTGGCGATTTCGAGCGCGCGCTTGAGGCCGTACGAGAGGTCGGCGACGACGCTCTCGGCGAAGCTGGACAGGCCGACGTCGAACAGCAGTTCATGCGCCCGGTCGTCATAGACCCGCAGCGCCTTCTCGGACCGCCAGAAATCGAAGCTGGCGCAACGCGCACGCTGCAGTGCCAGGCGGACGTTCTCCAGCGCAGTCAGGTGCGGGAAAACTGCCGAGATTTGGAAGCTGCGGACCAGGCCGAGCCTCGCGACCATGGCGGGCTTCATGCCGGTGATATCGCGGCCTTTGAATTTGATCCGGCCGCGTGTGGGCGGCAGGAAGGAGGTCAGCAAGTTGAAGCACGTTGTCTTGCCGGCGCCGTTGGGACCGATCAAGGCATGGATCGTACCCTCGTCAACGCGCAGTGAGACGCCATCGACGGCCAGGAAGCCGCCGAATTCGCGTGTTAGCCCTTCTGTCTCCAGGATGGTGTCTGTCACCCCCGGACGTCTCCTCGTTGGAATTAGTGCAAGTGTGCGGCGCGTTTTGCATATACCGTGCCCTGGTGCAAGGCCGACTTCCGTCCCAATTGCCGCAAATGGTCGAATTGAGCGGGCGTGCTCTGTTTCGGTGCAGATAGCGACGGCGTCGAGGCGGACCCGGATGGGTCGCGCGGACGCTCGACGCCGCGACAGATCCCGCAGGGTCAGCGACAGGCGGGCGAGTCGTGACCGTCGCCGCCGATCGGCGCTTCGCAGCGTGCTTGGCCTCACCTCGCCGCGCGGTGTCCTTGGGCCTGGGCGAGGCGGCCTATCGCCGTTACAGATGCCAACCAGATCAACCGGGTGGCTGATCGGATCCGTGGCACCGCCGGCCGGCCGGTCTCCGGCTCGTGCGGCGGCCCGGGTCCCTGGCGAGGCGTAGCGAGTGTCCGTCTGTTGAAATTCCGTTTCTCACGATCATTCCTGTGTCCGCTGGTCGCCGTCGTGGCTGTGGGCGGGTGCGATGTCGGCCGCGATTACCGGCGTCCGGCGCTGGATTTGCCGGCTGCCTGGCGCGCGACCCCGCAGACCGCGGCCGCGGCGTGGCCTGCTACGGACTGGTGGCGCGGGTTCCGGTCAGTCGAGCTGAACGCGTTGATCGAAGCCGCGCGCGCACGCAATTTCGACATCGCGGCCGCCGTCGCGAGGGTCCGCCAGGCGGATGCGCAGGTGCGAATCGCCGGGGCACCGCTGCTGCCGGACATTAGCGGCAATGCGAGTTCGAACTGGCAGCATGAGGGCCTGGGCACCGGCAGCAGCAGCCGGCTGGGCAGCAACGTGTTCGGCGGCTCGAATTCCAGTATCGACTTTCGCAGCTACGGGGTCGGGCTGAGCGCCAGCTACGAGCTGGATTTCTGGGGCCGCAACCGCGCCGCCCGGCAGTCGGCTGTGGCGTCGGCGATGTTCAGCCGCTTCGACCAGCAGACCGTCGCGCTGACGGTCGTCACCGATGTCGCCAACACCTGGTTCACCGCCCTGTCGCTGGTCGATCGCCTTGCCGTCGCGCGCCGCAACCTGGCCGACGCGGAACAGACCCTGGCGGTGGTTCGCGGCCGCTTCGACGTGGGCACCGCCAGCCAACTCGATGTCGCGCAGCAGGAATCGCTGGTGGCCGGCGAGCGTGCCCTCATTCCCAATTTCGTCAGTCAGTTGGAGCAGGAAATAATTGCGCTTGGCATTCTCACCGGTCAGCCGCCGGAGCGGGTGCAGGTGCGGCCCGGCACCCTGACCGAACTGGAGCTGCCGCTCGTCGCACCTGGCCTGCCGTCGGAACTGCTGACGCGGCGACCGGACGTCGCCTCGGCCGAGGCGCAGCTCATCGCGAAGAATTTCAGCATCACCGAGGCGCGGGCGGCGTTCTTTCCCACCATCGAGCTGACCGCCAGCGCCGGATACCAGGCACCGGCACTGAACCGGCTGGTGACGCCGGGCGGGGCGCTGGCGTAGCTGACCGAAGGGCTGACCCTGCCGATCTTCGACGGTGGGACACTGCGTGGCCAGCTCGATCTGGCAAAGGGCCGGTACGATGAATTGTTGGCGGATTATCGCAAGGCGGTAGTACAGGCGTTCACAGATGTGGATACGGCGCTGACCGCCTGGCGCTACACGACCGAGCAGGAGCGGCTGCAGCGCGTCGCGGTCGAGACCGCGCGCCGGGCCGCCACGATCGCTCGGGCGCAGATGGCTGCCGGGACTGTCGATATCACCACGGTGCTGACGGCGGAGACGACTCTGTTCAACGATGAGGACACGCTGGTGCAGGTGAGGCTGGCGCGTGCGCAGGCCTTGCTGAACCTGTACAAGGCGCTTGGTGGCGGCTGGGCGGCACCGGATCGTCCGGTCGACCAACAGTTTCCTGGCCTGACGCCCGGGCTGCTGCCGGGCGGCGTGGCATTGCCGGTTGGAGGGAACGCCAGATGAGGGAAACACCGCCGGTCGCGTCACTCGCAGGTTGCGCCGCATGGACGCGCTGACCCGCGAGCCGGTCCGCAGTCGGACGGCATCCCGCCTGCGCCGCCTCGGCATGGTTGGGCTGTGCCTGCTCGTCGCGGCAGCCATCGTCTACGCGATCTGGTTCTTCCCGTCGGCTAACCGTCCGGTCAGTCAGCGCGACAGCGCGGCGGGCCAGCCGATTCCCGTGCTGACCGCCGACGCCGCGGCCAGGGACGTGCCGATCTACCTGGACGGGCTGGGAACCGTGCAAGCGTTCTACACTGTCACCATCAAGGCGATGGTCGACGGTCCGCTGATGACGGTGAATTTCCGCGAGGGGCAGGACGTCCACAAGGGTGATGTGCTGGCCCAGATCGACCCGCGGACCTATCAGGCCGCACTCGACAGCGCGGTCGCCAAAAAGGCGCAGGATCAGGCGCAACTCGCGAATGCCCGGGCGGATCTGGCTCGCTATCAGAAGCTGGTGGCGAACAACTACACGTCGGCGCAGCAGGCCGACACCGCCAAGGCGCAGGTCGCCCAGTTCGAGGCCCTGGTGCAGCAGGACCAGGCCCAGATCGACACCGCCCGAACGCAGCTGAGCTACACCACCATCACCGCGCCGATCGATGGGCGCACCGGCATGCGACAGGTCGATCCCGGCAACATCGTGCGCGCGGCGGACACGACGGGGCTGGTGGTGATCACCCAGCTGGAACCAATCGCGGTGGTGTTCACGCTGCCGCAGCAGGCGCTGCCGGCGGTGGCCCGCGCCCTGGCGGAGGGCGATGCACCGGTGCTGGCACTGGCGCAGGACGCGACCGGAGGTGCCGCGAAGGTGTTGGACACCGGCGTCCTGATGGTGCTGGACAATCAGGTCGATCAGACCACCGGCACGATCAAGCTGAAGGCGGTGTTCCCGAATGCCCGGCACCGCCTGTGGCCGGGTGGTTTCGTCAGTGTGCGGCTGCGCAGCGACACCGCGAAGGACGCCGTGGTGGTGCCGCCCTCAGCCGTCCAGCGCGGCCCGCGCGGACCCTACGTCTTCGTTGTCGGCAACGACGCGACGGTGCGCCGTCAGGCGGTGACGATCGGCTACGAGGACGAGCAGGAGTCGGTCGTCACCACCGGCCTGAAGGCTGGTGAGACGGTGGTGACGGACGGCGCATCACGATTGTCGGACGGCAGCAAGGTCACCGCGGCCAAGCCGGACGCCGGTGCGGCGCAAGGGCCGGTGCAGCCGACGGCGCCGGGCACCAGCCGGGATGCCCGTTCGAAGTAGCGATCGCCGGGCTGCCCCCTTTGTTCGCGTGCCTGCTCGCTCCGTGATGACACAAGGGCTCGCTGCCCGGCGGTTCCGGTCGACGACACACCGATTGGCTGCTTCGGCGGTTCCGGTCGATGACACACCGATTGGCTCCCCAGGGGTTCCCGTCCGCGTGGAAAACGCTCTTGGGGGGCGGGTGGAGTGCGGCGCGGCCGCGGCACGCTCTCGAGCCAGGTCCGAGGGCGTGCCTTCGCGGCTGCGGGACTGGGCCCGCCCCGTCGGCCGATCCTATCGTCGCCACCAGCCGCGCTTGCGCTCCGCCGGCGGCTCGCCGCTGGCGCCGATCAGGATTGGCTTGATCAGGGGTTCGGGCGGCGGGGGTTCGGGTGCGGCCGCAACATCCGCCATCGTATCGTTCGCCGGGATCGGCGGGGACGCCACCGCCAGCTCCGACTG
>DASWON010000222.1:0-9999 GCA_036398735.1 Rhodopila sp.
CGCATCCACGGCGGTATACGCGGCGGCGTTAACCACAACATGCGGCGCGACTTCGCGGAACGTCGCCTCCACGGTCTCGGGATGCTCGAAATCGAACACGGGTCGTCCGACGCGATGAACGCCGGGGGCGGCCGCGAGGGCGGAAGCAAGCTGGCCGGTACCCCCCGTGACGAGGATGCGTCTTGTCATGTCGGGACGCCACACCGCCGGCCGCATTGCCTGTCCGTGCTCATCTCTGCCCATCCCCCGTTGCAACCACTCACGCCCGAACCCGCCATTCGGGACTCACATCCGGAACAACGCCGGCAGATCGCGCAGGCGGGGCAATGCCTTGTCCTTGTCCGACAGGATCACCGTGTCGGCCGGAACCGGCCACACGATGCCGATGTCGGGGTCGTTCCAGATCACCCCTCGCTCCGCCGACTTATCGTAGGCGCCGGTGACCTTGTAGATCACCTCGGCGTCCGGGGTCAGCGTGCAATAGGCGTGCAGGAAGCCGACCGGCACCCAGATCTGGGTCCAGTTCTCCGCGCTGATCTCGGCCCCGACATAGCGCCCGAACGTTGGCGAGGCCTGCCGTACGTCAACGGCCACGTCGTAGATCGCTCCCTTGACGCAACGGACCAGTTTGCCCTGGGCGTTCGGTCCAACCTGACAGTGCAGCCCGCGCAGGACACCGACTCCGGTCGATACCGCGTGGTTATCCTGGATGAAGGGCCCTGGAATGCCTGCCTCGGCAAAGCGCCCCTGGTTCCAGGTCTCGGAGAAAAAACCGCGCGGATCATTGAACCGTGGCGGCGTGATCAGTTTGACGTCCGCAATCTCCAGAGCCTGAACCTTCACTCCATTTCCCCTTCAGCCAGTTCCATCAGCACCCGCCCCAACTCGGTTTTGCCGAGATGGCGGGCATGGTCGCGCAGGCGGTCGGCATCAATGTAGCCCATGCGGAAGGCGACCTCCTCCGGACACCCGACCAGCATGCCGGTGCGTGATTGGATTGTCTGCACGAACGTCGCGGCCTGCAACAGGCTGTCCGGCGTGCCCGCGTCGAGCCAGGCGCATCCGCGCGAGAGCTTTTCGACGTGCAGCGTGCCCATCTCCAGATAGACGCGATTGAGGTCGGTGATCTCCAGCTCGCCGCGAGCCGAAGGGCTGATCTGCGGCGCAATATCGCTCACGTGCCGATCATAGAAATACAGGCCGGTGATCGCCCAGTTGCTGGTCGGTGCGGCGGGCTTTTCCACCACTTCGACGGCCTTGCCGTTGGGGTCGAACGCGACCACGCCATAGCGCTCAGGATCACGCACCTGATATGCGAACACGGTTGCACCGACCGGCCTTGCAGACGCGGCCCGCAGCAACGTCGACAGGTGATCCGCGTGGATCAGGTTGTCGCCAAGTGCCAGGGCGCAGGGCTCGCCCTCAAGCCAGTCGCGGCCGATCAGGAAGGCCTGGGCAATGCCGTCCGGCCTCGCCTGCACCGCATATTCGAAGCGGACGCCGAAGCGCGAACCATCCCCGAGCAGCCGGCGGAATTGTGGCAGATCCTCCGGCGTGGAGATCAGCATGATGTCCTGTATGCCCGCCAGCATCAGCGTCGAAAGCGGATAGTAAACCATCGGTTTGTCGTAAACCGGGAGCAACTGCTTCGACGCTGCCAAGGTCATCGGGTGCAGGCGAGTCCCTGAACCACCCGCCAGCAGGATGCCCTTCATGCTACACTTTCCTTCTTCTGCGTCACGCCGCCCCCGGCCGCTGCTGCGCCGGAGAGTCCTTGATTGACCGGAGCGGCGCCAAGTCGATGGCCCGCGTATCGCGCGGCGCGCACCGCTTCCCACCACGCACGATTGGCCAGGTACCAGTCGATGGTGCGGGCGAGGCCTCGCTCAAAGTCGTGCGGGGCTTTCCAGTCCAGCGCCTGTTCGCTTCGCGATGGATCGATCTCGTAGCGGAAATCGTGGCCTGGACGGTCAGTCACGAAGCGGATCAGACGTTCGCGCGGCCCCGCCGCATCGGGAACGCGCTGGTCCAGATGGGCGCAGATCGCTCGGACCACCTGAAGATTGGTACGGGGCTGCCGGCCGCCTATGGCGTAGGTCTCGCCGGGGGTCCCGCTCTCGATGACACGCACCAGCGCTTCGGCATGGTCCTCGACGAACAGCCAGTCGCGCATGTTGGAGCCATCGCCGTAGACGGGGAGTTCCTTGCCTTCCAGCGCGTTCAAGGTAACCAGCGGAATGAGCTTTTCCGGGAACTGCCAAGGACCGTAATTATTGCATGTGTTCGAGACGATTGTCGGCAGTTTGTAGGTGTGGCTCCAGGCCCGCACCAGATGGTCCGACGCAGCTTTGGTTGCCGAATAGGGACTACGCGGATCATACGGGGTCGTTTCGGTGAACGGCGGATCCCCGTGCTCCAGCGCCCCGAACACTTCGTCGGTCGACACATGGTGGAAACGAAACGCCGCCTTGCGCGGGGCGGGCAGGGCGCCATGATGGCGGCGTGCGGCTTCGAGCAGGACGAACGTGCCGACGACATTGGTCTGTACGAAGTCGGCTGGTCCATCGATCGAGCGATCCACGTGGCTTTCCGCGGCGAGGTGCATCACAGCGTCCGGGTCGTGCGTCTCAAACACCTGGCGCATCGCCGCGGCATCGGCGATATCCGCCTTGATCAGCAGATGGCGGTCGTGCCGGAAGCCGTCCTCAAGCGCGTCCTCGGACGCGGCGTAGGTCATCTTGTCGACGTTGATTACGATGTGGTCGGTATGGTGCAGCAGATGTCGTACCACGGCGGAACCGATAAATCCGCAACCGCCGGTCAGCAAAAGCTTCATCGAGGCTCACGTCCCTGCCATTGTTGCAGGGCGTGCGGTAACATTAATCCTGTCCGTGCGGCAACCTTCTGCTAAGGATACCGGAAAGAAACAGCGCGACCGTGGCTTCTCGCCATGCCGCGATTTGCTGCTCATCAAATGGAGGGCCCAAACCCAGCGCCCGTCGTTGCGGCCCCGCGAGCACGAGGTGAAGAAACTGTTCGGCGGCGAAAATTGTGTCCTGTCGCGGCAAGCTGCCGCGAGCCACGGCGCGATCGAGTAGGGCGGCAATGCGCGACGTTCCCTCGGCCGCGCCGGCCTGCTGCATCATCAGCGACAGCTCGGGAAAGCGCGCGCATTCCGCGATCAGCAATCGATGCAGAGCGACTGCCTCGGGTGTCAATGCCACCGCCAGGGCCCGGGCTGCCGCACCGTTCAGTGCCGTCTCAAGGTCTTCGGTTTCTGCCCAGTCGCCGGCATCCGACAGCCATCTGGCCATCAGCCGCTCCAGTACCGAGCGGAACAGCGCGCGCTTGCCGTTCCAGCGGGTATAGATCGTTCGCTTGGCCACGTGACAGGACCGCGCGATCGCTTCGATCGTGGTGGCGGCGTAACCCTCGGCCAGAAACGCCGCGGTGGCGGCGTCCAGGATCGTGGTTTCCAGCAGCACCGCCGCCTCGGCAGTCGGGCGACCGCCCGAGCGGCGTGTGGTCGCGCTGCTCACGCGATCAGTAACTCCAGTGATGGTGGTGATAAGGGCCCCACGCCGGAGCGATCACGCAGCCCGACAGCATGACCATGACGCCCAGTGCGGCTGCCATTCTGATCAGGATATTAGCGCGATGCATGGAGGTCACTCCCGTTGGTTCGACCCCACGAATTTGGCGTCGGTTTAACGAAACGCAACGGGCGCGATGCGATAATGATTGTAACCAAGAGAAACGGAGCCGAGACCCTGGCGACGCCGTCCGCCGCTCTATGCGGAGGACCTTGGGGATCAGCAGGCCTAGAAGTAGAGATGGCAGATACCCGACTGTGGGTCCGGGCGCCGGCCAGGGTCAGTCTTCGAGTCCCGGGCGTCCGCAGGGAGGTGCGGCTCAGAAATCCAGATCGGCATAGTGTGCGGGCGGCACGGAGCCCGGTACTCGGTCGGCCAGCACGCCGCGGAAGCTCGGCCGCGACTTCATGCGGGCATACCAGTCCTTGGCTTGGGGTGAGATCGACCAGTCCAGTTCGCCGATGAAGTCGAGCGTGGAAAGGTGCGCTGCCGCGGCGAAGTCGGCCATCGACAGGGCGCTGCCGGCAAGCCACTTACGAGTCTCCGCCAACCATCCGATGTAGTCCAGGTGATAGCGGAGCGCGGTATAGCCGGTGCGGATTGCGGCCGGATCCGGATTGCCCCGGCGTGTGAGTCGCCGGAGATATTTTTCGCCGTACAGGTTCTGCGTGACCTCGGCGGCAAATTTCCCGTCGAACCAGGCCGACAGCCGGCGGACCTCGATTCGCTCCGCCAAGGTGCGGCCCATCAGGCTGCTGTCCGGATAGGCCTCGTCAAGATACTCGCAGATCACCGTGGAGTCGGGGATAACGAGGCCGTTGTCCTCGATCATCGTCGGCACGGTCCCGGCCGGGTTCAACTCGAGATATTCAGCCCGGCGCTCCCAGACCTTTTCCAGCCGTAGCTCGAACGGCAGGCGTTTTTCCGCCAGCACGAGGCGAACCTTCCGGGCGTACGGCGACAAGGGGAGATGGTAAAGAACGCGCATTGGCGGTGGTTATCGCACCCAAAGTCGCGCCGCGCAAAGCGCGGATCGCGCGGAATCAAGTCAGAACGGCTTGACTCTTCGAGTTTACAGCCCGCGCGGTGAATGAAATTGGACTTTCGGGCAAGGCAACCTGGCGAAATGGGTGATGACCGTCCCGGGGATGGCACCTGAGGCGCTGCGACCAGATCGACGCGCAGGCGTACTCACCCATTACGCCCGCCCCGCGGCGATCAGGCATGCCCATGCATGAAGCCGTTGCGCGTCGCGAACCGCTGCTTTGTATGTGAATCGAAGTCGGTCGGGCGCGAGGAGCCAAGCCGGTTTCAAGGTCGCAGCAGCCCTTGATAGGGGGCACCTCCGGGTGGAGGCGAGCGCCGCCTCGCCTTACAGCCGGAACAATCGTGCGAGGCTCGTGTCGCTCACCTCGCGATCATCGAGACTAGTGGGCCTGCCAGGCGTCGAACCGTTGTCGCAGCTTGGAGAGATTGTCATGCCAGAACCCCGCATCGACCTTCAGCCCGGCCGCCAGGTTTGCAGCCGAACCGGGTGAGATAGCCGCCAATTCCGGTGGGAGGCCGTCGTTCAGCCCTTTCGCCGTGCCGGCCTCGCCGCCATTCTGCAGCAGTCGCAGTTCCACCGCTGGCATGCCCGTGAAATACAGGAACTGCTGGGCGATGCGCAGAAACGGGCTGGCCTTCATGATTACCCAGCTTTGGATCTCGACGAGACTGCCGGCGAACTGCAGGCCGAAGTTCTTATGCTCATGCTGCGCCGCGACGGCGATCTGTCCGCTAGGGGCGCTCGTCATCAGCACGTCGCCCGACGCCAGGATATGGGCTGCTTCGGTTTCGGAAGACCACCACTCAATGTAGGGCTTGAGTTGGTCGAGTTTGCGGAATGCTCGGTCGACGCCGTCCGCTGTGGCCAATGTTTTATAGACGTCTCCCGGCGCGACACCGTCCGCCATCAGCGCGAATTCCAGGTTGCCGCGCGGACCTTTTCGCAGCCCGCGCTTGCCCGGGTATTTCGCGACGTCCCAGAAATCCGACCAGGAGGGGGCGATGGGCAACTTGTCCTTGTCCCAGGCAAGAACGGTGTTGACGATGACCGCTCCCAGGCCGCAGTCGCTGACCGCCTGCGGCAGGTAGTGATCCTTGCCGCCGATCGCTGACCAGTCCAATTTTTCGAACAGCCCTTCGCTGCAGCCGATGGCAAGTTCGTCCGCATCGACGAGGACGAGATCCCACGGATCATCGGAGGCTTTGGCCTGGGTGCGAAGGGCGTCGATCCCTCCGTCCCATGTCTGCTGCTGGACCCGGCTGCCGGTAATGGCGGTAAACGGCTGCACGTAGGCAGATTGCACAGCACGCTGCAGCGATTCATCGCGCGTGACGATCGTCAGATCTGTGGGACTGGCGAAGGCCGAAAGGGCAGCCAGCGCCGGGGCGCTGAATGCCACGGCGGCCAGGAGCGTGCGGGCAAGCATGAACAGACGGGTTTCCGGCTTCGTGGTGATGGATCGACGCTACAGGTCGCCGCCTTTTGGGGCAACGACCCTCCGAATGGAAACAGCCAAACAGTCGCGTGCCACAGTTAGTTGCTTGTTCACATCGAAAATCGCCAAAATCCCGGGTCCGGTCCAGTTTCGTGGCTGCACGTCATCCCCCCGCCTGAACCAGATCGTCGAGGGTTCCTGCGTTCGGGCAGAACACGTGGTAGCGTGCTCCGGCCGAGCCTGCCGCGAGTTCGCGGTAGCACCGGCCCGAGTCCCGGCAGCGCGCGCACGTCGCTTCCAGGTCACGCACAGCCTCGGCAGAGGCTCGGCGAACTGCCGCAGGGTCCAGCCCGCGGGCACGCATCATCTGGTCGGTCAGTTCGCTGTGCCCTCCGATCTGCGCCGCCATCTCCCTCAGATCTGATTCGCTGGCGCCAACGTCAGCGGCCAGCAACTGGAGGTCAGCATCGGACATCGACCTCAGTCCGTTACCCCGAATCGCGCGTGCCCTCATCCAGTCCAGGGCCCTGAGAAACAGGTTCGGATCGGCGAAGGCGGACATCATCGGCATCTCCTGACGCTGGCCCGATCGAGTAGCAGGGTCGAGGTCTAAGAAAATTGATGTGAGTCAAAAAATAACGAATTCGTGATTGGTAAGGTGCCAGGACGCAACCGCCCGCTTGCCTCGTCGTTGAAACGGGTGCGCAATTCTGATCCGATAGCCGCTATAAGAGATGTCGCGATCGTCTGGGATAAAATCGCGTGCGCCGGATGCCGTGCTCTGCACACGAGCACCAACGCGGCAATCTGAATGCTGAGGCATGTCCCGGTCGACCTCGCCGGCTCGCCGGGTATGCGACAAGGCGGGCCGCCACTCGGTCAGGGGAGCTTATCCAGCGGACGCGCGTTATTCCGCGGATTATCCGCCCAGGATCGTCCCAACCTCCAGCCCGGCATCGACCGCGGCGACCTTCTTGCCGCCTTCCCACCGGACACGATGAACCTCGATAAAGCCACCCTGGCCATGGATGACGAGGCTGGAACCAGACAGCCCGACGACCTGACCGATCTTCTTGCCTTTCACTTCAGAAAACGTGCGTGCGATCCGCTTGGTGCTCTCGAACAGGAACAGCTTCTTCCCATCCTGTGTGGTCCACGCTCCGGGCGCGGGATTGCAGCCACGGATCAGGTTAAAGGTGTGGTCCACATGTGTCGCCCAATGGATCTGTGATTCGGCATCACGAATAATACCCTCATAGCCTGCGGCGGGTTCATATTGCGACAGCGCCGGCGCCTTTCCCGAGACCACCAGATCGGCGACTTCCACCAGTCCGGCGACGCCCATCGGAAAAATCTTCCCGAAATAGAGCGATCCCAACGTGTCCTCGGGTTCGATCGGCACGGCTCGGGTCAGGATGACGGGGCCTTCGTCGAGGCCATCGGTCGGGCGGAAGATGCTGAACCCGGTCTCCGAACGGCCGAGGATGATCGACCAGCTCATCGACGATGCCCCGCGATGCAGCGGCAACAGGCTCGGGTGGAACTGGATGGTGCCGAATTTCGGGATGTTACAGAAGTCCTGCGGCACGAACTGCGTAACGTAGGCCATCACGCCGATGTCCGCGTTGGCGGCACGAAGGGCTTCCTGCGCCTCGGGGTCGGTCAGCCTGGGAAACTGGTGGGTCGCAATGCCGGCGGCCTCGCCGGCGAGGCGCAATGGGTCCGGCCGACCTTTCTCCGGGGCACAAAACACCGCTGCGACCTCATCGCCGCGCGCCAGAAATGCCTCCAGAGAAGCCTTGCCAAAGTCTTGCTGGCCGATAATGGCGACGCGCATTGCGAACTCCTCCGTTTCTTGTGCCCTGATCATGCGGTGTCGCCGGGCGGGCTGTCGAGGGGATCCCCAGGCGGGCGGTTCTCTCTACGTCCGCACGGAACCGCCTGGCGGGACGACCCGGGAGAGGGACCGGGACGGTCCTTTGAACGGTCCGGTCGTGATCTCTCCGGCACGGTCATTGGCGGCATCTCCGGCATTTCACTGGCCTGCACGGGCCGCGGTCTTGGCACCGGTGGAAGGCCCGGGTTACACGACTCCAACGAAGGAGAGAGACAGCCGCATGACAGCCGAAGATACAGTCGTCACGAGCCGCGACGGGCGGGTCGGACGCATCCTGCTCAATCGCCCCAAGGCGCTCAATGCGCTCACCCTCTCGATGATCCGCGCCTGCGCCGCCATCCTCGAGACCTGGCGTGATGATCCGCACGTCCATGCGGTCGTGATCGAAGGGGCCGGCGATCGCGCTTTTTGCGCCGGCGGCGACATCCGCGCGCTCCGCGATGGATATCTTGCCGGAGAACTCGATGCGGTGAAGCAGTTCTTTTCCGAGGAGTACGCACTGAACCTGGCGATCGCCAACTACCCGAAGCCCTACATCGCGCTGATCGACGGGCTCTGCATGGGCGGCGGCATCGGGATGTCGGTGCATGCGCCGTATCGTGTGGCGACCGAGCACGCGGGGTTCGCGATGCCGGAAACCGCGATCGGGTTTTTCCCGGATATCGGCGCCACGTTCCTGCTGCCCCGTCTGCCGGGCGAGCTCGGGACCTACCTCGGACTGACTGGACTGAGGGTCAGCGGCGCCAATGCGGTGCACGCGGGGTTTGCCACGCATTTCACGCCGCGGGCACGGCTGGCCGATTTGTCCGCCGCCCTGGCTGAGGACGGCATCGCGGCCCTGGCGGCTTTCGATGAGACGCTGCCGGCATCTTCGCTGGCGGGTTACCGCGCCGCAATCGATCATTGTTTCGCGGCGGACACGGTGGGCGAGATCGTCAGCCGATTGGAGGCGACGTCCGATGAGTGGGCAGTGGAGGCCTTGAAGGCGCTGCGGACGGTGTCGCCGTCGGCGTTGCACTGGACCCTGCGGGCGTTGCGGCGTGGTCGAGACCTGACGTTGCAGCAAGCGCTGGATGCCGAACTCGCACTGACACGCACCACCATGGCGCATCCCGATTTCGCCGAGGGCGTGCGGGCGATGGTGGTCGACAAGGATCGCCGACCGGTGTGGCAGCCAGCGAAACTCGAGGATGTCGATCCCGCCACGATCGACGCACTGTTCGCTCACTGAACCCGGTTGTTGTATGGGTCGTTCAAGGGCTGTTTGATAAGCATGATCATTTCCTGAGGACAGCAGTCGTATGCCCGCCTACATCTGTACTACCTGTGGCTGCCAGTATCCGAACACGGACGCGCCGCCGGCCGGCTGCTTGATCTGTCAGGACACGCGGCAGTACGTTAATCCAGCGGGTCAAACCTGGACGACGCTGCCGGCCATGCGGAAGAGCTACTTCAACGCCTTCCGTCGATTAGAGCAGGGCCTGATGGGCGTCGGCACCTTTCCCGCCTTCGCCATCGGCCAGCGTGCGCTGGTGCTGCGCACGCCAGCGGGCAACATCCTTTGGGATTGCATCAGCTTTCTTGATGACAGCACCATCACGATCCTGAAGGCGCTTGGCGGACTGGCCGGCATCGCCTGCTCGCATCCGCACTTTCTGGCCTCGGTGGTGGAGTGGAGTCACGCACTTGGAAGCGTCCCGGTCTACGTGCATGCGATGGACCGCCAGTTCGTGACGCGGCTGGATCCGGTGATCACGTTCTGGGAGGAGGATCGGCTGGAACTGACCGACGGCGTCAATCTGATCCGTTGCGGCGGCCATTTCCCCGGCAGCAGCGTGCTGCACTGGGCGCAAGGGGCGGAAGGGCAGGGCGTGCTGCTGACCGGCGACACGTTGCAGGTGCGGCCCGACAAAGGGCTGACATTCATGCACAGCTATCCAAACCTGATCCCACTCGACCCGGTGACGGTGCGCCGGATCGAGGATTCGCTGGCTGAATGGCCGTTCGAGACGATCTATGGCGGCTG
>DASWON010000223.1:0-8578 GCA_036398735.1 Rhodopila sp.
GGTCCTGGCGATCCTGTTGCCGCAGGTGAAGGCGGAGTTCGGCCTGTCGGACACCTTCCTGGGTTTACTGGTGGGGCCGACCTTCGCTCTGTTCTACGCCACGATGGGCCTGCCCCTGGCGTTGCTTGCCGACCGGGTCAACCGCCGCCGGCTGATCGCGGCGTCGCTGGCCCTGTTCTCGGCAATGACGATCGCCTGCGGCCTCGTGGTGCAGTTCTGGCAACTGGCCGTGGCGCGGGTCCTGACCGGCGTGGGCGAGGCCGGTACCGGACCCGCCTCGCAGACCATGATCACCGATCTCTATCCGCCGGAGCGGCGCGCGCGCGCGCAGGCGGTCTACGCCACCGGCGCCAATCTCGGCGTGCTCGTCGCGTTCGCCGCAGGCGGCGCGATCGCCCAGGCATGGGGCTGGCGCGCTGCGTTCATCGCCGCGGGCGTCCCCGGGCTCGTGCTCTCCCTGGTGCTGCTGGCGACGGTGCGCGATCCGCAGCGTGGCGCGAACGATCCAGGGGTGTCGCAGCAGCACGCGCCCGCCTTCGGCACGGTGATGCGACAGCTCTGGCAGAGCCGTGCGTTCCGGTACACCGCGCTCGGCGCCTGTTCTACCTGTTTCACGTCTTATGCGCTGGGGAGCTTCTTCCCGCTGTTCCTCGCCCGCAGCCATGGCATGTCGACCAGCGGAATCGGCATCGCCATGGCCCTGATCATGGGCGTCTGCGGCGGCCTGGCGACCTACGCGGCGGGCCACTTCGCCGACCGCTTCGGACGCAACGACCAGCGCTGGTACTCCTACGTGCCCGCGATCGCGGCACTGGCCCCGCTGCCCGTGGCGCCCATCTGTTTCCTCGCGCAGGACACGGGCATCGCACTGGCGGCCGCGATCATCCCACTGTCGCTGACCGCCGCGTTCATCGGCCCGACGATCAGCATCGTCCAGCGGTTGGTGCCGGTGCGCAGCCGCGCGACCGCGGTCGCCACCCTGATCCTGATCGACAACATCATCGGCCTGGGCCTGGGTCCGCAGTTCGTCGGCATCGCCAGCGATCTGTGGAAACCGGCGCTGGGCGAGGATTCCCTGCGCTACGCCATGCTCGCCGCGATGGCCGGCTCCGCCGTGTCGGTGTTCGGCTTCGTCATGGCGGCGCGGCATCTTCGCGGCGACATCGCCGCGCGCGAGGCCGCCGCTGCGGCGCCTGCATCGAATGGATAAGGGCCTGCCCTGATCCGCCAAGCAAACGGACGCGCGCTGCGTCAAGTTCATCGTAAGGGGGCAGGCGCGACAGCGCCGCCAAACGGAATCACCGGAGGAGAGCAGCCCACATGACGCATTCTGCCCGCTTGCATGTGACAGTCGCGATCTTCCTCGCCTCTCCCATGGACCCCGCGTTCGCGCAGGTTGCGAGCGACCCCTTGCCGTAACCCGTCTCCGATATTTCCCGCATCGTCCGCCCGATCGTCCGCTAGGAATTCCAATGACCACATCCTGTCAACGCGCTCTAGGTTTCCCCGCTCTCTCCTTGCTGACGGTGGGCTTGCTCGCTGCCATGCACGCACATGCGCAGACCGCCGAAACGTCGGACTCCCCACAAGCCACGGACCTGGACAGGATCCTGGTGATCGGCCAGCGCGCCAGCCGCGTCAGCAACGGCGCCACCAACCTGGACCTGGACATCAAGGAAACGCCGCAATCGATCAGCGTGGTCACCCAGGAACAGATGGAGCAGTTCGGCGCCGACAGCCTCGATGATGCGCTGCGCCTGGCCACCGGTATCCAGGTCGAGCAGACCTCGACCAACCAGACCCAGTATCTGTCGCGCGGTTTCGAGATCAAGAACACGCAGATCGACGGCGTCGGCTTGCCGAATGGCTGGGGCGTAGTCACCAACGCGATGGACGCCTTCGGCTTCGAGAAGCTGGAAGTGATCCGTGGCGCGAACGGCCTGCTGACCGGCGTGGGCAATGCGGCCGGCACGATCAACTACGTGCGCAAGCGGCCGACCAACGAGGCCCAGGGACAGGTCGGCATCACTTTCGGCTCCGAAAACCGCCGCCGCGTCGAAGCCGACTATTCGACCCCGTTCAACGACGACAGCACCTGGGCCGGCCGCGTGGTCGTCGCGCGCGAGGAGAGCGACTCCTACCTGCGTGACTTCGAAAGCGATCGCACCTACCTGTACGGCGTGATCGATGGCCAGGTGGGAGAGAACGGCACGCTGGCGTTCGGTTACTCCTGGCAGAAGGCCGACACCAGCGGCAACATGTGGGGCGCGCTGAGCTTCATCGACGTCAACGGCAACCAGATCGAGTGGGACCGCAGCGCCTCGACCACGCAGGACTGGACCTACTGGAACTCGACCACCCACGCCGGCTTCGTCGAGTACACGCATCGGCTCAGCGACAGCTGGCAGGCGAAGGCGTCGTACAACTACCGCGTCTACGACCACGACTCCAAGCTGTTCATGGGCTACTCGTTCGGCCTGGATCCGGTGACGGGCGAGGGCCTGTACGGCTGGGCCTACAAGAGCCCGTACGAGACCAAGGCGCATATCGGCGACATCACCGTCAACGGCCGCTTCGAATTGTTCGGGCAGGAGCAGGAAGCGATGTTCGGCGTGAGCGCGGCCCGCAGCGAGGGCACCGACTGGTACAACCCGACCGATACCAGCGGCCCGCAGTTCGGAGCGCTTCCCGGCTTTCCCTACGCGGGCGATGCGATCGCCGAACCGGTCTGGGGTCCACGCGCCGTCTACACCACCCTGGACCAGCGCCTGACCCGCGTATTCGGCACGACCCGGCTGGCGTTCACCGATCGCTTCAAGACCATCCTCGGCTTCAACTGGGCCGAGTACCGGCGCGAGAGCGTCGATAACGAGGGAGTGGCCTCCGACAAGACCGACCGCAACCTCGCACCGTATGCCGGCGTGACCTTCGACTTCACCGATCGCATCACCGGCTATGCCAATTACTCGTACATCTACCAGCCGCAGGATGCCGTCGACTACGACCGCATCTACATCGACCCGAGCAAGGGCACCAACTACGAGATCGGCGTCAAGGCCGAATGGCTGGACCGGCGGCTGCTGACCACGCTGGCCTGGTTCAGCGCCAAGCAGGACGGGCTGGCCACCTATGTCGGAACGCGCTTCCTGGACGGCTATGCCTACGGTTACTACAGGCCCGTCGATATCGACTCCAAGGGCTTCGAGTTCGAGGCGACCGGCAAGCTCGGCGAGCACACCAACCTGCTGTTCGGCTACACGCACTTGAAGATGGACGGCGAAGACGGCAGCGACACATACCGCTGGGTACCGCGCAGGACCGCGAACCTGATGCTCAGCACGCGCTTGCCGGGCTACCCGGCGCTGTCGTTCGGTGCGGGTGGCCGCTGGCAGAGTGATGTCTCCAACTTCGAGAGCTATGTCACCACCGCCCCGGTGCGGCAGAGCAGCTACACCCTGCTCAACGCCTTCCTGGCCTGGGACATCACGCCTGACCTGACCCTGCGCGCGAACGTCAACAACATCACCGACAAGAAGTACATCCAGAGCCTGTATTCGGTCAGCTACTACGGTCCCCCGCGCCAGTACGCGCTCAGCCTGAACTGGCGTTTTTGATACATGCGTACGGCAATGCCCCCTCTTCGCATCAGGCCCGGTTGATGCGAAGAGGACGGGTCGCGCGGCAAGGCGAAGGGTCGCCTCATGCCTGGCGTCACCGGCAGCCGGCACGACCGGCCGGATTGGCGGTTCGGCGTGGATCGCCCGGTACCGGCCCGGATTATCGGCATCATTTGCCTGCCGACCCGGAAAGGCCGCCGTACCTGACGGCGGTGATCGGCCTGCCGACCCGACGAGTGCCCGGCTAGAGCCTATCGGGGCGGATGTCCGAGGGTCTGTGCGGCACGCGCCAGGAGACTCAGGCACGCAGGGCCTGTTCCGATCTGCTCCGCACGTTCCCAAACAACATGGATCCACAGTGCCCGTACCGCCACGGCGCTCCGACAAAAATCCGACACGTCCGGTACTATCGTTATCGATTGTCCGCTCAGGGGGAACACATGAAGCTTTCGCACTTGCCGCGCATCGACCCGCGTTATTGGGCTGCCATTTTTCTTGCGAGCGTATTCGGCACCAACATGGGCGATCTGTACGCGCACGAAAGCGGATTGGGCATCGGCCTGGGGCTGGCCTTGCTGGCCGTTCCCACCGCGCTCGTGTTCCTGGCCGAGCGATTCGAGGACCTGCACCACGAAATCTGGTACTGGCTGGTCATAATCATCATCCGCACCGGCGCGACCAACATCGCCGACTGGCTGGCATATAGCGCGCGCGTCCCGGCGCCGCTGCTGGTGGTCGGCCTGGCGGCATTCATCGCGCTGTTCGCGTGGTTGGGCGCGCGCCGCATCCGGGCCGCGGGTTTGCCGCGGACCAATGCTGGCTACTGGCTGGCGATGCTTGGCGCCGGCGTCTTTGGCACCGTGGTCGGCGACATGTTCCAGCACGGCATCGGCGCCGGTGTCGCCGCCATCGGCTTGTCCGTGCTCTACATCGTCGTACTGCGGTTGCTGGGCGCGCGCGTTGCCAGGTCGGCTGCGGTTTACTGGTCGATCGTCGTCATTGCGCGCACTGCGGGCACGGCGGTCGGCGACTGGCTGGCGGAAAGCGAATCGCTGCATATCGGTTTGCCGCTGGCCACGCTGATCACCGGCATCGCGCTGGCGGTGGTGATCGTGTTCTGGAAGGGTCAAGCCAAGGGGAGTTCGTCCCTGGACGCGGCCTGACCCGCCACCCGGCGGACCGACTTCAACGACCCAGGAGTCACGCAATGCCTCCGGAAGCAATCGATTCTTCCCGGAATTCCATATCCATGGACTTCATGCGCAAACTGCTGGCGGCGGGCGCGCTGGCCTGCGTGCTGACCTGTGCCGCCGGCTCCGCGCACGCGCAGGCCGGCCCCCCGATGATCACCGACGATCCCGCCGTTCCGGGTCCCGGCAACTGGGAGGTCAACGTCGCGCTCACGGGCAGGCATAGCGCGGATGCCTGGGAGGGCGAGGTGCCGTTGCTGGACATCAACTACGGGGTCGGGGAACACATCCAGCTCAAGTACGAAGTGCCGGTGGTGGTGCAGCACGAGCAGGGCACCCGGTCCGGCCTGGGGAATTCGATGGCGGGCGTCAAATGGCTCTTCCACGACGCCGGCGAGGACGGTTGGACGATTTCGACCTATCCGCAGGTGGAATTCCGCAATCCGGGGTCGAACTCGGTGCAGCGCGGGCTTGCCGAGGAGGGAACGGACTTCTTCCTTCCGCTCGAGTTCGAGCGGTCGTTCGGAAGCGTTGTCCTCGGCGCCGAGGTGGGACACGACTTCCGCAGCCGCGGCGGCGGCGGCTGGGCCGGCGGCGTCGTGCTCGGCACGGAAATCCGGCACGGTACCGAGCTGATGGCCGAGTTGCATGGCGAATCGGCTTCGTCGCTGGACCGGAACGCGGTTGCGGTCAACTTCGGCGGACGTTTCGCCCTGGGTACGCACAGCGCGTTGCTGGCTTCGGTCGGACGCGACCTGCACAACGCGCTGGAGGATCGGGCGTCGGTGTTCGGCTACCTCGCCTTGCAGATCACGACGCCCGAATGAGCGCACCGCGCTGAACTGGCCCTCGGTCCAGTTCGAGGGCCGCGTCTTCCCGCTGCGGACTCGAATCCCGTTCACACAAAGAAAATATCTGCACAGGCAACTGCAAGGACGCCGCATTCTGGCGAGCCTGCGCTACCGTTCCTGATCCGTCCCGTCCAGCCATTCCTTCATACGCACTGGCATGTGGCGCTCGAATGATGGATGGCGTTCGATCGCGCGATCGATTTCGGCGGCATCGCCATCGCGCACATGCGCATCGAGGAAGGCGAGGACCAGGTCCCCGATCGCCGACAACGCCTCCTGGCCGTCGATCTGGCCTACGCGTTCTTCCCGCTTCGGGCCGTCCAGCAGGGCGACGAGGTCCGTGAATCCCAGGTGGCGGAGGCCCTGCAGACGGACGCGCACCACGTCATCGTTCTCTCCCGCCTCGTTCCATGGCTCGTACGCGAGATCGTTCGGACTGAAATCCGCTTCCCGCGGCTGGCCTTCGAGCAGGCCGTAGCGCGGCCAGTCGCTCAGCATCAGCAGCAATGGCCGCCCAACGGGTCGATCAAACAACGCCGGATCGAAATTCTGGCCATCGAGATTGATCGCCGCCCGGCAGGCTTCCAGCAGCCGGCAACCCGTAGCCGCCGTGGCGCCGCCGAACGACATGCCGGCGAAGACAAGGCGCTTGCGGTCCGCATTCGCCAATAGATCGTGCAGGACCTGGGGTTCGCTTCGGTCGACGATGGATCGGGCAACGAACAGCGTGTCGTCGCGCCATTGGACCAGGGAACGGCCGATGCGCGTCGCCGGGAGCGCCTCCGCGTACACGGTCAGCGCTTCGCGCCGCACATCCAGGTCCGCGCCCCCGGCGAGCACTTTCCACGACTCTGCGAACCGTGGGTCGTCCACCGGCCCGGCGAAGCGGGTCGCGACGACGCGACCGTCCTCCAGGCGCACGTCCGTCGAGTCCCCCGGGTGCGCGATCGACACCACGATATAACCGTGGCTCGCCAATCGCGAGGCAAGCGCGCTGTTCTGCTCCGGGTACAGGAACAGGCCGTGGCTGTACACCACGACCGGGAATCCCTGCGGATGCCGCGCGGGTTCAGCGCCGGGCCGTATGGCAATGCGCGCCTGTGCGACCGTTTCCAGTTCTCCCTCGGCATAGCGGAAATTGCGGGCGATGGCCGGCAAGGTCGTGGCGGCGACATCGTGCTCCAGATAGGCCGAACCTTCGGCAGCGGCAGCGGCATGAGCGCTCGCCGGGTACCACACGATCGCAGGCAATCGCCTTGGTCCGCTGGAGGGATCGCCAGGATCGAGTAATCGCGACGGGTCGACGAATTCGGTCCTGGTGACCCCGACGGCATATTCGCCATCGGGTACGGGCAAGGCCGCCGCGGAAGCCGCCGAGACGCCAATCCATGCGGCGACGGCGATGATCGAATGCCCAATGGTCATGCGTTTCCTCTATGGCGGTGAGTGGATCGACGCTTCGATTGCTTGTCGACCGACGCTCGGCCGACGTGTGCGGCCATGGGCAGCGAACCGGGCTTCCAGGCAGCGGCTAGTTCACAAGCGCGCCACCGGCGAAGGCAGACGCCCGGCCGCCGCGTTCGCGCGGCAACTCCGCGAGCACGCCCTGCATCGCCATCGCGCGGACCAGGGTCGGGCTGGAACCGAACGCCAGCTTGAACGCGCGCGTGAAACTCCCGGGGCATTCGTAGCCGCATTCGATCGCGATGCCGATCATCGACATGTCGCTCTTGCTCACCAGCACCATCGCCTTCGACAGCCTGACCTGTTTATAGACCTGCGCGACGCTGCCGCGGAACAGCACCTGGAATCCGTACTGCAGTTTCTTGATCGTCATGCCGACGACGGCAGCCAGTTCGGCCACGCTCAGGGGCTCGTCGAGGTTCTCCTCGATGACCTGCCTGGCCAGCCTGACCTTCTCGACATCGGCCCGCCGCAACACCGGGCCGTCGGTATCGTTGTCCTCCGCATGCGATTGGATCACCGCGCAGACGATCTCGATCGCCTTCGCGATCAGGTAGAGCCGCTGCAGCTCGCCTTCGTACGGGCACTCGAACGCCTGGCTGGCCGCGATGCTCGCGCCACTGCCCAGCGGCACGTGGCGAACGCCGATCGGCGTGCCGTCAAGGATGTAGTCGCGGAAAATCGGCGGCAATGCCTCGACGTCCAGGCCGAGGACGTCCCGGACGCGGTCGCGCCGCAGGAAGATCGAGACCCAGCGCAGGGGGCGGTTGGGTTCGTACACGGTACGCACGGCATCGCCGCTCGACAGGCCGTAGAACGTGCAGAACCCGTGCGCGAGCTCCTCGTCGGCAAAGTCGCCGTCGGCGGAAATCGTGCTTCGCCCCTCGATCCAGGCGCAGAACACCAGATGGTCGTCGTGACGGTGCGAGCGCGAGAGATGGAGCGCGGCGCGGAAATCGACCACCGCCATCGACAAAGCATCGTTGAGCTGGTGGAACACCCAGCCGCCATCGCCGACGGATTCATCGTAGTGATGCCGGAAACCGTGTCCGGAAACGAGTGGCTCGCGCCAGCCTTCGTTGACCGTCGGGCCGCGCCAGCGGGCCGCTTCCCCCGGCTGCCCGGCGCAGCCCAGCATTTCTTCGATGGTGCGATCGTCGAGGATCATCGGCTTCACCCTGTGCTTGCCCGAACATGGACATCGTGTCCGCGTCGGGCTCGAGGCCGCCAGCATCCTGTGGCGGCGGTACGCCCGTACCTTGACATGGCACGGCCCACGGACGGAAGCGAAGGCGCTGCACGCGAGCGCACGGCTGCTTCGGCTAAGTCGCCGCCCTGATCGGCATGTCCGTCGCGGTGTCCCGAGGCTACGCTCGAAAAACGTCCTACCGACAGGTCATATCTTGGCAACCATTTCCTCAGTCCACCCCGTCATAGAAAGCCGGCGCCCGTTCGC
>DASWON010000224.1:0-2087 GCA_036398735.1 Rhodopila sp.
GTACCAGTCGCTGAAGACCGTCCCCGCCGACCTGGCGGAGGCCTCGGTCAGCTTCCACCTGACCGCGTGGCAGCGGTTCTGGAAGCTGGAGGTACCGTTCGCGGCTCCCGGCCTCGTGTGGAACACAATGATGTCGATGTCCGGCGGCTGGTTCTTCGTCGTGGCATCCGAGGCGGTTTCGGTCGGCGACAACAACTGGAAATTGCCCGGCATCGGCTCCTACGTCGCACTTGCGCTGGAGAAGCAGGACATCGCAGCCGTCGGGTGGGCGATCCTGACCATGCTGGTGGTGATCCTGGCCTACGACCAGCTGCTGTTCCGCCCGCTGGTGGCCTGGTCGGCAAAGTTCCGCTTCGAAACCACGGCCGGCGCGACCGCGTCCGATCCCTGGATGCTGCGACTGATGCGGCGGACCCAGCTGCTGAAGTCCATTGGCGAACTCGTGGGCGACGCGGCTGCCTTCATTGGCGGCATGCGCTTCTCGTTCGTGGGCCGAGCGCGAGCGATGACCTCGCCGCAGCCGTCGCGAGCGGTGGATATCGCGTGGATCGCGCTGCTGCTGGTGCTGGTCGCTCTGGCGATCTGGCGCGTGGTGCTGTTCGCCTCGCAGGCGCTGAGCTGGGGTGACGTCGGCACCGCCGTCGGGCTCGGCCTGATCACCCTGGTCCGCGTGGTCGTGCTGATGATCCTCGCCAGCCTGATCTGGGTGCCGATCGGGGTCTGGCTCGGGCTGCGTCCGGTCTGGGCACGGCGGGCTCAGCCCATCGCCCAGTTTCTGGCGGCGTTCCCGGCCAATCTGCTGTTCCCGCCGTTCGTGGTGTTCATCGTCTATTTCCACCTGAGCCCGGATATCTGGCTGACCCCGCTCATGGTGCTCGGCACACAATGGTATATCCTGTTCAATGTGGTCGCCGGGGCCGCCGCATTTCCGGGTGACCTGAAGGAAGCCGCCAGCAACTTCCGCATCGGTGGGTTCCTGTGGTGGCGTAAGGTCATGATCCCGGGAATCTTTCCATACTACGTCACCGGAGCGATCACCGCGTCCGGCGGTTCGTGGAACGCGGCGATCGTCGCGGAGGTGGCTTCGTGGGGCAACACCAGGCTGCAGGCGCACGGGCTGGGTGCCTATATCGCGGAGGCGACGGATCGCGGCGACATGGCCCGCGTGGTACTTGGCGTGGTGGTGATGTCGGCCTTCGTCGTGCTGTTCAACCGTCTGCTGTGGCGCCCCATGTATGCCTTCGCGCAGCGGCGCCTCACTCTGGCCTGAGGAAACACCATCATGGATACAGCGGTCACGACACGGCCCTGCCTGATCGATGTGAAGGGCTGCCGGCAGGCCTACCACAAGGACGCCAATGCCGATCTCGTGGTGCTGGACGACGTCAACCTGACCTTGCACGAAGGCGAGATCGTCGCCCTGCTTGGCCGGTCCGGCTCCGGCAAGTCGACCTTGCTGCGAATCGTATCCGGTCTGCTGAAGCCGACCTCAGGCAGCGTCACGTGGCGCGGCGTCCCGGTGAACGGGCCGACCGAGGGCGTGGCGATGGTGTTCCAGAGTTTCGCGCTGTTTCCCTGGCTGACGGTGCAGGAAAACGTCGAGATCGGCCTTGAAGCCCGCGGTGTCCCCCGGGCGCGGCGCGAGGAACTGGCCGAGGCCGCGATCGACATGATTGGCCTGGGTGGGTTCGAGAACGCCTATCCGAAGGAGCTGTCCGGCGGGATGCGCCAGCGTGTCGGCCTGGCGCGGGCGCTGGTCGTCCACCCCGACCTGCTGCTCATGGATGAGCCGTTCAGCGCACTCGACGTGCTCACCGCCGAGACACTGCGCACCGATTTGATCGACCTGTGGATGGACGGCAAGTTGCCGGTGAAGTCGGTGCTGATGGTGACCCACAACATCGAGGAGGCGGTGCTGATGTGCGACCGCATCCTGGTGTTCTCGTCGAACCCTGGCCGGGTAGCGAACGAACTGAAGGTGCCATTCCCGCATCGGCGCAACCGGTTGGATCCCGATTTCCGTCAGATGGTCGACGATATCTACGGCATCATGACCCGGCGCCCGCCGGCCGGTCCGAAGACGGCAA
>DASWON010000225.1:0-2791 GCA_036398735.1 Rhodopila sp.
GGGCGTCGACCTGGTATTGCCGGGCATGGCCGAGCCAGGCCTCCTGAGCGGCCACTTCGGCCTCGGTCTGGCACAGATACATGATGCCGGCCTGGCGGAAGCCGGTTTCGCGGCTGGTGCGGCGGTTCATGTCGCGCCACAGCCTCAGGCTTTCCATCGCAAGCGGGATTTCCCCCGCGTCGCGGCCCATGGTGCGACACCAGCCCCAATTGCGGGAAGACTGTTCGCCGCCGATGCGGCCCTTTTCGCACAGCGCGACGGCGAAGCCCTTGTCAGCCAGGAACAGCGCGGTCGAGACGCCGATGATCCCACCGCCGATGATCACCACGTCGGTTCGTTCGGGAAGTGTGGGATCGGACGCGACAGGATCGACGGGTGGCGACATATGGGGCCTTGGTGAGAGAGTCTCAGGCGGCAGCCTAAGTCGGAAAGCGGCGTGTGGCTATGCAAGAGGCGGGCCGCGAGAGGCACGGGATCGGCACGTAGCGCGTCGCGTCGCCACGACCGTAGCGGGACAGGCAAACGATGCGACACGCGTCGCTCGCCGAGAGCGGACCCCGAGCGGCGCTGCATTGCCAGGCATCCGGCAGACCAGCACGCAGACGGTCCGACCGTGGCGGATTTCACTTGCGAACTTCTGTCCAATCGGGTAAGAACATTTCAGGAACTGGAAAGTGTCCCCATGACCGATCAATACGCCGATCACCACACCGACACGCCGATCGGCATCGACCGCGTCTCGATCCGCACCGTGCTGGTCCGCGAGGGGGAAGACCCCGGCGCAGCCTTAGCGGTGGCCGATCTCGTTGACCCGATCGCGCTACCGGTGATGTCCGGCGAGCAACCGGACGTGCCCGGCGGCATTCTTGGCAATGGCATTACGCCGAACGTGACAGCCCTGCTGGAAACTGAACAGCCGGACGTGTCTGGCGAGGCGTCGAAGGCCCGGAGCGGGTCGGTACGGTCTGCCGATAGGCGTACCCGAACCTCGGAACCGGCAAGCGTCGTACCTCCGGCGGCTTCCGGGATTCAGTCCCTGGCGCCGGTTCGAAAAATCGCCGGCTGAACCGGCCGCCGTTCCCGATGTAACGCCAGCACCGCTGGACAAGGCACTCGAAAAGACCATTACAGGGCGCAAGCGCCGGCTCCGCGAACGACCGGCCCGCTCCTGAGGTAAACGCCGATGCTTGCCCTTGCCATTCTTGCCTTGCTCCTGCTGGCCCTGGCCGCGTTGTACGTCCACGACCGGCGCCAGGTGGCGCACACCATCCTGCGCAACTACCCGATCATCGGGTATTTCCGCTATTTCGCCGAGACGCTCGGCGAATACATGCGGCAGTACCAGTATCTGCCGGACTGGTCCGAACGCCCCTTCAACCGGTTGGAACGCGCCTGGGTATACCGCTCCGCCAAGGGGGTCTCGAACCTGCGCAGCTTCGGCAGCGAGAACGTGCCGGCGTTCGTGTTCCGCAACGCCGCCTTTCCGGTGCTCGACGAGGAAAAGCGCCCCTACCCCGGCAAGCAGATCGGCATCAGCGAAGGCCCCGGCGCCTGCCGGCAGCCCTATCTTGCCCACCACTTCTTCAACATCAGCGGCATGAGCTACGGGGCGCTCAGCCCAGCCGCGGTGTCCGCCCTGTCGCGAGGCGCCAAGATGGCTGGCATCTGGATGGCGACCGGCGAAGGTGGTCTCGCACCCAACCACCTGGAGGGTGGCTGCGACATCATCATGCAAATGGGTACTGCGAAATATGGCGTCCGCAACCCGGATGGCACGCTGTCGGAGGAGCGCCTTCGTGCCATCGCCGCGCACGAACAGGTCCGCATGTTCGAAGTCAAACTCGCTCAGGGTGCCAAGCCGGGCAAAGGCGGCATCCTTCCGGGTGCAAAGGTAACCGCCGATGTGGCGGCGATCCGCGGCATCCCCGAAGGTCGCGACAGCATCAGCCCGAACCGCCACCTGGATATCGGCAATGTCCGCGAACTCGGGCAGTTCGTCGAACGCGTGCGCGGGATCACCGGCAAGCCGGTTGGCGTCAAGTTCGTCGCCGGCGACATCGAGTTCCTGGAGAGCTGGTTCGAGGACTGCGTCACCCATCCCGAAGGTTGCCCGGACTACGTGCAGATCGATGGCGGGGAGGGCGGCACGGGGGCGGCACCGTCCGCCCTGATCGACTACGTCGGACTGCCGGTGACCCTGGCACTGCCCATGGTCACGGCGGCGCGGGAGCGGTATAGGCTGGAGGATCGAATCCGCATTATCGCCTCGGCCAAGCTGATCACTCCGGACAAGGTCGCCTGGGCGCTGTGCATGGGGGCGGATTTCGTGTCGTCGGCGCGCGGGTTCATGTTCAGCCTTGGGTGCATCCAGGCGATGAAATGCGGCTCCGGACAGTGCCCGACCGGCGTCACGGCCTCCAACCCGCGGCTGATTGCCGGGCTGGACCCCACCGACAAGGCGGTGCGGGTTGCACGCTATGCGCAACAGGTACGCGAGGAGGTGGAGATCATCGCCCACGCCTGCGGGCTGACCGACCCGACCGGCTTCCGGCCGCGGCACGTGACGGAGATCGAGCGTGGGGTTGGCGGCTTTCGCGCGCCGCAGGGAAGCGACTAGATCAACAACGATCAGTTCCAACGCATAACCGGATCGCGTTTGCAAAGGGTCATCCTCGACCCCATTTCGGGGATAGAGCGTCGGCCGTAACCTCGAGGTGCCCTTTGACCAGAATCGCCGACTTGCCGGATGTCGATCTTCACGCCCTGCGCGAAAAGATGCGGGGCGAGTACG
>DASWON010000226.1:0-14138 GCA_036398735.1 Rhodopila sp.
GGCGTGCGCCACGGGACGCTTGGTGACTGTGCCCATCAGGGCAGGCATGGCGATCGACATGTCCGGCGCGACCGCGGGCAGCGAGGCAAGGATGCGCTGCGCCTCCGCCGGCTGGTTGGACCGCGCCTCCCAGCTCGCGAGGATCTGCGCCAGGCGGAGATTGGTCTGGGGCGCGTCGGTCTCGGTCGCCCGGTACAGCCGGGCCGCATCGTCCTTGCGGTTGCCCAGGTCGGCGATCATGGCGGCATGCAGGGCGAAGATGGTGCGAAACCGCGGGTTGTCGACGTAAGGCCGCAAGGTCGATAGGGCCGTGTCGGTGCGGCCACCGCCCTGCTGCGCCCACGCCACCAGCAAAGGTTGCAGCAACTGCGTCAGTCCCTGCCGCGGCAGGCCATGGAAACGCTGCTCCGCGGCTTCCCAGCGGCCGGCCTTGATGTCGACGTCGGCCAGGACGAACTGCGCTACCTGGCTGTCCGGCAACTGCCGCGCCAGTTTCACCGCTTCCGGACGTCCGGCGTTCAGGGTCGCGATGAAGGCCTGCAACGTCAGTTCCGGATCGCTCGGACTCTGCGCCACGGCCTTCAGGAGATCGTTCGCCGCGGTCTGGGAGTCGCCCTCCGACAGTGCCCAGCGGCCGGCGAGGTAGCTGCCGATCACCCCGTTCGGCACCTGGCCTGCCGTATTGTCGGGAGAAGCTTCGGACGCCGCGCAGGCCGACAACAGGGTTAGCGCGAGCAGGACGGACCGCCGGGCGGTGCGGGCATGTTGCATCTGCTCACCCTAACAGTCGTCACGCGATATGTCATTCAGCTCGCGAAGATTTCTGATGAATAATAGCAAAGGTTCCCGGACGAACATGGACTGAGCGTTCCGGCGAGGATTCGGAAGGGCGTGACCCGGATCCGGTGGGCGCGCGTCTCGCAGCTGCCAATGCCGGCGACGTCCGGTCTCAGTCTCGCCGCAGGCTTCAGCCGCAACCGGCCGGCGACCGCTCGGGCGCCGATCAGGAGGCCGGCGACCGCTCAGGCGCCGATCAGGAGGCCGGCGACCGCTCAGGCGCCAATCAGAACGGCCGCTGACCGCTCAGGTGCCGATCAGGAGGCCGCGACCGCTCAGGCGCCGATCAGAACGGCCGCTGATCGCTTCGAGCGCCAGTCAGGATCGGCGCCGACCAGGACCGGTGTCAACCGCGACCGGCGCCGACCAGGACTGGCGTCAATTGCGAGTGGGCGCCGGATCACCCTCCGGCTTTGATCGGGGCGACCCGGTGAGGGTCCGGGACGGCCTACATCCCACCCGGATAGCTCGGACCGCCGCCGCCTTCCGGCGGAACCCAGTTGATGTTCTGCGACGGGTCCTTGATGTCGCACGTCTTGCAGTGCACGCAGTTCTGCGCGTTGATCTGCAGCTTCGGGGCACCCTCCTCGACCCCGACGAACTCGTACACGCCGGCCGGGCAATACCGCGCCTCGGGACCGCGGAAGTGCTCCCAGTTCAGCGAGACCGCCTTGGACGGATCCGCCAGCTGCAGATGCACCGGCTGGTTTTCCTCATGGTTGGTATTGCTGATGAACACCGAGGACAGCTTGTCGAAGGTTAGCACGCCGTCCGGCCTTGGATAGGCGATCCGCGGCGCGGCGTCGGCCTCCAGCAGCGTATCGTTGTCAGCATGCGGATGGTGGAACGTCCACGGCGCCTTGCCGCGCAGCAGATACGTGTCCAGGCCGCTGTACAGCAACCCGCCCCACATGCCGAACTTGGCGAATGCGGGCCGGATGTTACGCACCTTGGACAGCTCCTCCCACACCCAGCTGGCTTTCAGACGCTCGGGGTAGCCGGTCAACTCAGCCGGATGATCGCCGGCCAGCGCCTCCGCCACCGTCTCGGCCGCCAGCATGCCGGACTTCATCGAGGTATGCGTGCCCTTGATCTTCGGCACGTTCAGAAACCCCGCCGCGTCGCCGATCAGCAGACCGCCCGGGAACGTGAGCTTCGGCAGTGACTGCAGCCCGCCCTCGACCAGGGCGCGGGCGCCATAGGAAATCCGCCGTCCGCCCTCGAAATGCTTGCGCACGTCGGGGTGAGTCTTGAAGCGCTGCATCTCGTCGAACGGCGACAGCCACGGATTGCTGTAGTCCAGCCCGACGACGAAGCCGTACGAGATCAGGTTGTTCCCGAAGTGGTACAGGAACGAGCCGCCATAGGTCGCGCGGTCGAGCGGCCAGCCCAGGCTGTGCTCGATCAGGCCGGGCTTGTGGTTGGCCGCGGGGACTTCCCACAACTCCTTGATGCCGATCGCGAACGTCTGCGGATCGTGGCCCTCGCGCAGGTTGAAGCGCCGCATCAACTGCTTCGACAGCGAGCCGCGGCAGCCCTCGGCGAACAGCGTGTAGCGCGCCCGCAGTTCCATGCCGCGCTGGAAATTCGCGGTTGGCTCGCCGTCCTTGCCGATCCCCATGTCGCCGGTGGCGATGCCGACGATGCGGCCGTCTTCCTCCAGGAATTCGGTGCCGGCGAACCCGGGATAGATCTCCACGCCGAGTTCCTCGGCCTGCTGGCCCAGCCAGCGGACCACGTTGCCGAGGGAGACGATGTAGTTGCCCTCGTTGTGCATCTGCGGCGGTGTCGGCAGCTTGAATGAGCGTGTCGCGGTCAGGAACAGGAAGCGATCCTCGCGCGCCGGCGTGTCCAGCGGCGCGCCTTTTTCCTTCCAGTCGGGGATCAGTTCGTTGAGCGCCCGCGGCTCGAGCACCGCCCCGGACAGGGTGTGGCCGCCGATTTCGCCGGCCTTTTCCACCAGGCACACCGCCATGTCGGGGGCGAGCTGCTTTAACCGGATTGCCGCCGACAAGCCGGACGGTCCGCCCCCAACGATCACGACATCAAACTCCATCGCTTCCCGTTCGGGTAGCTCCTCCGCCATTTTTCCGACTCCTTGCCGCCTGTCCTGATTTCGATCCCGCGCTATGTGCGTCAGAATCCCGGAGTGGGCAAACCGAGGTTCCTCCCAGCCGATTCACTCAGCTAAAACAACGCATCGTCCAGTGCCAGGGTTGACGCGCCGCCAGCCGTGATTTCATCACGGTACAGGTATGCCTCCGGCAGCACATGGTCGGCGTAAAATCGCGCGGTGGCGATCTTCGCCCGCAGGAAGGGGGCATTGTCCGCGCCGGCCCCCAGCCTCTGGTGGGCGATCCAGGCCGCGCGCGCCATCTGCCAGCCGCCGCTGACGGTTCCGGTGAGCTTGAGATACGCCACCGCCCCGGCCGCCGCCTCGCGCGGACTGCTGTCATGGTGCGCCAGCATCCACTGGGTGGCCTCCTCGAACGCGGTCAGCGCCATGGTCAGCGCCGACCGGATCACCGCGAGGTCCGGGGCGTTGCTCGGTTCGAGCGCCTGCAGGTCGGCTTCCATGTCGCGGATCAGCGCACGCGCATTCGCCCCCTTGTCGCGTGCCAGCTTGCGGCCGATCAGATCATTGGCCTGGATCGCCGTGGTGCCTTCGTAGATCGTGGTGATCCGCGCATCGCGCATGAACTGTGCGGCCCCGGTCTCCTCCACGTAGCCCATGCCGCCGTGCACCTGGATACCGGTGGACGCGATCATGATCGCGCTTTCGGTGCACCAGCCTTTCACCACCGGCGTCAGAAACTCGACCCGGCCCTGGTTGCGGGCGCGCTCGATGGCGTCGGGATGGCGCTGGGCGCGGTCCATGCAGGCGGCCGTGCAATAGGCGAGGGCGCGCATCGCCTCGGTCCGGGCGCGCATGTCCATCAGCATCCGGCGCACATCCGGATGCTGGATGATCGCCGCCCGCTCACCGCTGCCGATCGGCCTGCCCTGGATGCGCTCACGGGCATAGCCGACGGCCTTCTGGTAGGCGGCTTCGGACACCGCCATGCCTTCCAGCCCGACGTTCAGCCTGGCGTGGTTCATCATGGTGAACATGTACTCAAGGCCGCGGTTCGGCTGGCCAACGAGGTACGCGATCGCGCCCGTCCGGTCGCCGTAGGACATCACCGCGGTGGGCGATCCATGGATGCCCAGCTTGTGCTCGATGGACGAACAGATCAGGTCGTTGCGGGCGCCGAGGCTGCCATCGGCGTTGACCAGGAACTTCGGCGCGACGAACAGCGAAATCCCGCGCGTCCCGGCGGGGGCATCCGGCAGTCGTGCGAGCACCAGGTGGATGATGTTTCCGGCGACGTCGTGCTCGCCCCAGGTGATGAATATCTTCGATCCGAACAGGCGATAATGGTCGCCGTCCGGTTCGGCCCGGGTGCGGATGGCAGAGAGGTCCGACCCCGCCTGCGGTTCGGTCAGGTTCATTGTTCCGGTCCATTCGCCGGCGACCATCCTGGGCAGAAAACGCGCCTGCAGGTCCGCCGAGGCGTGGTGTGCGAGCGCCTGGACCGCTCCCATGGTCAGCATCTGGCACAGCGAGAAGGCGAGGTTTGCGGACTTCCACATCTCCGCGACCGCACTGGACACCAGCGCCGGCATGCCTTGCCCGCCAAGTTCGGGGCTCGCCGGCATCCCGTGCCAGCCGGCCTCGATGAACTGCCGGTATGCCTGCGGAAAGCCATCGGGCGTGGCGACCGTGCCACCGGCCCAGCGACAGCCCTGCTGGTCGCCGGTCGCGTTCAGCGGCGCCAGCACCTCGGCCGCGAAACGGGCCGCCTCGGTGAGGATAGCCTCGACGAGTTCCGGTTCGGCCTCCTGGAACGCCGGGAATGCAGCGATCTCCTCAAGTCCGGCGAGATGCTGCAGGACGAACCGCATGTCGTCCAGCGGGGCGGTGTAGGTCATGACATGCTCCCTACGTTCTTCGCCAGTTCACGCAGCCTGAACTTCTGGATCTTGCCGGTGGGGCTTTTCTCGATCGCGCCGAAGACCACGAACTTTGGCACTTTGTAGCCGGCCATCTGTTCACGGCAGAACTGGCGGATCTGCGCCTCGGTGACTTTGCCGTCCGGACGAAGTTCGACGAAGGCGCATGGCACCTCGCCCCATTTTTCATCCGGCTTGGCGACGACCGCCACCGAATCCACCGCCGGATGTCGGTGCAGCACGTCCTCGACCTCGACGGAGGAGATGTTTTCGCCGCCGGAGATGATGACGTCCTTCGAGCGATCGGTGATGCGGACGTAACCGTCCGGCTCGATCACCGCCAGGTCGCCGGTGTGGAACCAGCCGCCGGCGAACGCCTCTTGGGTGGCGGACGGGTTTTTCAGGTAGCCGGCCATGGTGATGTTGCCGCGGAACATGATCTCGCCCACGGTATCGCCGTCGTGCGGCACCGGCTGCATGGTGGCCGGATCCAGAACCGTCATGGCCTCCTGCATCGGGCCCGCGACGCCCTGACGGGCGTTGAGCCGAGCCCGTTCGGACACCGTCATGTCCTGCCATTTGTCCTGCTTGACGCACAGCGATGCCGGTCCGTAGGTCTCGGTGAGGCCGTACACATGCGTGAGGGCGAAGCCAAGCCGCTCGGCGCCTTCGATGGTGGACGCCGGCGGCGGGGCACCGCCGACGTAGCCGTTGACCTTGACCGCGGGTCCCTCGCGCACCGCGGCCGGCGCATTGATCAGCATGCTGTAGACGACGCCGGCGCCGCACATGTGGGTGACCCCATGTTCGCGGATCGCCTGGAAGATCAGCTTCGGATCCACCCGGCGCACGCACACGTTGGTGCCGGCGTTGGCCGCCATGGTCCAGGGAAAGCACCAGCCGTTGCAGTGAAACATCGGCAGCGTCCAGAGATAGACCGAATGTGCCGGCATCCCCCAGGCGACGATCTGCGACAGCGCGTTCAGGTAGGCGCCGCGGTGGTGGGTGACGACACCCTTTGGGTTTCCCGTCGTGCCCGAGGTGTAGTTCAGCGAAATCGGCCCGAACTCGTCCTCTGGCAGAGACCACTCGAACTCGGGATCGCCTTCGCGCAGAAACGCCTCGTAGTCCATCTTGCCCAGCAGCACGCCGCCTTCGAGCATGGGGTCGTCGATGTCGATCACCAGTATCCGGCGCTCCATCATGCCAAGCGCGTGCTTGACGACGCCGCTGAATTCGCGGTCGGTGATCAGCACCTTTGCCTCGCCGTGGGTTAGCTGGAAGGCGATGGCCTCGGCATTGAGCCGGATGTTCAGGGTGTTCAGCACCGCGCCGGCCATTGGCACGCCGAAATGGGCCTCATACATGGCGGGGACGTTCTGGGCGATCACCGCGACGGTGTCGCCCGCGCCGACGCCATGCCGGGTCAACGCCGAGGCCAGGCGGCGGCAGCGGGCATAGGTCTGCGCCCAGGTGCTGCGCCACGGGCCGTGAATGATGGCGGTTCGATTGGGATGCACCGCAGCAGCCTTGGGAAGGAAGCTGAGCGGCGACAGGGGTGTGTAGTTCGCGGCCCGCTTGTCGAGGCCGTCCCGGTATGGCCCGGCTTTTCTGGCGCTGACTTCTGCTGCGGCAGCCATTGCGGTCTCCCGATATTGTTGCTGATTTGGCTTGACTTGAAGACCATGTCGCTTTGACATGGTCGGCACGCTGTCCTTGGAAGCGTATCCTGCCGGTTGTTCTTGCGCGTCGCATTGATCAATGTCAAAGCGCCGGCGGATTCCATTCCGGACTAGGAATGGCCCTGCCGGGGCCCGCGGCGGTGCCTGGCGACCGGCCGCATGCCGCCAGCCCCACGCCGCGTGCCGCCAGCCCCAACGCCTCACGCACCACCCCCTCAGGCACCACCGCCTCAGGCACCACCGCCTCAGGCACCACCGTCTCAGGCACCACCGCCTCACGCACCACCGCCTCAGGCGGCACCATCGTGTCAGGCACCACCGCCTCAGGCCGCCATGGCTCGAGCCCTCCCGCTCAAAGCAAATGGCTCAGGCGTCAATGTCTTCAGCGTCAATGCCTGGGGCCGTTCTGCATCGGGGCCACCGACGACGGCCCCGGACCCATGGCACCGAACACCCCCGGCGGCTGATAAATGATTTTATAACGGAACCATTTCGGGAGCTCGATGCGACACCCGGATGATTGTCGGCCGGTGCCTCGAATGCAAGCCGAGTGCCTCGGTCCGCGACGAAGCGCCTTGGATGTGGGACCAGCTCTCCGATCGGCGTCTGGAAGCCGGGCCGTCCCGACGGGGCGGTCGGCGCACCGGGTCACGGACCGATTGCCATCCGCGTGCCAGCTTGCCTGGCCGCCGCCGAAGGGGTCTCATAGCACCATGTCAGATTTGTCCGAGCACGATGCTCTGTTGCTGGTCGGCCACGGATCGTCTCGGCATCCGGAGGCTGCCGACGCGCTGCTTGGCCTCGCCGAACGGTTGCGGCGGCCGGGCCTGGTCGGGCAGGTGGAGGTCGGCCTGCTGAACGGCGAGCCGTCGGTGGCCACGGCGCTGGCGCGTATCGAGGCACCGGCGGTTCGCGTCGTGCCGTTCTTCATGGAGGATGGTCATTTCACACGGGTCGCGGTGCCGCGTGCTTTGCTGGGCCCGCACGGCGATGCTTCGCGGTCGGCTTCGGGTGATGCCGCGGACGGTTCCTGCGGCGGTCCTTCAGGTGGCCGCCGTGTCCTGATCTGCCCCCCCGTTGGCGTTCACGACGGCATGGCCGGACTGATCGAGCGGCAGGCCCTGGCCGCATGCGATGCTCTCGGCATTCACGCGCGCACCGGCGCGGTGCTGATCGTCGGCCACGGATCGTCCAGCGCGCCCGGACGCACGCTGGCGTTGCACGTGCATGCGGCGCGGGTCGCCGCTACCGCATTATTTGCCCGCGTCGAGACAGCCTGTCTCGAGGAACCGCCTTTCGTCCCCGAAGTGCTGCTCGGTCTGCGCGCCCATCCGGTGGTCGTCATCGGCTTCTTCGCCGGGCAGGGTGCTCATGTTCTCGACGATCTGCCGGCCCTGCTGGAGGCGGAGCGGGCGGCGCGCGCGGCGGGTGGCGAGCCTGGCCGGTCGCTGCGGTTTCATGGTTGCGTGACCGATGATCCGGCGATGCTTCCGATCGTTCTGGACCAGGCGCGGGTCGGCGTCTTAAGCGGCTCAACGGAGGGATGACATGTTTGCCTATGTCGGCGGCTACACCACACCCGATCGGGACGGACGCGGCAACGGGATCAACGTCTACCGGGTCGATGAGGTCAGTGGCGGGTGGACGCACCTGCAGCACATCGGCGGGCTGGAAAACCCGACGCTCTTCACCCTGACGCGCGACTGCAGCCGGCTGTACAGCGTGCATGGCGGGCGGACCCTGATGAGCGCCTTTGCCATCGACCGTGCAACCGGCGCGCTGAGCCTGCTCAATCAGATGGACTGCCAGGGCAACAATCCGGTCGATTCGGCTCTCGACCCCAGCGAACGGTTTCTGGTGATCGCCAACTACGGCACCGGCGCGGTGGCGGTGATGCCGGTCGGCGACGATGGACGCCTGCAGCCGGTCAGCCAGCTGGTGCCGCTCGAGGGAACGCCTGGGCCAAATCCGAAGGAGCAGGCGTCCTCGCATCCGCACGCGGTCATCTTCGATCCCACCGGGGAGTTCGTCATCGTCCCCGACAAGGGTTTCGACCGGACCTTCTTCTTCAGGTTCCGGAACGGGCGGTTGACCCCGACCGATCAGGGGTTTGTCGATTCAGCGGCGGGTGCCGCGCCGCGGCACGCGACGTTCCACCCCAGCCTGCCGGTGCTGTACGTGAACAACGAACTTGATTCGACGGTGACGGTGTTCGACTGGAGCGCGGGACGGGCGACCGAACGGCAGGTGATTTCGACGCTGGCGGGAGGCCACACCGGGCACAACACGACGGCGGAGATCGCGGCCTCGCCCTGCGGGCGCTATCTGTATGTGTCGAACCGGGGCCAGGACAGCGTCGTGCATTTTGTCATCAGTCCGGACAACGGCGTGCTCACCTATGCCGGCACGTTCCCGACCGGGGGAACGAAGCCGCGGTTCTTCACCATCGGGCCCCGGGCGAAGCATCTGTACGTCGCCAACCAGGACAGCGACGAGATCACGGTGTTTCATATCGACGCGGAGTCCGGCAGCCTGATCCCGACGGGCGTGCGCACCAGCGTCGGCAGCCCTTCGGCGATCAGCTTTGTAACAACCACTTGAAATCGGGATGTCGTCGCGTCGATACTGTTTTAAATCGAGAAGCGTGACGGGGACGACGCCATGGCCAAAGCCAGCACCGGAGGAGCAACGCCCGCCAAGGTGAAACTGGAGGCACCGTCTGCTGCCTCGCCCAAGGAGATGAGGGCCGCGGCGGCCGGGTCGAACGAGCAGCGGGCGGCGAAGAAGGGCGCGGCCAAGCCGACGTCGGCATCGAAAGTGGCCGGTTCGGGCAACGGCAAATCACCCAGGATGTCGGCGGCGGAGCCGGTCACGGCAAAGCCGACGCGTGGCACGGGCCAGTCTGCGGGGGCGAAGCAGGCCGATGCCGGCACCTCAGGGGTCGTAGCGAAGCGGTCCGGCGCCCCGACAAAGCCTCTGGCACCGAAGCGAGCCGGCGTCGCGGCCGCGGCATCGAAGCGGGCCGGCGCCGCGGCAACGCCGCGCGCAGCGAAACGGAGCGGCGGCGCGGCGGTCAAGGCCGTGGCTGCGGCACCGAAACGGGCTGGCGTCGCGGCGAAGGCTCCGGCATCGCAACGGAGCGGTGTCGCCGCGGCCAAGGCCGAGCGACCGGTGAAGACGCGGAAGACTGTGCCTGTGGCTGTGGTGGAGCAGGCTGGGCGCACGACGGCGAGGAAGACGGAGGCCGCCCGTCGACCCGCGGTCCGCCCCATCGCTCCGACCGCGGCGGCCCGCCGAGCCCGCACCCTCCCGGCACCGCGCAAGGCCCCGGCGGCCGCGCCACGCAAGGCCGCGACGTCGGCGCCCACTGCCGCCCCGCTCACTGCCGCCCCATCCGGTGACGCCCCGCTCACTGCCGCCCCATCCGGTGACGCCCCGCCCACTGCCGCCCCATCCGGTGACGCCCCGCCCACTGCCGCCCCATCCGGTGACGCCGCGTCCGGTGCCGCCCGATCCGGTGCCGCTTCGCCGAATGCCCCGCCGCCAGGCGCCGCGAGGGTGCATGGGGCGCAGGTCTTCACCGTCAGCCATCTGAACCAGGACGACTTCAAGGCGGACGGCCTGCGGCCCTATGCCCAGTACCGCGATCTGGGGATCGCGGCGGCGACGGGTGGGCTGTGCCAGGCGCACGTTATCCGCTTCATCCCGCCATGCACCGAGGCGGTCCGCAAGCGCCACGCGCATGAGACCGACCTGCAACTGATCTACGTGCTGCAGGGGTGGATGAAGAATGAGTTCGAGGGCCACGGCGAGCAGATGATGTCGGCGGGAAGCTGCTGGCTGCAGCCCTCCGGCATCAAGCATACGGTGCTGGACTACTCGCCCGATTGCGAGGTGCTGGAGATCATCGTCCCCGCCGACTTCAAGACTGAAGAAACAACCTGAGGCATTGCGCAACGGCCTCGGCCGTCGCAAACATCGGCGATGACCTCGCATGAGCGTCTCGATTGCCTGAAATGCCCGGCACTTTGCTGCCGCATGGCCGGATATGTGCGGGTCAGTCGGGATGACATCAGGCGGCTGGCCAAACATCTCGGCATCAGCGTGGCGGACTTCGAGAAGCGTCACGTTGTCGAGGTCACCAAGAAGGGCGAGAAGCGGATCAAGGAAGGGTACAAGACCTGCCAGTTCCTCGACGAGAACCACATGTGCGGGGTGTATGAGGCCAGGCCGCACGATTGTCGCGGCTATGTGTGCTGGAACCAGCCGGACGAGACCGTGTACGGCTACGCAGTCTTTCTGCAGACCGGCGTCGCGAAGTTGCGGGAGCAGGAGGGTTAGCGTCACGCGCGGGGGCGGTGCCAGGCCACGGGCGGGCGGTCGGCGCCGGAGGGGCTTTGCGTTTGGATAAAGCCGCCGCGGCGATCGTGTGACGCCCAGTCGAACCGTCCGCGGCCGTGTGGCATGGCAGTCAGCGGCGGCAGCGCTGCGGTCAGCTTCGACACCGACCGGTATGCGCACACGGTTGGCGCGGCGGCCGCGAGAAATCAATCGATACCGGCCTGCCGCCCATTGCCGAAGGGTCAGCTATGCGGCCGGCCGGCGTCAGACAACCTTCGCGGCATCCGCCTGTCGCGGCAGTAGAGCAGTGCGGCATCCGGCTGTCGCGGCAGTCGAGCAGTGCGGCATCCGCCTGTCGCGGCAGTCGAGCAATGCGGCATCCGGCTGTCGCGGCATTCGAGCAACGCGGCATCCGGCTGTCGCGGCATTCGAGCAACGCGGCATGGGCTGTCGGGTCGTCAGGCTGCCGCGGCGTTCGACCATCGTGTCGTCCGCCTGTCGCGGCAGTCGGGCAGTGCGGCATCCGCCTGTCGCGGCAGGTGACCATTGCGGCATCGGGTGCCCTGCCATTGCGGCACGACGGGACCGGAGCAGCGGTCTGGCGGCGATGCCGGACCGCCGCATCGCACCGTCTATCCGGCGACCTGTCTCAGGAACGCCTCGGCCCTGGCGGCAGCCTCGTCCGCCAGCCGGTTCGGGAACAACGTGAAGCCGTGCGCACCGCCCGGATAGATCGCGAGGTCCGCCTCGTTCCCGGCGGCAATCCAGCGCGAATACATGAACAGCGTATCATCAAGCAGCGCGTCCTGGGTTCCGACGCTGAACAGCGCCGGGCACAGCCCTTTCAGATCCGCGTAGAGAGGGGAGACATCGGGGATTCTGCGGTCGGTGATCGTCGGCAGGAAGGCATTGTAGAACTGCTGCATGTCGATCGTCCGCAGCACCAACCGCCGGTTGCCGAATGCCAGCTGACTCGGTGTCATGCTCAGGTCGAACACGCCGTAGACGAGGTTCGCGCCGCGGAAGCCGGTGTAGCCGTAGCGGTCGCGCATGCGCAGCACGGTGGTCGCGGCGAGGTGACCGCCCGCGGACTCGCCGCCAATGGTCAGCAGGTCGGTGCCGAACTCGCCCTTGGCATGCTTCAGCAGCCAGGCGGCCGCGAATTCGCAGTCGTCCGGTCCGGCGGGGTAGGGGTGTTCGGGGGCCAGGCGATACTCCACGCTGACCACGGCGAGACCTGTGTTGTCCGCGATATGCTCCAGCATCGGGTCCTGCAGTTCGGCTGAACCCAGCACCCAGCCGCCGCCATGGATATGCAGGTAGACACCGCGTGCCTGGTCTGGCGCGATCACGCGCAATGGGATTTCATTGCCGTCACGCCCGGTGATGATCAAGGTGCGGGCGCGGGGTGATTTGATCGCGGCCGGGAACGGGCCGCGTCCCTGGCGCCGCGCCTCGCGGGTGGTTTCGGCGCCGACATTCCACCATTCGGGCAGGCCGGTCATCAGGCCGACCAGCGTGTCGTTCAGCTTCGCCGTGTCCTCCGCGATCGCATCCTTGCGGAACAAGGCGGGCTGCAGTGGGTTGTCGCTCATACACTTCTCCTTGATTTCATCCGGGCGCCCCGTTTGTCCGAGTATATCTGGTCTTGCCGAATCCAAAAGCGTTGGCGCAGCGTCCGCCCCGCCGGTCCGATGGACGTGCTTCGCGTTGAACTTGGTCTTACTAGATCGTTGCTGCGACATTATTTCGGGAGACTATCAATGCCGCATTCGCGCATCGCTGCCGCGATCCTGGTTTTTGGCGCGGCGCTCCTGTCCGTCTCCGGGTCGGCACAACAAGGTCCGCCTGACGGTGTTCATATCGCTATTGGACAAAATGCCACGATCGGCCTGATTGCCGGCGGCCCGGGCAGTACCGACGCACGTATCGCCTCCGATATCGCGCAGGTGCTGGATGACGGTGACAGGCTGCGCGTGCTGCCCATTCTGGGTCAGAGTTCGGTGCAGAATATCGCTGACCTGATCTACCTGAAAGGAATCGACGTAGCGATTGTCCATGCGGATGTCCTGACAGAGACCATGCAGCGCGGCTCGATCCCGCGTGAGGCCTCGGTGCAGTACATCGCCAAGTTGTTCCCGGAGGAGATCCATGTTCTTGCCCGCAAGGATGTCCTTGCGCTGAACGACCTGAACGGCAAGATCGTTTCGATAGGCACAGCAGGCAGCGGAACCGAGCTGACGGCGTCCGCGGTGCTCGATCTCGCGCACGTCAAACCAAACATCCTGAACGATCGCCCCTCGGTCGCGCTCGAGCGCCTGCGGCGCGGAGAGATCGCTGCCATGTTCGTCATCGGCGGCAAGCCGGTGCCGATGCTGCAGGCGATAGAACCGGGAACCGGACTGCATTTTCTGCCGATTCCGCTGAACGCGGCACTGGTGGACAGCTATCTGCCGACAAACCTCGACCATCAGCAGTACCCGACGCTGGTGCCGGCCGGCCAGCCGGTCGATACGCTGGCGGTCGGTGCGGTCCTGATCACCCTGTCGACCCCGCCGGACACGGCGCGCGCCAAGCGCGTCAACCGGTTCGTCGATACGCTGTTCGAACGCTTCGACCAGTTCCGCCAGCCGGGGTTCCATCCGAAGTGGCAGGAGGTCAACCTGTCCGCCCAGCTCCAGGGCTGGACGCGGTATCCGGAGGTGCTGAACCTGCTGAAGAAGGATCAGGCCGACGACGCCAACCTGCGCACCTCGTTCGATGCATACGTCAATCGGTCCGGGCAGTCGCCGGCTACCATGAGCAATGAGCGGCGCGAGGCGTTGTTCCGCGATTTCCTGCGCTGGCGGGACCAGCACAGCGGACCCTGACCCAGCATGCCGGCGGTCGGCGCTGCATGGCGGGAGCAGCGGCGCGCGATCCGGCCGAACGGCGGCGCCGGCCGCGGGGCCGGCATCGATATCGACTCGCATTGCATCGCCGGCATAGGATACTCACCAGTAGCTAAAAACTGGAGGGATGGTCCATGAAATTCGGTATCTTTTACGAACTGCAGTGTCCGCGACCGTGGGAGGCGGACACGGAGCATAAGCTGTATCAGAATGCTCTTTCGCAAGTAGAACTGGCAGACAAACTGGGTTATCACTATGCGTGGGAAGTCGAGCACCACTTCCTGGAGGAGTATTCCCACTCGCCGCAACCAGAGGTATTCCTTGCCGCCGCCAGCCAGCGCACCAAGCAGATCCGGCTCGGGCATGGCATCATCCAGCTGACCACCAACCATCC
>DASWON010000227.1:0-5827 GCA_036398735.1 Rhodopila sp.
CCGCCATCGGCAGACTGCGGCAGTGGCGAGCGCCATCTATGGCGAGATACAATCATACGTGCACGACTTGCGCCCACACGTGACAACCGCCGCGCATAAGGCTTTGGAGGTGTTCGACGACACCGACGAATTGAATGCCCGCCTCCGAGGATTCTCACAGCTGCCGTTTGCGCATCCCGTGTTCAACGCAGTTGCTGACAGAGTGGGACTGCTGCCGGCTAAGCTGTGTGAGGAGGTGGCGACGTTCTACACGGTGGTGACAGGGGTTCGGGGGATCATGGCGACCTTTCCAACGGACGAGTTCGCCAAGACGACCCGGGAAGTGAAACGGGACCTGCTGATCCGTGTGGCCGAAAGCACCGAACGGCACATCCATCCGGTTGGCATCACGCTGAAATGGCTGAACCAGATCGGAACGTCCAGCTACACGTCCTACCTGGCATCGCTGTTCACGAAGTCCTCCACGAACCCCTTCCGGGGTGCTCCACGATCTTCCAGCTAGCTTGCGGAGCTTTGCCTTGCTGACGAATGCGAGCCGCTCGCGATCCTGGCGGGTCGTCACTGACTGACCCGCAGGACGATCTTGCCGCGCACGCGCGGGCGGGCGCCCTCCAGCATGTCATGCGCCCGCCGCACCGAGGCGAGTGGCATGACGGCGCCCACGTCCGTGGACAGCGCGCCGGAGCCGATCAGCTTGGCTAACACGGTCAACCGCTCCGTCGTGACCTGAACCAGGAAGAACGCAGCCGAGACGCCGTGCCGGGCGGCCAAGGCCTGATCAGGCTTTGAAACGGCGGAGACGAGCGTCCCGCCGCGGCGCAGCACGGCGAAGGAGCGTTGCTGAGACTCGCCGCCGACGAAATCGAGCACCGCATCCACATCTCGGGCGGCGTCCTCGAACCGCGCTGCCTGATAATCCACAGCAACATCGGCACCGAGGCCGCGTACGTAACCCAGGTCGCGTCCGCCTGCGGTGGCGATCACCCGTGCCCCGGCCCGATGCGCAAGCTGGACGGCATAAGAGCCGACACAGCCGGCCGCGCCATGGATCAGCACCGTCCGGCCGGCGAGGGGGCCGGCCCGCTCGATTGCTTCCAGCGCCGTGGTTGCGATCACCGGCACGGAGGCCGCGTCGATGTCGTCCAAGCGCGCCGGCCGGCGCGCAATCATTCCAGCCGAAGCGACCGCATACTCGGCGTAGGCACCCACAAAGCGAGGGTTGGTGACGCCGAACACCGCGTCGCCCTCCTGGAACGCGGTAACTCCGGGACCGATCGCCGCCACGACGCCGGACAGGTCGGAGCCGAGCGTGAGCGGCAGGGGCTGTGGCAGCACGCTGCGCCCTGCCCGGATCCAACCATCCCACGGCCCTACCCCGGCGGCATGCACTCGGACCAGGACTTCACCTTCGCCCGGAACCGGCATCTCGACCCGTTCCAGGCCGATCACGGCCGGAGATCCAAAGCCATGGATCCGGCAAGCCGTCATCATAGCCGGAACGGAAACACTCACCGCACGCGGCACCGCAATTGGGGTCAAGACCGACATATCGCTGTATCCTTCGTTCAATTGGTTCAATGTGCCGCGCCGGCGGTCTGGCCCGGCGCCGGCTTGCGAAGCAGCAGGGTGGCCAGCAGCGCGATCACCAAGGCGACGCCGAGCAGCGCGAAGGTGTCGCCGAACGCCATGACGTTGGCCTGCTGGCGCACCCGCGCCGCCACGGCGACAATCGCCTTGTGCGCGGCGTTCGCCGGGTCGCTGGTGCCGTGCGTCAGGAAGTAGCTGGTCAGCTGGTCGATCCGGGTGCGGGTCGCCTCGGAGAAGCCGGACACCGACGAGGTCAAGATGTTGGAATGGAACTGCTCCCGCTTGCTGAGGAAGGTTTGCAGCCCGGCGATGCCAATCGCACCGCCGAGGTTACGGACCATGTTGAACAGGGCGGATGCTGAGCCGGCATTCACCGCCTCGATCCCGGCGGTCGCGACTGCCGACAGCGGCGCGAAGACAAGGGCCTGGCCGAAGGCACGGACGATGTTGGGCAGCAGCAGCTGATCCGCCGCAGTGTCGGCGGTCACATGCACGTTCATGAAGTTGCTGGCCGCGAACAGCACGAAGCCGGTGCCGATCACCAGGCGCGGATCGAACCGGCGCATGAGGCGCGGCACGAGCGGGATCAGCACCAGCTGCGGCAGCCCGGTCCAGGCAAGGACGAAGCCGATCTGCTCCGAATTGTAGCCCTGAAGACGGGACAGATAGACCGGCAGGATGAACACCGAGCCATACAGCGCGATGCCCAGCAGGAAGTTGGCGACGATGCCCAGGCCAAAATTGCGTCGGGCCAGGAGGTGCAGGTTGAGCAGCGGGTGCTTGGCCGTCAGTTCGATCCAGACGAACAGCGTCAGCGACACGGCGGCGACCACCGACAGCCGCGTGATGAAGGCCGAGCCGAACCAGTCGTCCTTGTTGCCCTCCTCCAGCACCGTCTGCAGGCAGGCCAGGCAGAGCGCCATGGTGGCGATGCCCGCCCAATCGCCTTGACGCAGCAGACTGAGTTGCATCGGCGTATGCTCGAGCGAGAACCAGAGCAGGCCGATCATCAGCGCTCCGGGCACCAAGTTGACGTAGAAGATATATTGCCAACCGAGGTTCTCGGTCAGGTAGCCGCCGATCGTTGGGCCGATCGCCGGAGCGAAGGTTGCCGAAAGGGCGAACAACGCCAGTCCAATCGGCTGCTTCGCCTTCGGCAGGAAGGTGATGATGATGGTGAACGCCATCGGGATCAGCACGCCGCCGGTGAAGCCCTGAATGGCCCGCAGCGCAATCATCTGGCCAAGGTTCTGCGCGAACGCGCAGGCCATGGAGAACACCAGGAACAGGATCGCGTTGGCGAGCAGGTAGGCTCGCAGCGAGAACACGCGCGACAGCCAGCCGGTGAGCGGGATGACCACGATCTCGGCGATCAGGTAGGCGGTGGAGATCTAGCCGCCGTCGTCGATCCCCGCGCCGATGGCCCCCTGGATGTCGGCGAGCGACGCATTGACGATCTGGATGTTCAGCACCGCCATGAACGCGCCCAAGGTGGCGCCGATCACGGCGACCCACATCTTGGTGCCGGAGGGCGGCTGGGCTTGGGCGGGGACGGTCGTCGACATGGCGGGATTTCCTTGCTTCCGATACCGCCAGCATCGCCGCTGGGCGGGTGACGGAGAATACGAGCAAAGGCGAATGGACTATCCGGCCGGAGTGGAAGATGGGGCCGCCGGGCGCGTGTCGATCGCGGGCTCGACCGACATGCCGGCACGCAGCAGGCCGCTCGAGCTGACCGGGTCGATGCTAATGCGCACCGGGATGCGCTGCACAATCTTGGTAAAGTTGCCGGTGGCGTTGTCGGGCGGCAGCAGCGCGAATTCGAGGCCGCTGGCCGGCGACACACTATCCACCCGTCCTTGCAGCGTCGTGCCCGGCAGACCATCGACCCGCAGCGACACTTTCTGCCCGACCCGCACCCGGGCCAGCTGGGTTTCCTTGTAGTTCGCCACGACGTAGGTGGCATTCAGTGGCACGACCGCCATGAGCTGCGTGCCGGGTGCCACATACTGCCCCACGCGCAGGGAGCGGGCGCCGACCGTGCCATCGACCGCCGCGGTGATGGTGGCATAGCTGAGGTTCAGTTCAGCCTGACGTTCAACGGCCCGGCTGTGCTCGGCCTGTGCCAGAGCCTGGTCGCGAAGGGTCACGAGAACGGGCACCTGCCGCTCCGCAGCGAGCAAGGCCGCCTGGTCGTGGCGCAGCTGGGCCGCGGCCTGGTCACGCGCTGAGCCGGACTGCTGGGTCCGCTGCACCGTCCCCGCCCCAGTGGTCGCCAGGGCGCGATACCGCTCCGCATCCTCCTTGGCGAAGCCGAGCCGGGCTTCGGACGCTTCGATCGCCGCTTGGGCCTGGATGATCTCCGCGCCCTGCAGGCTGATGCGAGCCTCCAGGTTGCGGACGGTCGCTACCGCGGCAGCGACGTCCGCATGGGCTTGGTCAAGATTCGCCCGCAGGTCGCGGTCGTCGATCCGGGCCAGAACCTGCCCGGCTTGAACGGTCTGGTTGTCCTCGACGAGAACCGCAGAAAGATAGCCCGGCACCTTCGGGGCGACCGTCGTGTAGTCGGCTTTGACGTAGGCGTCGTCGGTGGAGACCACGAACCGGCCGTTAGTCCAGTAATCGTGGCCGTAGGTGCCGGCCAGCGCTGTGCCGGCCAGAAGGGCCACGCCGATCACGGCTCGGCGGACCGTCAAACGGCGGCGCGGCGGAGCAGTGTCCGCGTGGGAAGCAACTGCATCGGTCGCGATCGCTTGGCGCATCGTGTCCACCCGGGGCATCTCGCTCATCTGAATTCTCCTGCTTGCCGGCCATCGACTTGATGACCGTCTATGCCCGGCAGGATGCAGCACGGCGCGATTTGCTTTAATCGAGGAAGAACCGAAAGGATCATCAAGCACGGGCGGATAATCCGGGGAAGAACATGGATCGACTGACCAGCCTCACAGTATTTGGCAGCGTGGTGGAGAGCGGCGGCTTCTCCGCAGCCGCAAGACGGCTGAACATGTCCGTCACGATGGTCAGCAACCACATCCAGTCACTCGAGGCACGTCTGGGCGTGCGATTGCTCAACCGGAGCACCCGTAAGGTCAGCCTGACCGAGATCGGCCGGACCTATTTCGAACGCTCGCAGCAGGTGCTCTCCGACCTCGATGACGCCGACCGGGTGGCGACCGCGCTGCATGCTACGCCGCGAGGCACGCTGCGGCTGCACACGAGCATGAGCATGGTGCGGTTCCTCGCGCCGATCGCCTCGGAGTTCCTGACCACCTACCCGGCAGTGGCGCTCGATCTTACCGTCGGCGAGCGCATGGTCGACATGATCGAGGACGGTTACGATTTGGCGATCCGCACCGTTCCGCCCCCAGATTCAGGGCTGATCGTCCGCCGCCTCACGCCGTGGCGTCACATCCTGTGCTGCGCCCCAGCTTATCTCGACACCCACCCGTCCCCGACGCATCCCTCGGACTTGGCACATCATAACTGCCTGCGGTTCGCGCACTATCCATTCGGCGAGGAATGGCGCTTTGAGGATGCAGGAGGCGAGCTCGCGGCCGTTCGGGTGAGCGGCACCTTGGTCACTAATAGTGCAGAGACGTTGCGCCTGATGGCGCTGGCCGGCCACGGTATCTTCCTGGCGCCAAGCTTCGTCATCGCTGAGGAAGTCGCTTCCGGCACCCTGGTGCCGCTGCTCCCAGGCTTCCGGCCGGTCGAGTTCGCGATCAATGCGATCTATCCACATCGTCACCACCTCTCGACCAAGGTGCGTAGCTTCATCGATTTGCTGTCTGAGCGGTTCCAGGCGCATCGGCGGTGGATGAGCCCGCTCGCCGACGAGTCCGGCCCGTTCGCTTGATGGGTAGGTGTCGGGAATCAGATGAATCCCGATACCCCCGCGGTCGGTCCCAAGCGGCCCTTCAAACCCCGCCAAAACTAGGCGATAACTCCTGTCGGATTGCTACCCTGTGCGGCAACCCCGGATTGAAGGTTTTCCGTACATGCTTGTCGGGTACATGCGCGTGACTTCCGCAGATGACCGGCAATCGGTGAACTTGCAGCGTGATGCCCTGCTCACTGCTGGGTAGACGGACGACACCTGCATCAGGACCAGGCGTCCGGCGCCCGCGATGACCGCCCTGGGCTGAAGGCCTGCCTGAACGATCTCCAGCAAGGCGACGTGCTCGTGGTCTGGAAGCTGGACCGGCTCGGCCGCTCCTTGCCCCACCTCCTCGCCATCGTG
>DASWON010000228.1:0-9186 GCA_036398735.1 Rhodopila sp.
AGGAAGAAGCTGCCAAGCAGCGCATGATGCTCGGTCTTGATCGTGCGGCGCTGGCGCATCCCCTCCACGCGTTCGGCTCGGCCACCGCTGGTGCCGTGCAAGCCGAACCAGCGACCGCCCGCCTGCAGCCAGTTCTCGATCGCGCGGCACTGGGTGGCGTCCGGATAGGGGCCGGCGACGTAAGTGATCAGCAAACGACTGTGCGGCAGCCATTTCTCGATGTCGGCGAAATCGTTGCCGACCGAGGCAGCAATGTCCTGTTCGGCCAACAGCCCGAGCAGCCGGAGGCGGGCATGGTCGTGGTCGTGGCCAGCGGCTGAACCTGGCGGAAAGCCGCCGGTGATGAGATGCGCTCGGCCGGATGTTGTGTCTGTCATCGGGTCACCTCGTTGTTTTTTCGTTACTTGCGGCACGTTCGCCGCGGCCCCCCTCGCCTTCTGCCGATCGCGCGCCCAGGTGATCGCTGCGCCTGTCCGGCGTCGCCCATTACGCCGCGGCCGCGAGCACCATTCGTGACGCCTTCTCACCGATCATGATGGAAGGCGCGTTCGTGTTGCCGGAGGTAAGGGTTGGCATGATCGAGGCATCGGCGACGCGCAGGCCCCGCAGGCCATGCACGCGAAGCTGGTCGTCAACCACAGCCATCGGATCTGCTCCCATCTTGCAGGTGCCTACGGGATGATAGGTCGTCTCGGCATTTTTCCTGATCCAGTCGAGCAAGTCGTCGTCCGCCTCGATGTTTATGCCGGGGGCGATCTCGTCGGTGGCAATGCCCTGCATGGCTGGCGCGGCCATGATGCGCCGGGTGATGCGCATCGCCTCCAACGTGACCTCGCGATCAAGCTGGGCACTGAGGAAATTAAAGCGGATCGCCGGTGGGCGGTTCGGCGCGTTCGAGGACACATGAATACTTCCGGTGCTTTCCGAACGCAGAATATTCACGATCGCGGTGATGCCTGAGTTTTTCGCAAGCTTGAAATTGGCTGCCGCGAGGAACGGAATCCACGCGATCGCGGCATCGGGAGCCTCCAGTCCGACGCGGGTGCGCACATAGGCTCGGATCGGCGATGCCGGCAGTCCAAGCAGCCCCTTGTCGGTCAGCGCGTATCTCAACGCCTGCCAGACGAGGCCGAGGCCCCGTCCCTTGTCGTTGTAGGTGAGACCCAGCGAGCGCGGGACCGTCCACTTCATCCTTGGCGCGTAATGGTCGCGTAGGTTCTCGCCAACGCCCTTGAGCGCGTGACGCACCTCGATGCCGAGATTTTGCAGCAGCTCCGGCTGGCCGATTCCGGAAAGCTCAAGAAGCTGCGGCGAATTGATGGCACCGGCGCTGACGATAACCTCCCGGCTCGCACGGGCTTCATGCCGCTGCCCATTGATCGTGTATCGCACCCCGACACAACGCTTGCCTTCGATCAACAGACACTCCGTCAACGCATTCGCCTGGATCGTCAGGTTGGGCCGCGCGCGGGCCGGGTCGAGATAGCAGAACGCGGTGCTCATGCGCCGGCCGTTGCGAATCGTCGCCTGGGTCATACCGATCCCGTCTTGGGCGGCACCATTATAGTCCTTGGTATACTTGATGCCCACCTGTCCGGCCGCCTTGATCAGTGCGTCGTAGAGCGGGCCGCTCTCATTGCTTTGCGTAACTTTCAGTGGGCCGCCGCGGCCGCGAAATGCGTCGTCGGCTTCGCCCTGGTAGCTTTCCATCTCGCGGAAGATCGGCAGCACCTCCCGGTAGCTCCAGCCGCGGTTGCCGAGTTGCGCCCAGGTGTCATAGTCCTGCGACTGGCCACGCACGAAGACCATGCCGTTGATCGAGGAGGACCCTCCGAGCAGCTTGCCGCGAGGGACGGGAATGCGGCGCTGCCCCGTGCCTGCGTCGGGCTCCGACGAATACAACCAGTTGGCAGCGGGGTTTTCGATCAGCTTGGCGAATCCAACCGGGATACGGGACCAGGGATGGCTTTCCCGTCCCGCCTCGAGCACCAGCACCCTGTACTTGGGGTCGGCACTCAGCCGGTTGGCGAGGACCGACCCGGCCGATCCCGCACCCACCACGATATAGTCAAAAGTCTGATTTTCCATTGCGTCGCTCTCTGACGGTGCGGGTTTATTCTTGCCTGATCATTGACGGTGACATCCCCGGACTCTTGCCAGTTCCCCTCAAACCGCGATGACGCGGGCGGCCGTCGTTCGGATCGCTGCCTGGGAGGCCGGCTTCATATCGAGTGCTCGGCCCGTAGCCCGTCTGACTTGTTGTTTCAGCGGCACGGTCGCCATGTCTTGAACCGTTCCCGACCATTGGCCACCGGGCCAACGCCCACGGCTCGGCGCAAACACGCTTCGAGTGTGGCTGTACTGAAGTCGCCATGTTGTGGATCCGTGTCAAAGCAGACTTCGCAGCCAAGAACCACACTCGAAAGCATTGGTCTGGTCGTGTCCTCATTGATCAGAAAGTTCGTTTGAGTTGATCCATGGCACGACGAGCTTTCGTGCATGGACACTAGGTCTCGGCGGCCGGGGATGGCACCCCATCGGGCGGCCACGCCACGGTTCCCGCGGCCAAGGGAATGCGCAGGTTGCGAAAGAGCATCGACAACGCCAGCCAATTGCCCATGGCGATGACGAACTCCACCTGCTGCGCTGGGTCCGGCACATGTTTGGCAACGTCCGCCCAAGCTTCGTCCGAAATGGACCTGCCGGAGAGGCACTCATCGGTCGCGGTCAGGATCGCCTGGTCCGCCGGCTTCAACCGCCCGGAGCTCCGCCAATCGCGGACCGCCAGGATATCCTCGGGAGGGATCTCGGCCGCCGATGCCACACGCCAGTGCTGGGTCCATTCATAGACCGAACCGGTGACCCAGGCGATCCGCATGATCATCAGCTCGCGCAGCCGAATGTCGAACGTGTTGTTCTCCAACAGCTGGATCAGCTGGCCGAAAGCCGCCCTGGCCACGGCGGGGTTGTTGGCCACCACGCGAAACGCCTCGCTCTGCGTGCGCCGTGCAGGCAGACCCATAGCGTCGCCGAGCTCACGGGCGCGGTCGAGGGACACCATGGGCACACGCAAGATCCCGGCACTTCCTGACACGTCACGTCCCCCTGTTGTTTTCCGCATCGTTCACTGCATCCCGCCGGGCTGCAATCCCGCATAGCGCGGTTGATGAATTGACCGCATCCAACGGATCGTCTACGTAATGGCTGGCGCACGAGGCTACCGCCGGCCCGCCCTAGAACCTGGCGGCGATACCAAGGAAACCTCTGTTCGTCGGGCTGCTCTGTAGCTCTCGGCGCCGAGATTGCGGCGCCTCCGGAATCGAGCCGGTCGCAGGCATCGGGGCGATGCCGACTTCACGCGTTCCGGGTCGATCGGTCACCGCATTTCGGGGCCGTCGCAGAACAGCGTGCGAAACGCAGCCGCACGCTGTTCTGTCTGGAAAGCAACCGATCAGGCGACGCAGGTCCCCCGGACCAGCCCTCCCGGCAGCGCGCCTGTCGCTTCACCGTTGCGGTAGGTGATCTGTCCCGCCTTCACCGTGGCCGCATAGCCTCGCGCTTTCTGCATCAGCCGCCGCCCGCCGGCAGGCAGATCGACAACCATGTCCGGTCGCTCGAGTCCCAGGTTCTCGAAGTCGATCACGTTGATATCGGCCTTCATCCCCGGCGCAAGAATGCCGCGGTCGTGCAGACCGGCGAAGCGCGCCGGTTCGCGGGTCTGGCGGCGCACCAGATCATGCAGCGGCATCCTGCCGTCCTCACGGTCCCTGCCCCAGTAGCTGAACAGGAAGGTCGGGAAGGAGGCGTCGGAGATGAACGCCACATGCGCGCCGCCGTCACTCAGGCCCGGAATGACATGCGGGCGCGCATACATCGTCTTCACAGCCTCGAGGTCATAGTTCGCGTAGTTCACAATACAGGCGAAGATGAAGTTCCTGCCGTTGTCGTCGATCAGCATGTCATACGCGACTTCCTGCGGCGTGACGCCCTTCCGCGCGGCGATCGCGGTAATCGAGTCCTCGCGCGACGGCGTATAGTTCAGCGGATCGCTGAACTGGAACATCCGTTCGAACCCTACTCGGCTCAGCAACGACCATGTATTGAACTCCCACGGATCGTCCGCGAGGATCCGCGCGCGTATCGCCGGATCTCGCATCGCCGCCACCCGGTCATCCAGCGGCTTGTCGGCGATGGAGCGATAGGTGCGCGTGCCGGCGAACGGGTTCTGGCTGCCGGAGAGCCCGAGCAGAGCGCCGATCGGCCGCGGCGGGACGACACAGCGGATCGGCAGCCCGTCGGCGGCGGCCTTGCTCGACAGGTCCAGCAGGTCCATCCATGCCGTGGTGCGGTCGTGACGCTGGTTCAGCGAGAACACCAGCGGCCGGCCGCTCGCTTCCATGATGCGCCGGACCATGGCGAATTCGGTCGCGGGATCGGGCGTGTTCCAGTCCGAGGTCATCTCGATGAAGCCACCGCCGGCGTCCTTGAGCCCCATGGCAATGCCCATCAGCTCATTTTCCTGGGCGCGCAGCGTCGGCGTGTGATCACCGGCCAGGGTCTTGTGCGCGATGGTGCGAGACGTGGAGAAGCCAAACGCGCCGGCCCGCACGGCCTCGGCAGTGAGTTCGCGCATCCGGGCGATGTCTTCCTGGTTCGCGTCCTCGAGGTTCAACGCTCGATCGCCCATCACGAACACCCGCATCGGGGCATGTGGCAGCAGGGCGCAGAAGTCGATGTCATGCTTGCGGCGCTCGAGTGCGGTCAAGTACTCGGCGAAGGTTTCCCAGGTCCAGTCGAGACCTTCGTTCAGACATGGGCCGGGCAGATCTTCGACACCTTCCATGAGGGCGACCACGGCATCCTGGGTGTTCTTCCGCACCGGCGCGAAGCCGACGCCGCAGTTGCCCATGACCACGGTCGTGACGCCGTGCCAGGACGATGGCGCCAGATGGGAATCCCACATGGCCTGGCCGTCATAGTGCGTGTGGATGTCCACGAAGCCGGGCGTCACCGACAGTCCGCTCGCGTCGATCTCCTCGGTGCCGCTGCCCGTCACGGTGCCAACGGCCTCGATCTTGCCGTCCTTGACCGCGACGTCGCCGATAAACGGTGTGCCGCCATTGCCGTCCATGATCGTGCCGCCACGGATGATGATGTCGTAGTTACTGCCCATGGGTCATTTCCTCAGGTTATCCCCGCGAGTGTTATCCTTCGGCGGCCGCAGGGCAAGTCTGCGACGGCTGGTCCTGCCCGGATTAAGAAGCAGGGCTGGTGCCCGCGGCGGTGTCGTTACTCGGGGGCCGTACGATTTCGCCGCTCCAAGAGGACTATATACGCCGCCCGGCACGATCTCGCATTACTTCGCGTCGTGAAAGATGATGCCCGCGGTGTGACGCATCCCCGAGCGAAGCCGGCTGACGCCGTGCCGGAGATTGACGCGATAATTGCCCTTCGAGCCCTGTACCGGGCGGTTATGCACCGCGAAGGCGACCGCATCGCCTTGGCGCATAGGCACGACTTCGGGACGGCTCTGCATTCGCGGGCGCTGTTCCGTCAGAACAAATTCGCCGCCGGTGAAATCCTTCCCCGGTTCGGAAAGCAGGATCGCCACCTGAAGCGGGAAGACGAGAGCGCCATACACGTCCTGGTGCAGGCAGTTGAAGTCGCCGGGCCCGTATTGCAACAGCAATGGCGTCGGCCGCGTCTGGCCATTGTCGTGACAGTGCCTGAGGAACGCCTCATGTTCGGCAGGGTAGCGCTGCTCGACGCCCATGCGCCCGTTCCAGTCATTGGCGATGCCGGCCAGGCGCGGATAAAGCACCGCGCGCAGCCCAGCCAGTAAATCGGGCAGCGGATATTTGAAGTAGCGATACTCGCCCTTTCCGAAACCATGACGGGCCATGTGAACCTGACTGCGGAACTGGCCTTCGTGCCGATAGAGACCGGCGACCTGCCGGCACTCCTCGGGCGACAGAAGTTGCTCGATCACCGTGCAGCCATAGGCATTCAGTTCGGCGGACAGCCTCTGCCAGTCATACTTCGCGACCCTCGCCTCCGCGGCGTGAACCACGGAGGCCGGAGGGACAATTGTGGTCGATGGGTTCATGCGGCAGCCTCCCGGTCGATGAGCGCCCGCTTGCGCTCGATACCCCAGCGATAGCCGGACAGCGCGCCGTTGCTGCCGACGACGCGATGACACGGAACGGCCAGCGCGATCGGATTGGACGCACAGGCACGGGCGACTGCGCGGAACGACCTTGGCTCGCCAATCCGACGGGCGACTTCGGCATAGGTCACGGTGGCCCCCGCCGGGATCGTGCGAAGAACGTTCCAGACCCGTCGCTGAAACGGTGTGCCGCCCATGTCGAGCAGAAGGTCGAGCCCCGCTTCAGGATCCTCGATGAAACGCGCTGCCTTCGATAGATCATCGCGTAGCAGGGACCGATCCGCCACCAGGTTGTCAGCCGGAAACCGCGCCGCCAGATCGCGCCGCAGTTCCTCCGCATCCGAACCGATCAAGATGGCGCAAACGCCCATGGCGCCGCGGGCAACAAGGACTTCACCCAGCGCGGTTTGGCCAATGGCGAAGGCGATGCTGTTCGTCGGGATGGTCCCGGTCTTCCCCAGCCGATGTAACCGTGAAGAAGTTCCGGTGTAGGTGTCATTCATTTCTGTCACTCCGCAGTGTTTCCTCGCAACGGAAACTAGCCGCAGAGCCCTTGGTCATCACTCCGCTCTTTGCTTTCAAATCCGGATAATGTCCTGCGTACCGCCGTGTTCTTCCGGTGACGCTCCGGTGGTCCGATCCTGACGCTTGGTTCTCAAAAGTTGGGTGAATCGGCCTACTGAATCAAAGAGTGGCGCGGTTTTACGACGCCTGGGATCGTGTTGCTCACTTCTCGCGTCCTGGCCGGGTTCCGGTCCGGCGACACGCGAGTTGCCGTGCTTCAAAGTGCGCGTCGCGGGTCACCGGGCCGCTACGCGGCGATGACGCAAAGACCGGTTGCCGAGCGGCGTTTCCAGTCATCATGAAAGCACCGAGTGTGGCCGTTCTGAAGTCTGCATACTGTGGATCCCCGCCAAGGCGGACGTCCAAGCCATGAACCACACCACAAAACAATGGTTCGCTGTTCACGTGCCGCATCCGCCGACTTGTAATAACAGCGCACAAATCAGGCGGTTCACGGCGCCAGCTTTTGTCCAGCGGGCCGATCAGTGTTCCGGTCCGCGGGCGCCACGCCGGCCCGTCAGATCTTTCGCGCTGCTACCGGGTCTTGCGGAACGTCAGATTGATCCGCATACGGCCAAACGCCCGGTGCTCACCATCCTTCAGGTCCGCAACGCCATGGTAGCGGAGGCGCGAGGGACCGCCCCAAACGGCGACATCGCCGTGGCGGAGGGCGAATCTGCGGACCGGATCATTGCGTTGCAGACCACCGAACAGGAACGTCGCCGGCAGGCCCAGGGACACCGAAACGATCGGGGCGGTGAGATCGCGTTCATTCCTGTCCTGGTGCAGCGACAGACGCGAGCCGGGCGCGTAGCGGTTGATCAGGCAGGCATCCGGGGCGAAATCGGGATAGCCGGCCTCAGCGGCCGCCGCAGTGGCCAGACCGGCGAAGCAATCGGGCAACGCGGGCCACGGCCGGCCGCTTTCCGGGTCGATGCTGTCGTAACGGTAGCCGGAGCGGTCGGTGATCCAGCCGGCGACGCCGCAATTGGTCATCGCCACCGACATGACATAGCCGCCTGGCGTCGTCATATGCCGGAACGGAGCCTGGCCGGTGATGATTTCAAGCGCGCGCGCGACCTCGGCCTCGAACGGCAAGGCCTTGCCACGCAGCAGAACGGCGCCGTCCGCCATGATCTCGCGCTGCGCGTCCAGCGCTCCAATGCCGTCGAACAGATCACTCATGATGATATCGTTCCTGACCCGTGGTCTCGAATGCTGGATGAAGCACCGGCTGGTAACCGGCGGTCAGAGCCATGAAGGTGGATGGCGGCGTCAGCAGGCCGTCGGCGTGGCGGACCACCTCCGGCGGGTCATAGCCTTGTTCGGTCCAGCGGCGTGCATGACCGGCGGCGATCGTGTAAGCCGCGCCGGATGCCACCACCACGGTGCCGGACGGCAATTCGCCGACCGGTGCCGGCACGGCGTGAACAAGCTTGCGACCGCGCGCCAACCGTTCGCGGTGCAGCACGCCATCCATGGCGGCCGCGGACGGTCGGGGCGTGCCCGCGGCCGTCGCCCACGCGGCACGAAACGATTCCGCCGCGCCGCGACGGCACCGGAAGCACGGACGGTGACCCGCGGCGAGCGCGACCGCCTCGTCCAGGAAGAACAGTTCGGTCCAGCTTCTGCCGGCCATGACCTCGCGGCGCCGGCCCTGGTAATCGCAGACGCAGATCAGCCACGCCTTGCTCGCCCAGCGCTTGCGCAGCAGGGTTTTGCTCGCCGGGTCGTGGATAATGCCACGATTTCCGGTGAACATTCCTCTTTGCGGAATGGCCACGATGTCGCCGAACGGCGTGACGCGGTTGTGTAACGGCATCGCCCTCCCTCCAGATCGCCCAATAGGGTCCACAGCCGCCGCCGACCCGGCCACGAACAGGCGGCTGGCGGGCAACCGTCGGCGTGCGGCGATGCCTGCCCGCGAATGAATGCTCGAGAACACTGTCGCGGTTGGCAGCACCGACGGCATGCCCGCGGCAAGACGCCGGGAACAGGAGATGGTGATGGGGCCCCGGCAAAACCACCCGACCGCCGCGTCACCGACGTGGGGTGGCTTCCCGGTCGAGCAGGACCCGCTTGCGTTCCACACCCCAGGCGTAACCGGACAGCGCCCCGTCGTTCCGCACCACCCGGTGACAGGGGATGGCGACCGCGAGGTGGTTGGCGGCACAGGCGCCGGCGACGGCCCGGACGGCTTTGGGCGAGCCGATCCGGCGGGCGACCTCGGCGTAGGAAACCGTCTGACCGACCGGGATCTCCTGAAGCGCCTGCCAAACCCGCTGCTGGAACGCGGTACCACGCACATCGAGTGGCAAATCGAGACCGAGATTCGGCGCCTCGACAAAGCCGACGACAGTCGCCACCAGGGCTTCATAATCGCCGTCGGCTCCGATCAGACGAGCCTTGGGGAAGCGGTCCTGAAGATTACGCACCAGCATGTCGGGATCGGTGCC
>DASWON010000229.1:0-5065 GCA_036398735.1 Rhodopila sp.
GGGAACCGGCAGAGTAATGGCGAACAACGCACCACGCCGGTCGGAGCGGTTTTGAGCCGAGATCGTGCCGCCCATGGCTTCTACGAAGCCGCGGCATATCGCAAGGCCCAGTCCGGTTCCGGCCCGCCGGCGATCGGCGCCACCCGAACGATAGAATTTCTCGAAGACGCGCTCGACGTCATTCGGCGGGATGCCTTCGCCCTCATCCATCACCCGCAGCGTGACGCTGTCGACCTCGTGGCTTGCCTGGATCGTGATCAGGCTGCCAGCCGGCGCATGCTTGGCGGCGTTGTCCAGAAGATTGAACAGCACCTGCTCGAACAGCACCATATCGAGGGCCAGCATCGGCAGATTGGCGGGCAGGTCGACCTCCACCCGATGCGCGGCCAGGATTTTCGCCGCGCGCCGCAGCACCGCGCCAATCACGTCGGACAGTTCGATCAGTGCGGTACGTGGCTTCAGGGCGCCAGATTCCAGCCGTGTCATGTCCAGCAGGTTGCCGATGAAGCGGTTCAGCCGGTCGGATTCCTCGATGATGGTGCCCAGCAGCGCTTCCTTGGTTGATTGGTCGAGGACCGCATCCTGTGAGCGCAGGCTGGTGGCGGACCCCAGGATCGACGCGAGCGGCGTGCGCAGATCATGCGAAATCGAGGTCAGGAGAGCGGAGCGCAGCCGGTCCGTCTCGACCTGCAGGCGTGCCAGATGCAGGTCACGGGCCAGGTTGACCCGCTCGATCGCCAGCGCGGCCTGGTCGGCCAGTGCGTCCAGCAGCCTCTGCTGGTCGGGGGTCAGCACCGGTCCGGGGTCATCACGGATGATGCCAACCACACCCAGCGGGCCGCGGCCGGTGCGCAGGGGCTGAAACAGCCACTTGGCGCCAGGCAAGGTGTCCGAACCGCGACCGGCGACATGATTTTTCTCCCAGGACCACTTGGCTGCGGCGAGATCGGCTTCGTCCAGCATGTCTTCGGGCGGGAAGCCGGCGCGGACCGTAAGGCTGCCGTCGGGTCTGGTGTCGGTCGTTCCGGCGCCACCGGGTCTCGTCGTGTTGGGCGTATCGCCCCCAGACCGGCTGCCGTCGGGCCTGGCCGCGCCGGCCTTGTCGCCGTCCGGCTGGTCCGCGCCGGCCTTGTCGCTTTGCGGCAGCAGCAGCACCACACGCACCTTCAGCATCAGGGCGATCTGGTGCGCCGTCGCCCACAGCAGATCGTCGAGAGTGACCGCCACGGCGAGCTTGCGGCTGAACTGGTAGAGGTCGTCGGTCTGCCGGGCGCGCAGCCGGGCGGACAGGGCCTGGCCGCGCACGCGGGCGGCGAGATTGCTGGCGATGATCGCGACGACCGCGAAAAAGAACAGCGCGACCACGTTCTCAGGGTCGGCAATGCTGAATGTGTAGAACGGTGGCAGAAAGAAGAAATTGTACGCCAGCATCGAGGCGAAGCAGGCCAGCAGCGACGGCCCAAGTCCCTGCAAAACAGCGACGATCAAAATCGCTGTCAGGAATACCAGCGCGACGTTGGTGACGCCCAGCACCTGATGCAGGCCCATGGCAACCGGAATCGCCAGCAGCACCAGCAGTGCGGCGATCATGAAGGGTTTCGGATCGAAGCCGGTCTGCGGCTCCGCCACCGGTGCGGGCGGCGCGGCGTCGATACGTTCGGGCGGCACCTCGATGACGTGGATGTTGATCCCGCCGGCACGGCTGATCAGCCGCTGCGTGATCGAACCGAACAGCAGCTGCCGTCATCGCGCGCGGTCCGACTTTCCGACGATCAGATGCGTGACGTTGTTGGCCCGGGCATAGTCGATAACGGAATCCGCGACATCCTGTCCGGGGATCAGCACCGGCTCCGCCCCCAGCCGCTGCGCCAGCCGCAACGCCGCCACGACACTGTCCTGATCAGCGATGGTTGGCCGCGTGGCCCCCGTGGTCTCGACGTTGATCGCGGTCCATTTGGCGCGCAGCTGATCCGCCAGCCGCTTGGCATGACGCACCGTTGCGGTCGCTTTCGGACCTGCCTGGACACAGACCAGCACCCGCTCGCCGGCGGGCCAGGGGCCCTCGATCGCGTGCGTGCGCATGTAGTCAACCATCTGGTTGTCGACGCGCTGGGCTGTCCGCCGCAGCGCGAGTTCGCGCAGGGCGGTGAGGTTGCCGGGGGCGAAGTAATGGCGAACCGCCCGCTCGGCCTGCGCCGGCACATAGACCTTGCCGTCCTTCAGCCGCTGGATCAGGTCCTCGGGAGTCAGGTCGATCAGTTCGATGTCGTCGGCCCGCTCGATCACCGAATCCGGCACGGTTTCCCGGACGCGGATGCGGGTGATTCTGGCCACCACGTCGTTCAGGCTCTCGACGTGCTGGATGTTCAGCGTGGTGTAGACGTCGATGCCGGCGGCCAGCAGTTCCTCGACATCGAGATAACGCTTGGGATGGCGGCTGCCGGGGGCGTTGCTGTGTGCCAGTTCGTCAACCAGCACGAGGCGCGGATGACGGGCCAGGATCGCGTCGAGGTCCATCTCGGTCAGCGTCTTTTCCCGGTAGGCGATCGTCCGGCGGGGAATGATTTCGAGCCCCGCCGTCAGCGCCTCGGTTTCCGCCCGCCCGTGGGTCTCGACCACGCCGACCACCACATCGACGTTCTCCCGCCGCCTGGCCTGGGCGGCGGACAGCATTTCGAACGTCTTGCCGACCCCCGGTGCGGCGCCGAGGAAAATCTTCAGACGGCCTCGCTGCGACTTCTCTGCCTCGCGCAGCAATGCGTCAGGCGAGGGCCGCCGGTCGGTATTCGCGCTTTCGCCCATTTAATGTCCGTTCAGGCCCCGCCCATTCAAGCCGCGTCTTCCAGGTGTCGGTCTGCTCAGCCCCCGTCTGCCCAGCCCCCGTCTGCCCAGGCCCCGTCTGCCCAGGCCCGGCTCCCAGCCCGGTCTGTTCAGGTCTGGTTGCCGCATCGCGGACGCGGTTCACATCGGGTCCGCTCACGAATGACCTAGCGCATCCAACGCCAGATTCAACGCCAGCACGTTGACGTGCGGTTCGCCGATCAGCCCGGCGATGCGGCCGGTGACGTGGTCGAGCACCAGCTGGCGAACCTTCTCCTCGGGCACGTTGCGCGCTTTGGCAATGCGCGGCACCTGGAACAGGGCAGCGGCCGGCGAGATGTCCGGATCGAGCCCGCTGGCCGACGTCGTCACCAGGTCGATCGGAACCGGGGTGCCCGGGTTTTCGGCCTTGAGCTTGTTGCTGTCCTCGGTTACCCGGTCGAGCAGCGCCTTGGAGGTCGGACCCAGGTTCGAGCCGGCCGAGTTGGCGGCGTTGTAGGGCGCCGGAATGGTCTTGGACGAGTCGTTCGGATCGGTGTCCGTGGTCGCCGACGGCCGGCCATGGAAATAGGTCTCGCCGGCGAAGTTCTGCCCGATGAGCGCGGAGCCGATGACCTTGCCATCCCGCTGGATCAGGCTGCCGTTCGCCTGGTAGGGGAAGATGGCCTGGGCGATGCCGGTCATCGCCAGCGGATATGCGAGGCCGGTGAGAACCGTCATGCAGACGATCATCACGATGGCCGGACGAATTTGCTGCAGCATGGGAGAATGTCCTCAGAAACGTATCAGCGGTGAAGTTGTCGGACCGCGCCATGACCCGGCGGATGGATGGCCTGCGGCATGGCGGGCTCCGAAGCGAAGAGCCGGTGCCACGGATGCACCGAGATGATGTCGTCGCTGGCGTGCGGGTTCATCTGTTTCATCCGTGGCCGGTTTCCTGGGTGTCGTCGGTATGAGGTGCGGCGATGTCGCGCGGTCAGGCCAGGCCGATCGCCGTTACCGCCATGTCGATCAGCTTGATCCCCACGAACGGGGCAACGATGCCGCCCAGCCCGTAGATCAGCAGATTGCGACGCAACAGCGCGGCAGCGCCGATCGGCCGGTAGGAGATACCCTTCAGCGCCAGCGGGATCAGCGCCACGATGATCAGTGCGTTGAAGATGATCGCCGACAGAATGGCACTCTGCGGGTTGCCCAGCCGCATGATGTTCAGCGCCTCGAGCTGCGGATAGAAGGCGATGAACATGGCCGGGATCATGGCGAAATACTTCGCCACGTCGTTGGCGATGGAGAACGTGGTCAGCGCGCCGCGGGTCATCAGCAGCTGCTTGCCGATCTCCACGATCTCGATCAGCTTCGTGGGGTCGCTGTCGAGGTCCACCATGTTGCCGGCTTCGCGTGCCGCCATGGTGCCGGTGTTCATCGCCACGCCGACGTCGGCCTGAGCCAGGGCAGGGGCGTCATTAGTGCCGTCCCCGCACATCGCCACCAGCTTGCCCTGCGCCTGCTCGTCGCGGATCAGCTTCAGTTTTGCTTCCGGAGTCGCCTGCGCCAGAAAGTCATCCACGCCCGCCTCCGCGGCGATCGCCGCGGCCGTCAATGGATTATCGCCGGTGATCATCACGGTGCGGATGCCCATCCGCCGCAGTTCGGAGAAGCGCTCGCGGATGCCGCCCTTGACGATATCCTTGAGGTAGATGACGCCCAGCAGCTTGCCGTCCTTGGCAACCGCCAGAGGCGTGCCGCCGGCGCGCGCGATCTCCTCGGCTTTGGCCATCAGTTCCTTGACCGCTGCCTCGGCTACCGTGGCCGGGCGTAGCGAGGTCACGACATTGCCGACGGTCGCACCGGCGGTCGGCGTGCGCACCCAGTTCAGCACCGCATCCACCGCGCCCTTGCGGATGGACGAGCCGTCGAAGTCGATGCCCGACAGCCGCGTCTGGGCCGAGAAGGCCACGAAATGCGCATCCATGGGCGCCATCTCGCGGCCGCGGATATCGTATTTCTCCTTCGCCAGCACGACGATCGAGCGGCCCTCCGGGGTTTCGTCCGGCAGCGACGACAGTTGCGCGGCATCGGCCAGTTCGCGCGGCGGCACGCCGGTCAGCGGGAAGAACTCGGTGGCCTGGCGGTTGCCGAGGGTGATCGTGCCGGTCTTGTCCAGCAGCAGTGTGTCAACGTCCCCAGCCGCCTCCACCGCTCGGCCCGACATTGCCAGCACGTTGAACCGCACCAGGCGGTCCAT
>DASWON010000230.1:0-2891 GCA_036398735.1 Rhodopila sp.
ATCTGCCGGAGCGTCATTCCCTCCCGCTCGCTCATATCTATCACGACGGTCGCGTCGGATCGCCCGCTCCGGCGAGAGGCTTCGATGATTGCAGGCGGCAAACGTTCGTCGTCGTCGCAGCTGGACAAATCGATATCGCCCATTGCGTTCGACAGCAGCGCCCGCCCCACATCGGGATGGATCAGGGATTGCAGATAGCGGTGCTTCTCCTCGGCATCGGCCCGTGTGCGCCCCACCACGGCGTTCAGCCCCGGCATCAGCTTGATATGGTCCGCAGAGCGCCCATAGCCGATCGCACGTGACTTCAGATCCTGATAAAATGCCTGCGCCCGCGGTATGGTATGCAGCGGCGTAAAAACGATTTCCGCTTGGCGGGCCGCCATGTCGCGCGCAGCATCCGAGATGCCGGCCTGGGCGAACACCGGATAGCCCTGCGGCGGTCGAGCCTGGTTCAGCGGCCCGCGGACGTCGAAATGTTTACCGTGGTGGTTCAGCACATGCAGTTTGCCAGGATCGAAATAAATTGCCCGCGTGCGGTCGCGTACGAAGGCATCGTCTTCCCAACTATCCAGCAGCCCACGTATCACGTCGCAGAATTCCCGGGCCCGTGCGTAACGGTCCTCGTGCGGCGGATGCGCTTGCAGCCCGTAATTCAGAGCCTCCAGTGTGTTCGACGACGTCACGACATTCCAGCCGGCACGCCCGTTGCTCATCAGGTCCAGCGATGCCAGCCGTCGCGCCAGCGTGTACGGATCATTGTAGCTGGTCGTCGCGGTGGCAACGAGGCCGATATGCGACGTCACTGCGGCGATGCCGGCCAACAGTGTCAGCGGGTCGAAGAACGCCATGTACTGCGGCCAGCGGCGTAGCGCGGCCAGGTCACCGCCCCGCACGGCCGCGGAATCCGCCAGGAACATCAGGTCGAATTTGCCTTTTTCGGCTGTCTGCGCGAGCGAAGCGTAATGCTGGAAGTTCATCCCGGCGTCGATTTGCGCGTCCGGGTGCAACCAGGACGCGACGTGATTCCCGGTTGGGTGGAAGAACGCACCCAAATGCAGCTTGTCGGATCGGGTCTTTTCCATCGGTTACTCCATCAGGCGGACGCGCAGCAGGCGGCTGGTACTGACGGCGATCAGGGCGGCGCCAGCCATGACAAGCGTTGCTACCGCTGCGATCATCGGATCGATGCGGCTTTCCATATAGGCGAAGGCGATCACCGGCAGGGTCGCGGTTTGTGCTGTGGTCAGGAACATCGACAGCGGCAGGTTCACAAAGGACAGCACCGCGGCGATTACAAATCCCGCCAGCAGATTCGGCCGCAGCAGCGGCAGCATCACATGCCAAATCACCTGCGCCTGACTGCTTCCCAGGCTGCGTGCCGCTTCCTCCAGGCTACCATCCAGGCGGGAAAACCCGGCCAGCGCCAGACGTATCGTGAGCGGCAGGACGAACACCGTGTGAGCCGCGATCAGCACCGGAAGGCCGAGGGGCAACCGCGCCAGCCCCGCCACCTGCAGGATGGCGAGGCCGAGGATCAGCTCCGGGATCAGCAACGGCGCCATCATTGCAGCCCCGATCACGGTGCGTCCGCGAAGACGTCCCCGAGCCAGGGCGGCGGAGGCCAAAAATCCGGCCACGCTGGCAGCCGAAGCCGCCGACAGCGCCAGCTTCATGCTTGTCCAGGCCGCCCACAGGAACTCGGAATGCTGACCCAAGGCGGCATACCAGCGCAAGGTGAGCCCCTCAAACGGGCTGGGAAAACTGCTGGCGGCGTTGAATGAGTCGACCGTGACCAGCACCGCTGGTCCTAAAAGGAATAGCATCAGCAGAGCCAGGTACACGCGTCCGGCCATGCGTATCGTGCCTAGTTCTGAAGACATCCGCCGCGCTCGTTTCGGACGGCATAACCTACCAGCCACAGAGACATCTGCCACGTCGGCGCCGGCTCCAACCCCGTCGCCGGCGAGATGTCCAACCCCCTCCCCAGCGATACGTCCGCCGCCACCTTCCGCGACCCGCGCTTCGCTCGTCATGTGCGGCCCAACCTTGCAGCCGTCCAGCTCAGTGCCAGAATCAGCACGCTCATAGCGACCAGGAGCAACACTGCGACGGCGGCGGCAAGCTGGCCATTATAGGTCGCCAACATGAACTGCGCGATCAGCGTGGTCAGCGTCATGTCACCCGGACCACCCAGATAGTGCGGCGCCACGAAGCTGCCGACCGCAAGCGACACGGCGATGATCGCTGCAGACAGAACAGCCGGCAGGGTCAGCGGCAGGGTCACGCCCAGGAAGCGCTGCAACGGCGATGCGCCGAGCTCCTTTGCTGCCTCGAGCAGCGGGGCCGGGATCGCGCGGACGGCGTTCGCCAGAGACAGCACGACGAACGGCAGCACGAAATGCAGTACTCCGATGACGATACCGATCTCCGACCCCAGCAGATGCGGCGGGGAAATAAGGCCCGCCCGTACCAGCGGCCCGAACATAGGGCCGCCCTCGGACAGCAGGATCATCCAGCCCAGCACCACCACCAGCGGGCCAGCGAGGATCGGCAACGTCATTGCCAGGCTGATGGCCGCAGCAGCGCGTGGCCTCAGATCAGCCAGTGCCATCGCCGCCGGATAGCCGATCAGCAGCGCTGCCGCTGTGGTTTCGCCCGCAAGCCGAAGCGTCGTGATCGTCACATTGGTATAGTATCGCTTGCTCAGCAGATAGGCATAGTTGTTCAACCCAGCCCCGGAAAAGTGCACCAAAGAGTTGGGCGACAGGCTCAGCCAGACCGTCGCGCAAACCGGGACCGCCAGGAACAGGATCAGTAACAGTGCCGAGGGCAGCAGCAGCCAGGCAGTCAGAGCGTCCCAGCGGCCGCGACGGCGCCGTCTCAGCGGGATC
>DASWON010000231.1:0-3963 GCA_036398735.1 Rhodopila sp.
TGAGCCATGAAATCCGCACCCCGATGAACGGCGTGCTGGGCTTGGTGGAACTGCTGCTGCAGACCGATCTGGATCTGAAACAGAAAATCTACGTCGAAACCGCGCAGCGTTCCGCCGGCACGATGCTGTCGCTGATCACCAGCATCCTCGATCTGTCCAAGATCGAAGCCGGCAAGTTCACGCTGGAGCACAAGAAGTTCGACCTGCGCGAACTGATGGAAGACGTCATCTACATGCTCGACTCGATCGCGAGCCAGAAAGGGCTGCATCTGTCGCTGCTGCTGTCGTCGAACCTGCCGACCGCGCTGATCGGCGACCCGGTGCGTCTCAGCCAGATTTTCAACAACCTCGTCGGCAACGCGATCAAGTTCACCGACCATGGCGAGATCACCATCACGGCTGCCCTGAAGGAGGCCACCGCGACCGACGTGCTGCTCCAGTTCGAGGTGCGCGACACCGGGATCGGCATCTCGGAGGACGATCAGAAGATCATCTTCAATGCGTTTTCCCAGGCGGACACCAGCGACACGCGGCGCTTCTCCGGCAGTGGCCTCGGGCTGAGCATCTGCAAGGACCTGTGCGAGCTGATGGGCGGCGGCATCGAGGTGAGCAGCCAGCAGGGCGTCGGCTCCTGCTTCCGGTTCACCGCCCGTTTCGGCCAGCAGGCCGACAGCGTGCAGCGCATCGGCTATGATTCGCCTCTCAACAGCCGCTACCATGTGCTGCTGGTGGACAGCAATGACACCGGCCGGGCGGTGCTGAAAAGCGAACTCGTCCGCGTGGGTATGCGTGTCGAGGCCGTCAAGAGCGCCGCCGAAGCCGTCAATGCGGTGCGCATGGCCGGCCTGCGCGGCGACGCGTTCGGGATCGTGCTGATCGACATGACACTGGCGGACGCCGACGGCTTTGAATTGATGCGGGTCATGCGGACGGACCCGGATCATGCGTCGGTACATATCCTCATGCTGACCTTGCCAGGCCAGACGGTCCCCGAGGCGCGCAGGTACGGCGCACGCCAGCTGACCAAGCCGGTTCAGCTGGCGGAGCTGTTCGGCAGCCTTAACGAACGCGAACAGGCGTCCGCGGCCGTTCAGGCGCGTCCGCGCGAGGCAGCCATGGCCGAGGCACCCACCAACGGCACCTCGTCCGAGCACCACGCGCTGGTTGTCGAGGACAACGCCATCAACCTCATGGTGGCGGTCGGAATTCTGGAAAATCTCGGCTGGAAGGTCGAGACCGCGGGTAACGGGCTGGAAGCACTGGCCGCTTACGAGCGACGGCATTTCGATGTCATCTTCATGGACTGCCAGATGCCGAAGATGGACGGCTTCGAGGCAACCAGCGAAATCCGCAAGCGCGAGGCGGCCGGCGCGCCACGTACGCCGATCGTCGCGCTGACCGCGAGTGCCGATCACAGCTACCGGGAGCGGTGCCTGAATGCGGGGATGGATGAGTTCGTCGCCAAACCCTTCACCCGGCTGCAGATCAAAGCGGCTCTGGCGACTGTAGCGTAGCGATCGTGCCAGGCGCCTCGATGTCGAAAATGGAGCCGACGCCGGCGCGGCCGGTAGGCAGGCGGTCCGGCCGGGCGACAGCGCCACGACCGCGGCCAGGGACACGGCCGGCGACGTATCCCCCCTGCCCGGCTCCCCGACGTTCGGTGCGCCGATGAGCCCGGCCTGGAGGCTCGCCTGCGGCTGGCTCACGATGTTCGTGGTCGGCACCGACCTGTTCATCATCTCGCCATTGCTGCCGTCGATCGCGGCGGAGTTCGGCCGGTCCGCCGCGGCCACCGGTCTCAGCGTCACCGTGTTCTCGCTGGTCTACCTGATGGCCGCGCCGTTGATCGGCCAGGTTGCCGACCGGATGGGGCGGCGTCGGACCCTGACCGCCTGCCTGCTGGTCTTCGCGGCAGCCAATCTCGCGACCGGACTGGCGCCCGGCTTCGGCTGGCTGCTCGTCACGCGGATTGTCGCCGGCGCGGCGACGGCGGGCGTCTCGCCGCTGATCTATGCCGGGGTCGGTGAGGCCGCCCCACCGGACCGCCGGGCGACCTGGATGGCGATCGCGGTCTCGGGGCTGCTGCTGGCGCTGTCGGCCGGCACGCCCGCCGGGACCCTCATCGCGTCGGTACACGGGTGGCGGGCGCCATTCCTGCTGCTCGCCGCGCTCAGTCTGGGTCTGATCGCCGCCAACCGGCTGATCTGGCCGGCCGACGCGATATCCGGTGGCAAGCCGGTGGCGGCGCTGCCCGCCCTGCATCCGCCGGCAACGGCGATGCGCCTGTTGCCGACCGTCCTCTGGGCGACCGCGCTCTACGGGGTCTACACTTATCTCGGCGTCTGGCTCACCGGGGCCGGCCTGGCGTCCTTTCAGGTGGCGCGTGCGATCGGCAGCTACGGGATCGGCGCGCTGGTAGGAACCTTGCTGGGCGGTCAGCTGGCGGACCGGTTCGGCACGCACAGGACCATGCTCACGAGCCTGGCGGGTCTGCTCGCCTGCCTGCTGGCCCTCGGCGCCGGGGTCGGCACGGGATGGGCCGCCGATGCCGTGCTGCTTGTCACCTCGATCTTCGCGCAGCTGTTTTTCCCGGCCCAGCAAGCCAGCCTGGCGCGTGCCTTCCCGCAGCGCCGGGCACTCATTCTGGCGCTGAACAACAGTGCGCTGTTCCTCGGCATTTCGCTGGGCTCGCTGATCGGCGGCAAGGCCATGGGATGGGCGGGATTTCAAGCGGACGCGGGGATCGGCGCGGCAATCGCGCTCGCTGCGCTGATCCTGGTGGCGGCCCGCAACCCCGCCCGCAGACCGGCCGAGGTGCCCGACCACCAGCCGTGACACCGCCGACCGACCGGACACGGCGCGCATTCACGATCCGGACGCCATTCGCGATCCCGCCGAACCGATCCGCCGGACTTGCATCGGGCGGGTCGGCCAGGCGCCACTGACGACCGGACGCCACAACGTTCGCGCCCGGGCCAACGGCCGCACGAACAGCGATCGTGGCATCCGCGGCTGATGCCGACGCGCGGGCCGGCGGCTTCTTCCCCTCCGGCGTTGGCGACCGAGCGGTCAATGCCGCAATTCCCACCGCTGTCGCCAACCACCGGCAGCGCTCGGGCAGCCTGGGGAATGGCGCTCGAAATCCGGGCGTGGCAAACCGTCGGGCCAAGAAAACCGGAAACGTCCCATGCTCCGACCACGAAACCCGCCCTGCCGCGACGCGCGTGTCGCCGGTGTCGCATGACGACGCCGTCCGCTCTGCGAGACGCCCCGCATCTGCCGCCGCCGCCCCATCTGTTCCGCCTCGTGGTGCCGCCGATGATCCTGCCGGTCTTTCTGGCGTCGGCCGACGGCACTGTCGTCGCAACGGCGCTGCCGGCGATCGCCGCTACCTTCGGCGAGGTGCAGAACCTGTCCTGGGTCGTGATCGCGAATCTCATCGCCAGCACGGTCGCGGCACCCGCCTATGGCCGGCTGGGCGACGCCTTCGGGCGCAAGCGCATGATGATCATCGCCCTGTATATTTTCATGGCCGCGTCCGGGCTGTGCGCATTCGCCCCCAGCTTTGGCTTGCTGTTGTGCGCGCGGGTGCTGCAGGGGCTGGGCGGCGGCGGGCTGATGACGCTGTCGACCGCCTTGGTCGGCGAGCACGTCCCGCCGCGCCAGCGGGGCACCTACCAGGGCTATCTCTCGGCCAACATCGTCGCCGGTACCACGATCGGGCCGGTGATGGGCGGGTTCCTCACCCAGGCCTGGGGCTGGCACGCGGTGTTCCTGGCGTACTTGCCGGTCGGACTCCTCGCCTTGCTGTTGCTGAGCCGCCTGCCCGCCGGAACCCGAAGCCGGGTCAAAGCCGGGTTCGACGTGTTCGGCGTGGTGCTGCTGACCGGATTTGTTGTGCCGCTGCTGCTCCTGGTGTCGCAGTTGCAGAAACCGGACCGCGACGCGGCACCACGGCTCGTC
>DASWON010000232.1:0-14568 GCA_036398735.1 Rhodopila sp.
GCACTGACAACACGCTCGCGAAGATCATTCGATAACGGCCGCGCCATCGCCGCTGGCCTCCTATCCAGCCAGTAGCTTGAATCAGACTTCAACCGCGCCGCACAACCCGAATCTGCCTAATGTCATCCCGCTCTAAGTACCTCGTATCTATGAAGAGCGGCGAACAAATCACCGCTGAACAAATCGAAGATTCTGGACCATATCCTGTTTATGGGGGGAATGGCTTGCGTGGCTATGCGAACGCGTTCACGCATGATGGATACTTCGCCCTGATCGGCCGCCAGGGTGCCCTATGTGGAAGTATCAATTATGCGGAAGGCAAATTCTGGGCATCAGAGCATGCAGTTGTGGTTTCGCCGAGATTGCCCTGTAATGTCCTATGGTTGGGAGAATTTCTCCGTACAATGAATCTTGGACAATACTCCATCACGGCTGCACAGCCGGGTTTGTCCGTTGAGGTTATTGGAAATTTGCGTGTTCCCGTCCCCCCAGCCGTTGAGCAATCTGCCATCGCGGCCTTCCTCGACCGAGAGACCGGCAAGATTGACGCGCTGGTGGCCGAGCAGGAGCGGCTGATTGCGCTGCTGAAGGAGAAGCGGCAGGCCGTCATCTCCCAAGCCGTCACCAAGGGCCTGGACCCGAACGCCCCGATGAAGGACTCCGGCGTGCCCTGGCTGGGGCAGGTACCGGCGCATTGGGATGTGTACGCGGTCTCAACGCTGACCACTAAGATCACCAACGGGTATGTTGGTCCGACTCGGGACATTCTCGTCGACGATGGCATCCGCTACCTTCAGTCGCTTCATATCAAAAACAACCGCATTTCGTTTCATGTCCCGTATTATGTAACCGCCGAGTGGAGCGCCATTCATGAGAAGTCCGTACTTTCTTCTGGCGATGTTCTTATTGTGCAAACAGGCGATATCGGACAAACCGCCGTCGTTACGGACGAGTTTTCGGGGTGTAATTGCCACGCCTTGATAATTCTAACGCCAGACCGAAGGAGGCTCAGTGGAGACTGGCTTTCGTGGGTTTTGAACTCAACATATGGTCAACACACCCTTCTTTCGATCCAAACAAGTGCGCTACACCCCCACCTTAACTGTGGTGATGTCAAAAGCGTTCGCGTTCCAATGCCTCCATTGGCGGAGCAAATCAGGATCATCAGTGATATTGAGCACAACCTTGCGATGATCGAACGGTTAGAAGCCGAAGCCACCCGCGCCATAACCCTGCTCCGCGAACGCCGGGCCGCCTTGATCTCGGCTGCCGTTACCGGCAAGATCGATGTCCGCAACGAAGTGCCGGACGCACAGGAAGCCGCATGAACGCCGCCGCCGGCCGGTCGCTGGAACTCTACTATATCGACGGCCGGCCCGACGGCATGCTGACCGCGGAGCTGTTCAACTGGACCGGCCATGTGCTGATGGTCCCCCGCACCCAGATCGCCACCGCGCTGCGCCGGACCGAGGCAGGCTATACAGGCATCTACCTGCTGCTCGGCGAGCAGGACGGCGAACCCCGCGCCTATATCGGTGAGTCCGAGGATATCGGCGCCCGCATCAAGTCGCATGACGTGGCGAAGGAGTGGTGGACCAGCGCCGTGCTGGTCACCACCGCCGGCAACAAGCTCAACAAGGCGCATGGCCGCTACCTGGAAGCCAGGCTGATCGAGCAGGCCCGCAGCATCGGCCGCGTCCCGCTCGACAACGCCACCAGCCCGCCCCGCCCGCCGCTCAGCGAAGCCGATATCGCGAAGATGGAGGCGTTCCTCGAAAACCTGCTGATCGTGCTGCCAGCGGTGCGGGTGGACCTGTTCATCCAGCGCGCCCGGCCCGCCGCCGTGCCGGCGGCGTCTGCGCCGGCCCAAGTGGTGCCGCCCGCCGCGCGTTTCGTGCTGGAAAACAGGCGGCACGGCCTGCGCGCCACCGCCTTCCTGGCGGATGGCGAATTCGTCGTCGAAGCCGGGTCCTTGGCGCGCGCCGCCTGGGAGGGCCGCGGCTCAGGCGCGGACCATAGCTTTGCGCAGCTTCATGCCGAGTTACTGCGCGCCGGCACTCTGGCGGCGGATGGCAGCCATTGTCGCTTCACCCGCAACTACGCCTTCCGCAGCCCCAGCGCCGCCGCAGCCGTGGTCAATGGCCGCCCATCCAACGGCACCCTTGAGTGGAAGGTGGCCGACAGCGGCATCACCTATAAGGAATGGGAGGCCCGGCAGCTTGCCCTTCCCGCGGCAGAGGCGGCATGAGCCCCCACAAAGAAATCGCCTTCGAAGACGGCATCTGCGCCCATCTGGCCGCGCAGGACTGGCTGTACGAGCCCGATGCCGCATCCCGCTACGACCGTGCCCATGCCCTGTTCCCCGAAGACCTGATCGCCTGGGTGCAGGAAACCCAGCCCGACGCCTGGGAGAGCCTGGGCAAGACCCACGGCCCCGCCGCCACAACCATGCTGGCCGACCGGCTGCGTACCGCGCTCGACAAGCTGGGAACGCTGGCCCTTTTGCGGGAGGGGCTGGATGTAATCGGGCTTAGGCAACGCCTGACCCTGTGCCAGTTCCGCCCGGCGCTGGCCATGAACCCGGCGTTACAGGCGCGCTACGCTGCCAACCGGCTGCGCGTGGTGCGGCAACTGCGCTACTCCGAGCAGAACGAGAACAGCATCGACCTGGTGCTGTTCCTGAACGGCATCCCCGTCGCCACGGCGGAGCTGAAATCGGACTACACCCAGTCCCTGCAAGATGCGATCGACCAATACCGCTACGACCGCCTGCCCAAAGCGCCCGGCACAAACCGGGCGGAGCCGCTGCTTGCCTTCCCCGGCGGCGCGCTGATGCATTTCGCCGTCAGCAACAGCCATGTTGCGATGTGCACGAAGCTGGCGGGCGCGGACAGCGTGTTCCTGCCCTTCGACCGGGGGCTCGACAAAGGCGCCGGCAATCCCCCGAACCCGCATGGCGCCCCGACCGCGTATCTGTGGGAGGATGTGTGGCAGCGGGATAGCTGGCTGGAGATCCTGGGCCGCTACCTGGTGCCGGTGAAGGATGACAAGAAGCGGCTGGTGGGCTGGATCTTCCCGCGCTTCCACCAGCTCGACGCGACACGCAAGCTGGTGGCGCAGGTGCCGGCGGATGGGCCGGGCGGGCGGTATCTGATTCAGCACTCCGCCGGGTCGGGCAAGACCAACTCCATCGCCTGGACGGCGCATTTCCTGGCCGATCTGCACGATGCCGACCATCGCAAGCTATTCGACACGGTGGTTGTCGTGTCGGACCGCACGGTGCTGGACAAGCAGTTGCGCGAGGCGATCGAGGGGTTCGAACGCACGCTGGGCGTGGTCGCCACCATCACCGGCGAGGGTGCGAGCAAGAGCCAGGAGCTGGCGGCGGCGCTAACCAGCGGCAAGAAGATCGTGGTCTGCACGATTCAGACTTTCCCTTTCGCCATCGCGGAAATCCGCCGGCTGGCTGCGACAAGCGGCAAGCGCTTCGCAGTGATCGCCGACGAGGCGCATTCGTCCCAGACTGGCGCCACCGCCGGCAAGCTGAAGGCCGCCTTGTCGCCGGAGGAGCGCGCGGCGCTGGAGGATGGCGGCGAGTTCGACACGGAAGACGTGCTGGCAGCCGAGATGGCGACGCGCGTCATGCAGGATCGCCACATCACCTATATCGCCTTCACCGCGACGCCCAAGGCGAAGACGCTGGAGCTGTTCGGCCGCCGCCCGCATCCGGACCAGCCGCCCGGGCCGGGCAATTTGCCGGAAGCCTTCCACACCTACGCGATGCGCCAGGCGATCGAGGAGGGATTCATCCTCGATGTGCTGAGGAACTACACCTCGTACAAGCTGGCTTTCCGGCTGACGCATCAGGGCAAGGAGATATCCGAGGCGGAGGTCGATGCCAGCGCGGCGAAGAAGGGCATCATGGGTTGGGTGCGCTTGCACCCGATTAATATCGCGGCCCGCGTGCAAATCGTGGTGGAACATTTCCGGCAGAACGTGGCGCATCTGTTGGGCGGCCGAGCCAAGGCCATGGTGGTCACCGCCAGCCGCAAGGAGGCGGTGCGCTGGATGCTGGCGATGCAGTCCTATGTCCGGCAGCGGAACTATGCCATCGGCCTGCTGGTGGCGTTCTCGGGCGAGGTGGAAGACGCTGAGAGCGGGCCGGAGCCTTTCACCGAAGCCGGCATGAACCCGGCGTTGCGCGGGCGCGACCTGCGCGAGGCTTTCGCGACACCGGCATTCAGCATCCTGATCGTCGCCAACAAGTTCCAGACCGGGTTCGACCAGCCGCTGCTCTGTGCGATGTATGTAGACCGCAAGCTGGGCGGCATTCAGGCGGTGCAGACCCTGTCGCGGCTGAACCGTGCGGCACCGGGCAAGGACACCACATACGTGGTGGATTTCGTCAACGAGCCGGAGGAGATTCTGGCCGCGTTCCGGCAATACCACACCACGGTCGAGCTGGGCGGGACCAGCGACCCCAATGTAGTGCTGGACCTGCGGAACAAGCTGGATGCCCAGCGCCTCTACGACCAGCACGAGGTTGAGCGTGTGGTGCGTGCCGTGCTGAAGCCGAAGGCCTCGCAGGCGGAGCTGGACACCGCGATCGGCCCAGTCAGCAACCGGCTGCTGGTGCGATTCAAGCAGGCTCAACAGGCAGCTCGGAACGAGCCGCCTGCCAGTTCGGCGCAGAAGGCCGGGCAGGATGAGGTTGAAGCGCTGCTACTGTTCAAGCGCGATCTCGGTAGCTACACGCGCGCGTACGAGTTTCTTGGGCAGATGTTCGATTACGGGAACACCGACTACGAGAAGCTTTATCTTTTCGCGAAGTTGCTGTCACCGCTGCTGGAGTTTGGGCGGGAGCGTGATGGGATCGACCTCTCCGCGTTGCGGCTGACGCATCATCGGATGCGCGACCTGGGGCAGCAGAAGCTCAACCTGGGCGGCGGCCGGCGCCGGACCCGCTGCAGCCGGTCACCGAGGCGGGTTCGGGTGCGGTGCAGGACAAGCAAAAGCTGCGGTTGGCGGCGATCATCCAGGCGATCAATGATCTGTTCGAGGGCGAGATGACGGAGGGCGACGCGATCACCTATGTGGACAGCGTCATCAAGGGCAAGCTGCTGGAATCGGACACGCTGAAGGCGCAAGCGGCGGCGAATACAAGGGAGCAATTCTCCAACTCGCCGAGCCTGCAGGATGCGCTGATGGATGCCATCATGGATGCGATGGCCGCGCACCAGAGCATGAGCACGCAGGCGCTTGGGTCGGAAAAGGTGCGGGTCGGCATCCTCTCGGCCCTGCTGGGGCCGGGGGCACTTTGGGAGGCGCTGCGCGGGCAAGGGGCACCGCCGGCATCGTCCCATCCCGGTTAGAGTCCTTTTGGAAAATCATGGGTGGGCATTCCTGCGTAGCAGTATGCTGCCCATAGCGATGAGGATCATAGCTTCGGAGACGTCGAGGCGCTGTTCGTAATCGCGGATGACACGGCGCCAGCGGGTCATCCAGCGAAAGGTGCGTTCGACGATCCAACGGCGAGCCCGCAGCGAGGCGAACGGAGTCGTGCGCTGAAGGCCGTGCCTGCCGGCGCGGTGACCATCTGGCATCGCGAACCGGGCGAGATGGTCAAACTCGATTGAGACGGTCAGGGTCGAGGTTTGGCGAGCAGCAGCCGTCGGTCTGCAGAGCGGTAAGGCATGGCGCGATAGGTGCCTCGTGGCGACTGCTGAGCATAGACGCCCCGCCGACGACGCACGACGCATTCGGCCCACCGCCGGTTCGATGACCGTGCCGACCAGGACGCCCTGCTGATGTCGCCGGACACGACGCCAACGGCACCGTCAGATAGCGGACGACCGTAGCGCCACGCAGATACGATTTCCCGGCGGGAAAATCGAGGCCCGACAGCTTGTCGACCGATTTTATTCCGCTTAAGAAGTTTTCTGACATATGGGAATTGGGGTCGTTATGCCACCGTCGCATCGTTCGTCATATCGTGCTTCCTGGTCCATGCGGGTAACGGCGAGCGCGCTGATCGTTTCACTGTTGGCTGGTTGTGCCGGAGGGAATCAGCTCGGCCCGAATGCGACAGCCGTTGACCGTGCGAACGCGAATTTCGGCCAGACGGTCGCAACTGGCGCCGTCTCGGGTGCTGTTGTTGGTGCGATCCTGGGCGCGGTGGTCGATCGCGGCAATCGTGGCCAGGGCGCAGCACTCGGCGCACTCGCGGGTGGTGCGCTCGGTGCCGGGGCCGGCACGGTGGTCGCAAATAACAACGTCAACCAGGCTCGCACGGAAGACACGCTGCAACAGCAGATTCAGGATGCGCAGAATCAGGCTTCGCTGGCCAATGCGGCGGCGACCGAAGCACAGCACCGGGCAGCGGAAGCTGTTGCGCAATCCCCGCAATTGCTCGCACAGTACCGGGCCGGCAAGATCACCTCGGCGCAGTACCATCAGCAACTGACGGCCTCGGAGGAATATGGGCAACAGCTGCAGCAGTTGGTTGGTAATATTAGTAAGCGCGAAGATGTGCTGCGCCAACAGGTCGCTGCAGCCGGAAATAACTCGGAGGACCTGCGGAAATCATTGGCCCAGATCGAAACGTCGCGCCAGAGCCTGCAAAGCAGCCAGGCCGAGCTTTACAGCGCTACGGCGGCAGTTCCGCAATCATGATGCGGGCCGGACTCGGCATCTCGCTCCTGTTGCTAGCCGGATGCGCGGCGGGAGGGTGTGATCCGGGGAGCGCAGGATTCTTCGGTGGCGTCGGCTGCGCGGCCGGTGGCTATCAGCAGCGCACGGCGCGGCTGCAGACGCAGTCGGCGGCGGCACAGGGAGATGCTGCCGTTGCCCAAGCCAATGCCGCATTCGAGCAACAGAATGCAAGCCGCGCCGAAGATCAGGCGAATGCGTTGCGCCGGCAAGTAGCCGAGATGCGCCGCGGCCAGGCTGATTTGCGGCGACGCCTTGATGCCGTGCGAGCGCGCGGGCGTGCAAATCGGATGCAACTCAGCCAGGCGCAGGCACAGTTGAGCGCTCTGGACGCACAACTGCAGGCAGCGCAGACCAACCCCACGCCGAGCGCTGCCGAGGTGAAGCGTATCCAGGATCAGCGCCGGAGCTATCTAGCGACGCTCGCCACCCTTGACGCGCAATAGGGTCCGGTCAGGGCACGGCATTGATAGCTTGCAGGACGGCATCGTTCGCGAGCGGCTTGCCCTGTTCCAGTGTCCGCAGATGAGCGACCGCGACGTCCACGAAACGTCGGCGCCGGTCGGCACGCGCCGCCATCTCCTGCGTCACCACGGTGGCCTGCGCTGAAACGTTCTCGAATGCACCATCGGCGATGACCTGGCGGAGGAGCCCTGTATAAGCATCGAGCGCGGTCTGCTGCTCCGTTTGGTTGGCGGCGATGGAGCCACGGATGCGGGCGAGAAGCGCGGCATTCTCCGGCGCCTGATTATAAGGGTCGTTAAGCCCCTGCTGCTGCACCTTGATCAATTGCTGTACGCGCCATACGATGTATGCGAGTGCCGATGCCGCATTCAGGTCAGCGCGAACGGCTTGCGCGCGGGCATCGGTGCGGGCTCGTGCTTCCGATGACAATGCTGCCGCGACCACGTCGAGGCCACGGCGCAGTTCAATATTCGGCGTCTGCTGGCGGAGTTGAGCGAGCATCGCGACGGGGTCCAAGCTTGCCCCCGTGCGTGAGTGCTGAAGCGCGTCGAAAGCCTGCCGCAGACGTGCGACATCTCTCACACCGCCACCGGCGACCGTAGAGAGGACGACGCGGAAGCCGACGAAGGCCAAGCGGGTCGGCTGCTTCTTCGCCGCGTCAAAGGGTGGAATCTCGGTACGCATCGAGGTGCGGAGTTCCTCGATCGGTGTTGCATAACTCGCGCCACGCGCAACGAACCCGCCCGCCATTCCCTGCAACCGACCCACGCGGTTGAGACGGTAGGGCTCGAGCACCCATTGCTCGACATTGCCGAGCATGTCGTACAGGCCGAGCGGGTTTGGCAAGAGCTGTCCGACCTGCTGAGCCTTACCATCTGCCATACCGGCACCCGCGATGGCGTAGCGCTCGGGCCCCTCCGGCATTGGCCAGGTCGGTGCGAGATAGTCGCTCTCCGATACCGCGACACCACCCCTCGCGGCATATTCCCATTCTTCCTCGGTCGGCAGGCGCACGAAAGCGAGCGCCTCGTCCCGTTGCGGCAGTTTGTCTGCGGCATGGGTGAGTAGCCAGGAAGACATTTTCTCGGTGAAATCGACGGCATCGAACCAGCTGATATCTGCCTGCGCTACGCGGCCGCGTAGCGAGGGCTGAGGACAGGACGGATTCATGACGGCCTCATACTGGTCGCGCGTAACGGTATATTTGCCGATGTAGAAGACCCGCACGCCATTGGCGCCCGGGAAGGGCGCGGCCAGAAAGGCGCCACGCTGGTATTCATTGAAGCCGAGTTCCGCGTCGGGCGTGCCAAGTTGAATCGCGCGGTCGTCGAGTGGCTCGATACCGGCGGGCACCGCCACCGCGCGGAACGCCATTGCAGCGCCACAGGGAAGCGGCAGGATGAGATCATCTGCCGCGGGCTTCGGATTGGTGAACTTCGGGTCCCATGGCGTCTGCGCAGCGGCGCCACCGGCCCAGACGGCAAAGCCGAGAACAACGAGCCAGGGGCGGTGATGTTTGCAGCTCATATCAGACCCTCCCAAGGTTGTACGCGCGAGACCCGGTAGCCGGCGGCGAGCGAGGCCAGGACCGCGCCGGCCAGGGTCAGGCCGAGCCCGGCGGCACAGATGGCGCCATCGATGCGGCACAGGGCCCGGTCAAGCGCGAGCGTGCTAGCAAAGCCGCGGTTGAGCAGCAGCCCGGCGCCACAGGCGAGCAGGATGGCAAGGACAGCCCCCACCAGACCCAGCACGAGTGCCTGGACCGCCGGCAGACAGACAAGCGCTCCGCCTTGCATGCCGAGATAGCGTAACAGCGCCAGTTCCCCGCGGCGGCGTTCGACCCCCGCCCACAGCCCCGCCCCGAGCGAGATCAGATAACCGAACCCGCCCAGCGTGGCGACGAGCCAGAGCAACAGATGCAGGTCGTGGTCGAGGGTTAACAACCCATCAACATCCCCGGCGTGCGAGACGATCTCGATCGCCTGCCCCCGCAGTGCGGCATCGAGCGCAGGGACCTGCTCGAGCCGCCGGGCATACAGACGAAAACCGGCAAAGCTCAGCCGCGGTGCCGGAGGGCCCGATGGCAGCACAGCGTCCGCCGGCGGCGGGGGAGCGCGTCCGTCCTGATAGTCCTCGACATAGATCGCGAGCGGCAAGGCAACGAACGCCCCTTCTCGCGTGAAAGCGCGTGGGGCCGCCACCGCTTGCACATGCAAGGGTAGGCGCACGATCTGGCGTCCTTCTCGGCCTGTCACGCGGACTAACTGCCCGGTGAGGGCCGCCCCGGCTGCGACGCCGAGTCGGGCAGCCGCCGGGGTCGACAAAACGATCGACGCAGGATCGGCGGGGGATGCCGCCAGCAGCGGATCGCCCGGCGCCGACGGCAACAGTTCCACCCGCACCTGCCGGCCTGTCGTAGCTTCGAGCAGCAGGCTGGCAGCGAGAGTACGGGTGCGGGGCACCAAAAAGGCGACATCGGGTCGCGCCGCCAACGCCGCCAGCGTCGCGACGGAAATCTCACGGTTGGCCGCGGAGACGATCTCGCGAATATTGGGATCCTCCAACAGCGCGTCGCGCAGGCCGGCGATCACGCCGGCCCGCAGCCCTGCCAACACGATCAGCGGCGCCAGCACGGCGGCGATGGCAAGCACGGTGCAGAGGCCAAGCCGCCGGTCGTACCAGAGATCCGCAATAGCGATACGGACGACCGTCAGCATGGCCAAGTGACGCGGCTGTGCAGGCCACTCGCCGCCAGTTGCATCGGCACGGTCGCGAAACCGGCTTCCTCCGCGAGCGAGAGGTCATGGGTCGCGATCATCATGGCCGCGCCGACGGCTGCTGCAACCTCCCGCAACAGCGCGAGCACCGCGCGGGCCTGACTTCGATGCACCGACGCGGTGGGCTCGTCGGCCAGGATGACAGCGGGGGTATGGATCACGGCGCGCGCCACTGCGGCGCGTTGGCGCTGTCCGATCGAGACCTCCGCCGGGCGGCGATCGAGCACGGCGGTGATGCCGAGCGCCGCCGCCAGCTGTACGATGCGGGCCGGGTCCGGCCGATTCATCAGATCGAGTGGCAGGGCAATATTGCCGCGCAGAGTCAGGAAAGGCAGCAAGCGGCCAGTCTGCGGCACGAATCCGATCGTGCCGGCGCGCAGACGGCCGAGATCACCCTCCCGACCGCCGGCCCACAACGCCGCGGCATCCGTCGCGCCAATCCGGAAGGTGGCCACTGCGTCCGGCCGCAACGCCAGGCCGAGCAGGGCGAGCACTGTGCTCTTGCCGCAGCCGGAAGGACCGGTCAGCGCGAGATGATTGCCAGGGGTGAGATCGAGCCGGTCGATCGTCACCGTGAAACGATCCTCCCCGCGACCGAGATGGCGCTGCAAGTCGCGCACCTGGACGAGCCCGGTCAGGGCCCAGCTCAAGGCAGAGCTTCAAGCGGCACCGGATACGCGGCCTCGCCCGGATGCTCAGGCCCGGCCAGATTAACCCAGAGATCAGTCTGGGTCTGGAACTCCGTGTACAGACGCAGCTTGGCCTCGATGCCGTTCAGTACCTCGGTCTGTTGGATGCCGCCCATCGCCACCCAGTCGTCCTGACTGATATTCATGATGTCCGACTGATAGGGCAGTCCGTCGAGATATTCGCCGAGCAGGCTGCCAAGCTTCGCAATCGGGGCATTCTGCGACACGCCGCGCGCGGCCGCGGCGAAGGCGGTGCGAAGCTGGGTGAAGAAGGTGGTCGGATCCACCCGGCTCGCCATGCCGGCATCCAGAACCCTACGCAGCGACTGCGCCAGATCGGAAAGTTGGTCGCGCGTCAGCAGCACGCGCACGCCGATGGCACGACGGGTAAGGTCCCCCATGTCACGGTCGGCGGTATAGGCGCGAATGATGTCGGGCGCCCGAGTCTGCTCGGTGCGCCCCAGATAGGCCAGGCGCATGGCCTCAGCCACGATCTCGACCTGGTGCTCCATGGCGGCTGGAGCGACCGCGGCGGGCGGGGCTAATGGCTGGCCGGTGGTCCGGGCGACCTGTTGCAGCAGGGCGTCCGTCAGGCTGGTGATAGTACGGCCGAAGGCGGCCTGGTCGCCGCTCGGCACCGGAAAATAGAGAGGCGTGGTGCCGTCCATCGCGGTCAGGGTGCGGTATTGCGCTGCGGCACGGGCATGGTCATGCGCAGTATTGCCTTCCGGGGTCAGTAGGTGCAGCGCAAAGACGGCCACGCCGCGCTCGCGCGCCAGTTGCTTGATCTCGGCAATGCCGAGATGCGTGGCGCTGTGGGGATCGCTAGCCTCGCGCGCGCCAGCATCCGTAATAAGGATGATGTAGCGGCCACCCAAGCTGCCCCAATCCGTCGCCTCAATCGCAGTCTTCAACCCGGCAATCGGATCCTCGTCGAATTCGGCGGAAGAGGCCTGCGCCTCCCGGACCGAGCCCAGTGCGACGATGGCTGCATCGGCCGACCGGGCGAAGTCAGGTTCGGCGAAGACACGCGTGGTATATTCGAGGCGCGGCGTGTCGAGCAGGCTGTCGCGATAGCCGATGACACCGAAGCGGAAATGATCCCGCACCGGCGAGGCGCCGATCTGAGTAATGATGGAGCGTACCGCCGAGTGAGTCGCATCGATATAGAGCTGCATCGAAACGGTCGTATCGATCAAGAAGATGAGGCCGGCCCGGAACCTCTGCAGTGCGTCAGCCTCCGACGGTAGCGGCGCACGCGGCGGATCCGCAGACGCGGAGATCACCTCCAGCAGATGCACCGTGGGGCCACTATCGGTCTCGATCGGCTCGGCGCCCAGGATCGGCAGCAAATAGAATTGTCGGGTGATGTCGACATAATTTGCGGGCTCGATGGCGACGACCTGACCAGGCTGACCGCTCGTCGCCCCCTGGCGAAGCTGCGCCGCCGCGGCGGCAGGGTCGGTGCTGGTGATGAGGGTGCGTTCGTGATCCCTGCTGTCCAGGAACAGGACCGGCTGACGGTGGATCGGGTTGGTAAAGGCGCCGATCATCGCATGCGGCCAGTCGACGAGCTCGGCTGAGGCAACCCAGCCAATGGTGGCGCCGTCCGTGGCCTGGCCCAGCTGTACGAACTCCGCGCCGTCCCGGTCCTGGCGCGCATAGACGTAGAAGGTTGCGAAGCCCGGTACTGGCCGCCCGGTGCCGGCGCCGCCAGACGCGTCATAGGCGATGGCACCCGGGCGGGCGACCACGCGCTGAAACAGCGTCTGCTTGCCCGGCATCAGCAGCGGCCTTTGGGGGGCGGCCGCGCGGAGCAACGTCGGCATGGCGAGGGCCAGGGCAGAGCTTTTGAGCAAGGTCCTGCGGTACATCATGGCCAGAAATCCTTGAGCGTCAGGCTGGCGAGAGTGTCTCCATTATCGCTGTCTCGCTGCAGGCGCTGGCGCAATGTCTCGCGTGGAGCGGCCGCTGCATCCTGCCCATGCCGAACCGCGTCGCGATAGTATTTCGCGGCCTGGCGCCCATCGGCACTGCGAATCGGGCCGCCGGGGCGGAAAGTGTCGGGATCATAGATCTGGGCCAGCCGCAGCGCCGCCCGTCCGCTGCCGCGATCGGCCGCGATCTGCAACAGCAGGAAGCCTTGACCCGGCTGATGGTTGTCCCAGCGCGCTGCGGCAATGCCGTAGAGCGTATCCATATCTGCAGCGCAGGTGACGATGTCGTTGATCGTCGTCTTCGCAGCGCAATTCTCGGCTGCCGGCCCGGGGGCCGGAGACGCCGCCGATGGCAGCGTGGGGGGTGCCGGTGCGGCCGGTGGAGGAGTATGGGGCGCCGGCAGTGCAGGGGCAGAGGAAGCCACTGTCACGGGGAAGGCGCGGCGATGATTGAGCATCCACCACGCACCGCCAGCGAACAGCACGACACACAGGAGACCGAGCGCGACGAACGGCCAGAGTGAACGGGTCCGCGTTCCTGTCGCAACAGGGGCCAGGTGGGGCGGCGGCTGCGGGGTCGATGGTTGCAGGGCCGACTGTGATGACACGGGAGCCCGCGCCGACGGCGAGGGCGGCATAGTGGCAGCGCCCACGGTGGGCGCTGCCCGGGCTACGGAGATCGTGGGCAGCCCGTTCCCGACCTCGCGGGAGAGGTCCAGATCGGGCCAGGACACAACGCCCGCAAATCCGGCCGCCGGCACGTCCAATTGGTACACACCAGCCTCGACGCGGTCGACCACGGCGGGTCCGATCTCGATCAGCAGATCCCCGCCTTCCGCTCGAGTGGAGAGTGGATCGAGGAGCGTCTCGGCGCCCTGCCAGCCATCGGGGCCGAGTACACCATTCTCATGAACCGGGCGCGTCACCCGGAATCGCGCGTCGGATGCGGCCGCAGCAGCCCCGGTAATGCGGATCACCGCATAACCGGGCCTGGACGCAGCATCCGCCTCGACTCTGGCGCTCTCCCTCCCCATATCGGCTAAGCCGCGCCCGCGGCGAGGACGCGGATGACCGCGCCGATCGCCTCATTGGCGGCGGGATCGATGGGATTCGCGGATTGGTCGCTCACATTATCCTCCATTATGCGGGCGAAGGCGGCCATCCAATCCACATAGAAAGTGCGGTCATAAGGAGCCGGATGCGGGGCGAGTTCGGGGAGGCCCACCGTCGCTTCGCGCGCCGCAAAGATGCGGCGTCGGCCCGGGCCGGCACCACCGACCACCGGTCGGCTCGCCTCTGGCATCTGGGTAAAGCCGAGATAAGTGACGAAATCGTTGATCATATCCTCGGCGATCAGCACAAACTTGCCCGCTGACGCCGTCGTCCGGCCGTGGAAGCTCGCATGCCGCCGAAGCGAGGCCGCGAGCCGCCCGCGCAGATCGGTGCGCCCGGCAGCCGCAGCAATCTGTCCGACCATGAGTCCCGCTTGCTCGGCAGGGAGTCTGAATGCTGTGAGCATGCCGGTGTCAGCGGCGACGGCCTGCAAGGTTTCGTCCCAGGCGGCAACGACGAGTCCGGCGAAGTGCTCGAAATAATCGAGCCGCTCGGCCTGCGCCGCCGCCGGTTCGGGGTCGCCGAGCAGCCCGAGGCCGTCGAGTTCGCGCAGGATGTCGGCGGTGGAGGCCACCGTCCCGACCGGCGCCATGTTTCCATCGTCGGGTACGGTCTGCATCCGCCAGTAGACCCCGGCGACCTGTTCCGCCGTGATCTGCAGTGCGCGCAGCAAGGCGCCGAACATCTGCGCGCCGGCGCATTCCACCAACACACGCAGCACCGTGGCGGCACGGGCGCGGGCCGCCACCAGCTCGCCCGCCCTGTCGTCCGACCGCCAGAGCGGGCGCAGACGTTCGGCGAGCAGGCCGGCCAGTTCCTCCACCCGTGCGCTCACCTGGGTCGCCTTCAACGCGGGATCGCAGACTGGCCCGAGCGCCC
>DASWON010000233.1:0-18298 GCA_036398735.1 Rhodopila sp.
CCCCGACCGCGTGCCCATCGGCAGCCCATCCAGCGCGGTGAATCCCATCGAGGAATCCACGCTGCGTCCGTCGACCAAGGCGCACATCGACGCGCCGGACCCGAGATGCGCAACCACCACCTTGCCGGCGGCAATCTCCGGCGCCTGCGTCTTCATCGCACCCGCGATATAGGCGTACGACAGGCCGTGAAACCCGTATCGCCGCACTCCCTCCTGGTACAGCGCATCCGGGATGGCGAACCGGTCCGCCACGGCGGGATGACCGCGATGAAAGGCAGTGTCAAAGCACGCCACCTGCGGCGCGTCCGGAAATCGCGTCCGCAGCCCCTTCAGGACATCCAGTGCGGGCGGATTGTGCAGCGGCGCCAGCGGTGAAAGTGCCTCGATCTGCTGCAGCGTCGCGTCATCGACCACGACCGAATGGTCCAGGTCCGGGCCGCCGTGCACGATACGGTGCCCGAACCCCGCGATATCCCCGGTGATCGGCCCGTCCGGCAGGTTGGCCAGGGCCTCCATCGCCTCGTGCGGGCTGGCCGCCGATACCGCCGTGTCGTGTGTCGTTTCGCCGCCGGCGATGACCTTCAGGTGCGCGGCACCACCGATCCCGTCCACCTCGCCCGACGACAGCGGCGGCGCTTCCGGCTGTACCGGATAAACTGCGAATTTCAGGCTGGAGGAGCCTGCGTTCAGCACAACGATACGGCGGGCGGTTCCCGACATGAAATACCCTTTGGTCTTTACCACCGGCACCGTACATGCTGGCATCCAGGCGGGAAAGCAGCCGTTGGGAGACAAGACGATGACCACCACAAAGTTCGGCCTCGCCCAGCCCGTCCGCCGTGTGGAGGACCCAAGGCTGCTGAAAGGATCGGGGCGCTACACTGACGACATCGTGTTGCCGAACATGCTGTTCGGCGTCGTGCTGCGCAGCCCGCATGCCTCGGCGGCGATCACCCGGCTGGACACCGCAGCGGCGGCGAAGCTGCCCGGCGTGGCGGGCGTCTATACTGCTGCCGATCTGCAGGCGGACGGCCTTGGTCCTCTCCCGTGCGCCGCCCTGGTCAACAACCGCGACGGCTCGCCGCAGGCCGCGCCGCCGCATCCGGTGCTGGCCGAGGGCGTCGTTCGCCATGTCGGCGACCCCGTCGCCTTCGTCGTGGCGGAGAGCATCAAGCAGGCGCGTGATGCGGCCGAGGCGATCGAGGTCGATTACGACATTCTGCCTTCAATCACGGAACTCGGTGCGGCGATGGACAAGGGGCAGACCCTGGTCTGGCCGGAGGTGCCGCACAACCTCGCCTTCGACTGGGAAATCGGCGACAAGACCGCGACCGAGGCGGAATTCGCCAAGGCGGCCCACGTGACGAAGCTGACCATCGTCAACAACCGCATCGTGGTGAACTCGATCGAGGCGCGGGCGGCGGTGGCGGATTTCGATGCGGCGTCAGAACGCTGGACGCTGTACGCCAACACCCAGGGCGGCTGGTTGATCAAGGCCCTGATCGGCCCGCTGTTCGGCGCCGATCCCGAGAAATTCCGCATCATCACCCCCGACGTCGGCGGTGGCTTCGGCATGAAGCTGTTTCTGTATGCCGAACACGTGCTGACCTGCTACGCCACGCGCAAGCTGGGGCGACCGGTGAAATGGGCGGCGGAGCGCATTGAGGCTTTCCTCTGCGATACCCAGGGCCGCGACAACCTGACGCTTGGCGAACTGGCGACCGACGCGGACGGCAGGTTCCTGGCGCTGCGGACCCGCAACATATCCAATATGGGCGCGTATCTTTCGACCTTCGCGCCCTACATCCCGACCTATGCCGGCACCGGGGTGCTGTCGAGCGTGTACGGGTTCAAGGCGATCTACGCCAACGTCCTGGGCGTGTTCACCAACACGGTGCCGGTGGATGCCTACCGCGGCGCCGGCCGACCGGAGGCCAACTATCTGGTGGAGCGGCTGGTCGACGCCGCCGCGCGCGAGCTCGGCATCGACAAGGTGGAGCTGCGCCGGCGCAACATGGTGCTGCCGGACGCCATGCCACATGCGACGCCGGTCGGCAAAAGCTATGACAGCGGCGATTTTCGCGTCGTCCTGGATGCCGCCGTCACCCACATGGACTACGCCGGCTTCGCCGCCAGGAAAGCCGCGGCAGCGACGCGCGGCAGGCGGCGTGGCCTCGGTCTGGCCTACTATCTGGAGGCGACCGGCGGCGACCCAACCGAACGGGCCGAGATCAGGTTCGCCGATGACGGCTTCGTCGATGTCTATGTCGGCACCCAGTCAACCGGCCAGGGCCATGAGACGGCGTATGTCCAGTTGACCGCGAACCAGTTGGGCATCGACGGTGAGCGGATCAGGATCCGTCAGGGCGACACCGACACGATCCCGGTCGGCGGCGGGACCGGCGGGGCTCGCAGCCTCTATTCCGAGGGGCAGGCGATCCTGCTGACCTCGGAGTCGGTCATCAAGAAGGGCAAGCAGGCCGCGGCGGATGAGCTTGAGGCGGCGGTCGCGGATATCGCCTTCGCCGACGGCCGCTTCTCCATCGTCGGCACCGATCGTGGCATCGACATCGTCACGCTGGCGGCGAGCCAGCGGAAGAAGGCCGCGGCGGGGCAGCCGGCAACCTTACTGGACGCCGCCGAAATCGCCCCGATCGATGCACATACGTTCCCCAACGGCTGTCACATGGCCGAGGTCGAGATCGACCCCGAGACCGGCGCCCTCGAACTGGTGCGCTACAGCGTCTGCGACGATTTCGGCAAGACAGTGAACCCGCTGATCGTGCGTGGCCAGGTGGCCGGGGGCGTGGCGCAGGGCTTCGGTCAGGCGGTGCTGGAGCACACGGTGTACGATCCGTCCTCGGGTCAGCTGCTCTCGGGCAGCCTGATGGATTACGCGCTGCCGCGGGCCAACGAGTTCCCCGACATCGAGGTCGAGCTGCTGGAGATCCCGTGCGCTTCCAATCCGCTCGGTGTGAAAGGCGCGGGCGAGGCAGGCGCGGTGGGCAGTCCGCCGGCATTGATCAACGCGATCATCGATGCGCTGAGTGGCGACGGCGTGACCCATATCGACATGCCCGCGACGCCGGAGCGGGTGTGGCGGGCAATGGCGCTGGCCAAGGCCGCTTGAGCGGCGGCAGCTCGGAGCGAGGGCGGCAGCACGGATCGAGGGCGGCAGCCCGGCGCGGCTCCGGACCGAACCGGCCAGGCATCGGCGACGGGAGCCAGCGCAGCCGGCGCTACGACGCAGTGCCGGAGCGAGAGCACGTCAGGCCGGAAACACACGTTCACGCTGACCCGGAATACCCCCGGGTTCGCTGACCTCCGTGTCATCACCGGGTTGGGCCCGGTGACCCGGAACTTTGCACTTCGCGATGCTCGTCCGTCACGGTGAGCCAGTCAAACCCGCCGGCCGCATCGTGAACTGCTCGGCGACGGACAGCCGGCTTGCCTCTCACCGTTCGCGCGCGGCCGGCGTACGACACCGCGCGCATACCGGTCATCGTCAATGCCCGCTGCTGTCAATGCCCGCTGCTGTCAGTGCACGCTCGCGTGCTTGTCCGAACAGCCGGCGCACCGTCCCTGAGTGTGTACCAGGCAGCCGCGAAACCGCCGGCATGACATTACCGATGCGGACGATCGGCGGGGGAGGCGGCGATCTCGACGGGCGGGGCCGCTGGGATGGAGGCGGCGAGAGCCTGGGCGATCTGCCGGCGCAACGGTCCGGCATCGCCGCGGCCATCGGGATGCAGCCGGCTGGTCAGCAGAACCAGGAAATCCTGGCGCGCCGGGTCGATCCACAGCAGCGTCCCGGTATAGCCGGTGTGGCCGAACGACCGCGGCCCGAAGGCATTGTCCATGCCGGCGGCGTACGCCGACGCGCTGTCCCACCCAAGCCCGCGGCGCACACCGCCCGGCAGATCCGCCGGCGCGGTCATCTCGGCGATTGTTCCGGAACGCAGGATATGGGCGCCACCGCCGCGTCCAAGCAAAGCCCGGGCGAACGTCGCGAGATCATCAGCGGTCGAGAACAAACCCGCGTGGCCCGCGACGCCGCCCATTCGATACGCTGTCGGATCCTGCACCTCGCCCCGGCGCACAACGCCCGCCTCACGGTCCGTGGGAACGATACGCGCCTGTCGCGCAGGGGCAGGGTGAAACCCGGTATCGGCCATGTGCAGCGGCGCGAAGACATGACGTGTGGTATAGACATCCAGCGGTTCACCGCTGATCCGGCGCACAAGTTCGCCCAGCACAATGAAGTTGATGTCGCTGTACAGGAACCGCTCGCCCGGAGGATACACAGGGTGTTCGGCTACCACCCGATCAAGCCCGGCCGCATAGCCGGACCAGTCGCGCGCCAGGTCGAGATCGGGGCGCAGACCGGAGGTGTGCGTGAGCAACTGCCGAACGGTGATGGCAGCCTTGCCCGCCTCGGCGAAGGCCGGCCAGTAACGGGACACCGGCTGATCCAGTTGCATGCGCTGTAATTCGACCAGCTGCATCACCGCGGTCGTCGTGGCAATCACCTTGGTCAGGGAGGCGAGATCGAAGATCGCGTCCGGACGCATCGGCGTCGCCTCGGGCACCAGGGACATGGATCCGAACGCCGCGCGATAGACGACGCGGCCCCGCTCGCCGATCAGCACGACCGCGCCGGGTATATGCCCGGCCGCGACCTCGTGCCGGACGATCTCGCCCACCGCCGCCAGTCGATCCTGGGCCAGAGCCGCACCGTGGATGCCGCCGAACGTCAGGAGCAGGCCAAGAGCGACTCCGCGGCCGGCAGATTTTCCTCGGACAGCCCGATTCCGTCGTAGGCGTTGCGTGGGTTCCAAAGCATCCATCCATCAGAGCCGAAATCCGCCGCCGCACGGATCTGAGCCGTTACCTCCTCGGCGTCGAACGTTCGGCGGTCGAACGCATAATCCTTGAACGCTTGCAGCCAGGGCCGGAAGCGGACCGCGGCGACCCCAAGACGAGCCCGCGCACGCTCCAGCGAGAGCCGCACGATCTCGTAAGGATGCGTAACCGGATCGGGATAGCCGGGAACACCGAATTGAAAGCCGGATGGATACAGCATCGGCGCGAGGTAATCGACAAGCGGCATCATCTCCTCCAGTCGCTGGCCGATGCCCGTGTCATTCAAGTTCCAGCACGCATAGCCGAAGATGTCGGCGGACAGGAAGACGTTGAACGGCGCGAGCTGGCGGCGCGCCTCGGCGAGAAAACCGGTGATTGCTTCCAGCCGGCTCGACTGCGTGGTCGGCGTCGCGAAGGCAACCCCTTTTGGCGCATCGGGAAACCGCAGATAGTCGAACTGGATCTCGTCGAAACCGGCCTGCGCTGCCTCGCGTGCGATGCCTATGTTGTAGTCGGCGACCTCCCTGAGGGTCGGATCGGTCCAGCCGAGCCCCTCCCGATCGCGGAAGATCTGGCCGTCCTGCAACTTGACCGCGAGGTCCGGCCGCAGCCTGGTCACGGGATCGTCCTTGAAGGTGACGATGCGCGCGATGGCGTAGATGCCGGCCTGGTGCAACGAGCGCAGCAAGGCGGGCATGTCGGGGATGGTAATGATCCTCTGCGCGCCCGCCGCATGGGCGAGGGTCAGGTCGCTGTGGTAGGCGATCAGCCCACGATCGCCCTTCACATCGATGACCACGGCATTCAGGTCCGCCTCATGGATCAGGTGAAGCGCGGCCTGCCGTATCGGCTCGCTGCCGATCCCGTAGAACGAGAGATACAGCGCCTTGGGCCGGAACGGGGCCAGCCGCAAGGTGTCGCCGGCACGGGCGAATTCCGCCGCTGTCATCGACACCGCCCGGTACCCGGGCGCCCGCGCCTGCACCTGGGCCGCGGTCCTGTCGATACCGAAGCGACCGTCCGGATCAGCCCGCACGACGCGGCCGGAGAGCGTAACGGTCGCCCCGGCCACACCGATGCCAGTCATCGTGTCCACCACCCGGCCCTGCTGCGCGTAACAAAGTGGTGCCCCGGCCAGCAGCATGAGCAGGGCCGTCGCGAAGAAACGAATTATCATGGTTATTCCGTATGGAGGGGACAAGCCGTCGCCAGCTCGGTGCGCAGGCGCGCCGTCCGGTCGCCGTCGGATATCCAGAAGCGCGGCAAGGCAAGCATGTCCATGCCCGGCCGTGCTGCCCGGTCGGCCAGGGTGAACGCGGCGGTGTAGCCGGCGCTCGCCGCTGCCGCTTCCAGCGCATCGTCAACGATGCCGTAGGGCCACGCCAGCATGTCCACCGGCTTACCCATTCTTGCCTCCAGCACGGACTTCGGGCGAGCCAGCTGCATGCTGACAAAAGCCCGGTAGTCCGCGGGCGAGCGGTGGGCCTTTTCCTGATGGAAGTTCGGATGCCAGTAGGTATGGGACTGCACGTCGACAAAACCGGATGCAGCCATTTCCGTCAGTTGCGGCCAGGTCAGCGCGTACGACGCGTTGGAGATCGCCGAGGGATAGATAAACAGCGTCACCGGCAGCCGGTAGCGCAGAATGCGCGGATAGAGATCGGTATAGACCGAGCGATGTCCGTCATCCGCGGTGATCGCCACGCAGGGACGGTCAGCAGCGATCGATCCGACACGCAGGGACTCGATCACTGACCGCAGCGGCGCGACCCGGACGTGGGAGGCAAGCCACGCAAGCTGCTCATCGAGTGCCGCATCGGACACGGTTGTCGACGCGGCTGTCGGACCGAAGCGGTGGTACACCAGAATGGCGGCGCCTTGTAACGGCTCGGCTGCCACCCCGGAGGAGGCCGCGCCCATGAAGGCGAGCAGAGCCGTGCCGACGGCTGCCCAGCCAGGGGGGTGATAGGGTGCAACGCGACCGGCGGCGCCCCGGGCGTAACGGCACGCGAATGAAGAACCGGCCGCGCATGGGGCGGTGGCAGGCCGGCCAGGAACCATCGCACAGGCAGCGACGGCATGTGACGAGAGCGCCCGCACCCATACTCCGACGATAGCACGTGACGTCGCGACCAGCGTCCAGACAGCGGTGACGGCCCGCAACACCGGAATCCATGCGCGGACGGCGGTGATGGTGCCCGAGCCGCGAACGAACGCGCAGGCGGCAGCGAACGACGATCGGCGGAGCCACGCGTGGGCGGGCTGCGCCGGGACACCCTCGGCATTCACCACCTGCGGTCAGTGCGCCATCAGCACGGCGAGGTCCGCGTCATCCATGACGTGCCGCGTGAAGCCGCCGAACACCAGTTCCCGAATGCGCGTATGGCCATAGCCACCCATCACCAGCAGACTGGCATTCGCCTCCCGAACGGCGATGAGCAAGGTGGCGGCCGGCGTGCGACGCTCCGGCTGCAGAATCCGGATGCTGACGTTCGGGTTGTGCCATGACAGGGCATCGCGCAGCTTCTCGCAGGACCGTTCGTTGAGCTCAATTCCCTCCTCAACCGAAAAGATGATCACGCGGTCGGCCATCTCGATGAACGGCCTGGCTGCCGCGACAGCGCGGGCCGCTTCCGCGGTCGGCTTCCAGGCAATGGCGACGGTTGCAGTCAGCTGAACCGGTGCCTCCGCGGGCGGGATGAGGACCGGGCGGCCGGTTGCCATGAGCGCGGCTTCCAGCATCTGCGCCGCAACCGCCTCCTCTCCCGCGGCACGGCGACCGGTCACGATGATGTCAGCCGCGCGCCCGTTCTCGGCCAGCAACCGCGCTTCGTCACCGATTTCGAGTCGCCATTCCGCGGATGGCCGGTCGAGCGAAGGCACCCCGGGCACCGGGAGTTCCTCCCGCTCACAGAAGGTGTGGAATGCCCGTTCAGCTTTCTTCTGTCGCTCCGCGCCGTAGCGTTCGAGTTCTTCGATGGCGGTGGGGTCGATGGCACCGCCCATGTCGGCCGCGCCCGCCATGGCTGTCAGGATCTGCTGGCTGTCGGTCCGCACATGGAGAAACACCAAATGCGCCGCCGAAAGGCGTGCCACGGCGAGGGCGGTCGCGAATACCGGCGCGTCGGTGTCCGCGCCGGTGACGGGAACGAGGATATATTTGAACATGGCTGCCTCTGCGTGCTGGGGTAATATCTCGACCCGCTCCGGGGATGACGGCCCCGACACTCCAGGGGCCCGACGGCTGGACTTACTGCAGCGACGTGATCGCGTTGCGGTTCTGCGACCAGGCCACTTCATCCGAACCAACCGCGCTGGGCCGCTCGCTTCCATAGCTGATCGTCGTGATCCGTCCCGGCGCGACGCCCTTGGCCACGAGGTAGCCGCGGACCGAATCGGCACGGCGCTGGCCCAGTGCGAGGTTGTACTCCTCAGTCCCGCGCTCATCGCAGTTGCCGGCGATCTGCACCTTGTTCCGATCATACTGGGTCAGCCAGGCAGCCTGACGATCCAGTGTCGCGGCGTTCTTCAGCGCCGCGGGACTCTGGCCGGCGAGATCGGACCGGTCAAAGTCGAAGAACACGCGATCGCCGACGTTGGTCGCGAGGTCCTCCTGGCTGCCGGGCACGATCCCGCCGGTGGCCGACGGAACCGCGGACGAGGACGTGCTCGAACCCTGCGGCGCCGTGCAGCCCCCAAGCCACGCGGTCAGGATGAGCGCGATCGTCACAGTCTTGTTCATTGATCAGGATTCCCCTCTTGTATCCAAAGCAGCGTCATCGTTTCGTTTTCATTTCATTGTCCGGGATGACGTGCCGGATGGCCGTCACGCTCATTCGCTGGCCCGGGCAACTTGGGACCCGGTCTACGGACCGGCTCGCTCCCTGTCGGCGGCGGCCTCAGGGTTCGATGGCAAGCTGGTCCCTGACTTCGGTCACGCCCGGCGCCGACCAGGCTGCATTCCGCGCCACGCCACGCTCGAACCAGCTTCTGACGTGACCGGTCAGGGTGATACGTCCATCGCCGGCATCGACGCCGATATGAGCGGCCTCGATGTTGGCACTGCGACGCAGGGCGTCTTCAATTTGCTGACGCACGACAGCAGGTTGCAGCCCTGAACGGGCCGGCCCCTGAACGCTGATCAGGTTGACGATGCCGCGCACGCCACCCAGACGTCGCACGTCGTTCTCCGCGGCATCGCGTTGAAAAAAATGATCGACATCACCGGACAACGTTACGATACCATGCGTGACCTTGATCTGGATGCGCTGTTCCGGGACCTCGATGTCCCAGGTGAGGATGCGGACAGCCCGTTCAGCGATTTCAACATCTGCATGTTTCTGGTCGTTGGGCAGCCTGACTTCGATCTGCTCGGCGATTGCCTTCACCCCGCGCACCCGGCTCGCGGCATTTTCGGCGGCGGCCTGGGCGGCAAAGCTGTCCACGAAGCCGCTCAGGACGATCACGCCGTTCCTGGCGCACACCCCGATGTGGGCAGCATCGATGCTTGGCTCCCACGCGAGTTCGTCCATCACCATGGTCTGCAAGGCGAGATCATCCGGCATCTGACATTTCTCCTGTGCCTGGCGGCTTTGTCCTGTGCTGACCGGGGCAGCGTCACCGATGGGTCGGTTTCGGCAACCGGGCCGTGGATACAGGGCGAAACTCACACCGCTCTGGCCGGGGCGCCTTGATTCAGGTCAACACAGGCAATGTTCCGGATACCGCAGGTTCACGGTGCCCGGCTTCCCGGTGTCCTTGTGCCATGGCCAGGCCCTCGGGCCGCACTTGGGCTGCCCAAAGAGAGCAAAGTCGTGGGTTAGCGGGCCGGAGCCCGGTGATGACACGCGGAGTTGTGGCGCCCGCGGGGCCGGAGCCCGGCGATGACGCCGGGGGTGGCGCCCCCGGGGCCGGCGTCCGGTGATGATGCGGGGTTGGGTCCCGGCGGCAGTCCGGCGTTGCGGCTATGCCTGGGAATTGTCGGCGGGGCATGACGCGGAATTCGCGCCGTCGGCATCCCGGGGGACGGCGACCGGGTCCCGGTCAGTTCCCCACCGCCGTTCCCATCTTCTCCGCCAGCCGCGGTATTGCGGAACGCCGGTTGGGCACCAGCCAGTGCTGCAGACGATCCAGATACAGGTAGATCACCGGCGTCGTATAGAGCGTCAGCACCTGACTCAGCAGCAGCCCGCCAACCATTGCGTAGCCCAGCGGCTTGCGCAGTTCCGATCCCGCGCCGTTCTCCAGCATCAGCGGAAGGCCGCTCAGCAGGGCAGCCATGGTGGTCATCAGAATCGGCCGGAACCGCAACAGGCAGGCCTGACGGATTGCATCCCGCGGCGCCATGCCATCCCGCCGCTCCGCCGAGATGGCGAAATCCACCATCATGATCCCGTTCTTCTTGACGATGCCGATCAGCAGAATAATCCCGATCAGCGCGATCACGGTCAGCTGGTAGTTGAACAGTCGCAGCATGAGCAAGGCGCCCACGCCGGCGGACGGCAGCGTCGAGAGGATGGTCAGCGGCAGGATGTAGCTCTCATACAGCATCCCCAGGATGATATACACCGTGACCAAGGCCGCCGCGACGAGATAAGGTTCGGAGCTCAGCGATGCCTGGAATGCCTGGGCAGTGCCCTGGAAGCTGCCCTGCACGGTCAGCGGCACGCCCATCGATGCCTGCATCCGCTCGACCTCGTTCACCGCGTCGCCAAGCGAGGCATTGCCCTTGAGGTTGAACGAGATCGTCACCGAGGGGAACTGGCTCTGGTGATTGACCGCCAGCGGCTGAACCGGAACCGTGGTCTGGTGCACCAGGGTCGACAGCGGTACGGACGCTCCGGTCGAGGAGTGCACATACAGCTTCTGCAAGGTGGACAGCGCGCCATACTCGTTCGGCAGCGCCTCCAGGATCACGTAATAGGCCTTGTTGCCGGTGAAGTATTGCGCCACCTCCCGTTGCCCGAAGGCGTCGTACAGGATGTCATCAATCGCCGCTGGCTGGACCCCGAAGCGCGAGGCCTGGTCACGGTCATAGGTCAGGGTTTCGGTGGTACCCGCGTTCTCCTGGTCCGACGTGACGTCGGTCAGCAGCGGGATCTGCCGCATCTTGTCGAGGATCTTCGGCGCCCACTGGTTCAGTTCGTCTGCGTTGTTGTCCTGCAATGTGTATTGATAGAGAGTACGCCCGAGCCTGGCGCCGACGCTGACGTCCTGGGCCGGCTGCAGGAACAGCCTGATGCCGCCAATGGCCGCCATCTTGTCGTCGAGCCGGCTGATCACCTGCATGATGCTGTCGCTGCGCTCATCCCACGGTTTCAGCGAGATGTACATCCGCCCGTTGTTGGCCGTCTGGCCACCGGCCCCGGCGCCCACCGAGGAGACCACCGCGTCCACCGCCGGATCGTGCAGCACCATGTCATCCACCCGGTGCTGCAGCCCCGCCATCTGCGTGTAGGAGGCGTCCTGTGCCACATCGGTGATGCCGATGATGATCCCGGTGTCCTGAGTCGGGAAAAAGCCTTTCGGGATCTGCATATACAGCACCCCGGTCAGCGTCACGGTCGCCACGAACACCATCAGGGTGACGAAACGAAACCGCATGGCGATGTCGAGCGTCCGCTCGTAGAAACCAAGCATGGCGTCGAACATGGCCTCGATCGCCTTGTAGAGACGCCCGTGATTATGCGCCTCCGGCGAGAGGAACCGCGACGCCATCATCGGGGTCAATGTGAGCGAGACCATCGCCGAGATCACGATGGTGATCGAGACGCAGATCGCGAACTCCCGGAACAGCCGCCCGACAATGCCGCCCATCAGCAGCAACGGAATGAATACCGCGATCAGCGAGAAGCTAATCGAAACGATGGTGAAACCGATCTCGCCGGCGCCCTTCAGCGCCGCCTGCATCGGCTCCATGCCCTCTTCGATGTGGCGGAAGATGTTTTCCAGCATGACGATGGCATCGTCGACAACGAAGCCCACCGCGATCGTCAGTCCCATCAGCGACAGGTTATCCAGACTGAAACCGCACAGATACATCACTGCCAGGGTAGCAACGAGCGCCACGGGAATCGTCACGCTGGGAATGACCGTCGCCCAGAAATTGCGGAGGAACACGAAGATCACCATCACCACCAGCCCGACCGACAGCATCAGGGTGAACTCCACGTCCCGCACCGAGGCACGAATCGTCAGGGTGCGGTCGGCCACCACATTGAGATGGATTGACGGTGGTATGTCGGCGCGCAGCGATGGCAGCTTGGCCTTGACCCCATCGGCGGTCGAAATGACATTGGCGTTCGGCTGCTTGAACACAAGCAGCAGGACAGAGGGCTTGCCGTTGGTCCATGCCCCAAGCTCTCGGTTCTGCGGCCCGGACACGGCGCGGCCGATGTCGCGGATGCGGATCGGCGCGCCGTTGCGGTAGCCGATGATGACATTGTTGTAAGGATCGGCGGTGGTGAGCTGGTCGTTGGCGTAGATCGTGAACGACTGATCCGGCCCGTCGACGCTGCCTTTGGGATTGTCGACGGTGACGTTCGTCAGGACGGTCCGCACATCTTCCATGGTCAGGCCCATCGACGCGAGCCGCGCCGGGTCGACCTGCACCCGGATCGCCGGAGTCTGCTGGCCTCCCACCAGGACCTGGCCGACGCCCGAAAGCTGCGAGATCTGCTGTTCCACGAGGTTTTCGGCGTAGCTGTCCACCTCGGTAATCGGCGCCTGTTCCGAATTCATCGCCAGGATCAGAATCGGACTGTCGGCCGGATTGATCGCCCGGAATGTCGGTGGGCTTGGCATCGCTTTTGGCAACGATCCTTCGGCGGCGTTGATCGCCTCCAGCAGCAGCGTCTCGGCGTTGCCGAGATCCGTGTCGAGACCGAACTGCAAGGTGATCTGCGTCGTGCCGAGCACGCTGGCGGACGTCATCTGTGCGAGGCCCGGGAGCATCTGGCCGAATTCGGTCTCCAGCGGGGTGGCGACGGTAGAGGCCATCGTTTCGGGGCTGGCACCAGGATACTGGGCGGTCACGGTCAGCGTCGGGAACTGAACGTTTGGCAGCGGTGCGACCGGCAGCAGCGGATAGGCCACGAGACCGACCAGGAAAATCGCCGCGGTCAACAGCGAGGTCGCAATCGGCCGCTGGATGAAAGGCGTGGAAATGCTCATCGACGGTCAGTCCCCGAAAGGGTCGTTTGGATACGGCAGCGATGTTCGGAGCGTCAGGTCGGTGACGCCGGTTGGCCGCCTGGCGGCTGAGCGGCCGGCGGTTGAGCGCCCACCGGCTGCATGCCCGACTGGGGCCGCGTTCCAGGCGGTTGCGAGGTTGTAGTCTGCGCCGACTGCGACACATCCGTCGCCGCGACCCGGATGCCCGGCGAAAGCCGCGACTGTCCCGACACCACCACGGTCTCGTTGCCCGACAGCCCTTTCGTCACCACGGCTCGGCCACCATCCTGATAGCCCACCTGGATGGTTGCCGGTGCAACCGTCTGGTCCGGTTTGACGACGTAAACGAAGAGGCCGTCCGGGCCATGCTGGACGGCTGGCACCGGGATCGTGACCGCCTTCTGGAAGGTGCCAACCTGGACACGCGCATTGACGAACGCGCCAGGCCAGAGGTGATCATCCTGGTTGTCGAATGTCGCTTCCAGCGAGATCGTGCCGGTCGTCGTGTCGATGGTGTTGTTTGGAGTAAGCAACGTCCCGGTCGCGAGCACGTCCTTGTCGTCCTGGCTGTTGACGGCCAGCACAGGCACGGGCCCCCTCGCCCGTGCCTGCTCCACCCGCCGCAGATCCGCCTCCGGCAGGGTCAGCACCACGTAGATCGGCTTGTCCTGGGTGATCGAAATGATGCCCGACTGGCTGGACGATTGTATGACATTTCCGACATCAATCTGGTAGAAGCTCAGGCGCCCGTCGATCGGTGCGCGGATGACGCAGTATCCCAGGTTGATCTGCGCCGCTTCGATCGCGGCGTTGTCGAGAGCCACGGCGGCGATATCCTTGTTCACCGTGGCGCGCTGGTCGTCCACCTGCTGGACTGGTGCGAAATCGCGCTTGGCGAGGTTCTCAAATCGCTGCAGATCAAGTGTGGCACTCTGCAGCAGGGCCGCGTCCTCGTCGCGCTGCGCCGTCGCCTGATCGAGCGCGGCCTTGAAGGGCCTGGGGTCGATCTCAGCGACGATGTCGCCCTTGTGGACCTCCTTGCCTGGCCCGACCGGCAGGGCGATCAGCTTGCCGGTCACCTGCGAGGTGATCTGCACGACATTCAGCGCCTGCACGGTGCCAAGGCCATCGAAGTATTCCGCCACGTCACGAACCTGGACCGCCGCGGTGGTGACCGGCACCGATGGGGTTGGCGCCGGATCGGCGGCCGCGGCGGCGCCTGGATCCAGCAGATGCCAACCGACGGCACCGCTGAACAACACGGTCGGAATGAGCAGTCCAAGACTACGCTTTATCGACATGGTGACTCCGCGGGACAACACCGGCGCAGGAATGGCCGGGAGCAGCAGATGACCGGTCTTGGCAGCCGGCTTCCGATCCGTCGCCTAATTGGGGCCATGTTTCCGCCACAACACCCGGGGTAGCCCTTTTGTGAAATTCGTTACCCACCGTAACAACGCACCGCGGTGCAACATCGCGTCGAGAAACCGGCGGAAAGCCGCCGGTTGCGTTTCCCGCGCTTGTCGGCAGACTGTCGTCGGCAGCCATTCGAGGGGAGAGAAGCATGGGTTACAAAATCGCAATCATGGGAACCGGAGCAGTCGGCGCCTACGCCGGGGCCCACATGGCGCGTGCCGGCGAAGACGTCACGTTCATCGATCCCTGGCCGGCGAACGTGGAGACGATGAAATCCAACGGCCTGAAGGTGACCCACATTCGCGACGTGCCGGAGTGGTCGACCCCGGTCCGGGCACTGCACCTGACCGAGTTGCAACAGGCCGCAAAGGAGAAACCGTTCGACATCGCCTTCGTCTGCATGAAGTCTTACGACACCGAATGGGCCACGGTGATGATCGCACAATACCTGGCACCCGCCGGCTTCGTCGTCTCGTTACAAAATTGTATGAATGAGGAAACGATTGCCGGCGTGGTCGGCTGGGGCAAGGTCGTTGGCTGCATCGCAAGTTCCATCACGGTCGACCTCTGCGAACCCGGACATGTTCGCCGAGCCGCGGGCAAAAGCGGTGACAAGCACACGGTGTTTCGCACCGGCGAAGTGCATGGCCGCATCACCGACCGGGTGCAGGAGATCAAGCGTCTGGTGTCGCTGGCCGATTCGGCGCTGGTCACCTCCAACCTGTGGGGCGAACGCTGGTCGAAACTCGTAACCAACGCGATGGCGAACGGCATGTCCGCCAGCACCGGACTGATCAGCAATGACATCCTGCGCAATGACACGCTGCGGCGGTTTGGCGCCCGGCTGGGGAGCGAGGCGATCCGGGTGGGCCAGGCGCTGGGATATGAACTGGAGGAAGTCCATCATATCGACCCCGAAGTGATCGCCCGAGCCGGCGAGGGCGATCCCGGCGCGACGCGCGAATACGATGCGCACCGACTGGAGGAGGTGAGCAAGGCCGGCGGCGGGGAGCATCGTCCGTCGATGGGTCAGGATATGGTCAAGGGGCGCCGGACGGAGATTGAGTTCCTCAACGGCTTCATCGTGCGCAAGGGCGAGGAAATCGGCATCCCCACGCCGGCCAACGCGGCGCTGACGGATATCGTCAAACGTGTTGAAAAGGGCGAACTGCAGGCTGATCCAAAGCACCTGATCGATCTGCGGCTGAACTGAAACTGCCGGGCGGTTCTGTCCTGGCACCACCGGTCAGTGAGACGTCCGGTGGTGTCATCACCGCCGGACGTCGCTCCGGGCCGACGGCAGCGAGCCCTGCGAAGCGGCGATCAGAACAGCTTCATGCTGACCCGAAATCCCGGCTGGCATCCCTTGGTATCATCGGGCTCAGGCAGGGTGACCCCCGATCGACTCCGGAACACCGCGGGCCGGCGGCGGTGGGCCCAGCCTGCGCCGGAGCGCCCTCTCGTCCATGCCCGGCACAAGGGACAGGCCTATCGGATACCCTCGGGGTGAAAGCGCTGTCAGCCCCGGGGGCGCGGGCAAGGTGCGTCATGCGCGGGCGAGCGGGGCGCCCCTCGGCCACGCGTGCCGGTTGCTGGCAACCGATGGAATACCGGCCAGCCGGCAGAACGTCGATCTTTCGCCTCGTGGCTGTTACGACACGTCAATCCGGTTCAGGAGCGTAACGCGCTTTAGGATCCCGAACCCTCGATGACGCCGCCGAACCGCTCCCATGTCGTGCCGGTCCACTTCTGCAACTGCATCGAGCGGATCGGGTGGAAATTGGTCGGGCTGGTGTTCACCTTGACCCCTGGCAGCAGAATCGGGTCGTAGGCATCGTGCAGGTTTGTTGCCTGCCTCATGATGTTGGCGCGGGAGAAGTCTCCGTCGCACTGCTTCAGAATCTGCAGCATGACCATGCTCACGCCGTAGGCAAAGCTGTAATTGGCATCAGTCAAATCAGCCCCCGGCAAATATTTCGCCATGAACGCCCGCCATTCGTTCATGCCGGCATCGTCCTTGAACGCCGGATCCGTCGGATCCTTCATGTAGCCGGAGGTGATGATGCCGACCCCGTTCTCCGGTCCCGCCGGGTTCATGACGGAGCCAACCGAGATCGAAACATTGGACAGGAAGAACGTCGGGTGCCAGCCGAGATCATGCACCTTCTTGATCGCCTGGGCAGCAAACTTCGGGGTCGCGCCAACGAGCAGGTACTCCGCACCCGAGGCCTGCAGCGACGTAAGCTGACTGTCCACCGTCGCGTCCGTCGTTTCGTAGCTGGCGGCCCCGACGACGATGCTGCTGTACTTGTCCCCCAGGACATCCTTCACACCCGCCGGGTAATCCTTCCCGAAGTCGTCGTTCTGATATAGAATCGCCAGCTTGGCACCGGGATTAAGCGACAGTATATATTTTGTGTAGATCTGTGCTTCGGTCCGGTAGCTCGGCTGATAGCCCATTGTCCAGGGGAAATGCTGGTAGTCGCCCCATTTGTCCGCGCCAGTGGCAATCAGCAGATGCGGCACCTTCTTCTGATTGACGTAGCGCTGGATCGCGGTGTTCGTTGCCGTCCCGAGGCTGTCGAACAACAAGGCGACCTGATCCTCCTCGATCAGCCGGCGCGTCTGCTCGACGGCCTTTGGAGGACTGTAGCCATCGTCGTAGGAGATGAAATTGATCTTGTGACCGGCCACGCCGCCCTGGTCGTTGACCATCCTGAAGAACGCCGACTCAGCCTTGGAGATTGCGCCATAGGATGAGGCCGGGCCGCTATAGGCATTGGTGTTGCCGATCTTGAGCTCGGTCGGCGTCACGCCCGGGAGGTCATCAGCCGCGGCGGCCGTTACGCCACCGACCAGTGCCGTCAGCAGCAGAACACCCAGCACCCGGCAAGTCCCCAGGACCGGGTTCCGCGCGTTGGCGCCACGAGCCTCCGGGGCGCTCCATGTGGTCATACGCTCCGTCAATTCCTTACCCTCCCGTTGCGGTTCTTTCTTGCCCTAGATACCGGCGCGTAGGAAGTCCGCGGCCCCGCCGCCCCATCCAGCTTTCAGCCGCATCCGTACACTTTTCCTTATCGTCATGGTCGCCACCTCTTTTTCGTTCGCTCAAGCGTGCTACTTCAATGAAATGCGCTTATCGACTCGTCGTCAGACAGCCAGGTGATGGCCCCCACACCTCCAGCGCCGGTGGGTTCGGCGCCCACGGATGGCTCCACTGGCTCGCCCCCTCCTGGCTCGCCCCCTCCCGGCCTGTCCCCCAAAGGAGGGGCCGCCGGGAAGGCGAGGCCCGCCGTCACGTCACCGCGGCTGTATGAGTGCCACGATTGCGGGCAGATGCAGATTCTGCCGGCGTTGCCGGCCGGCGCCCGGGCGATCTGTCTGCGCTGTGACGCCGTGCTGCGCCACACGCGCCGCGATCCGCTGTTGTTGCCGTTTGCCCTCAACCTCAGCGCGCTGATCCTGTACAGCCTCGGTGCCACCACATGGCTCATGGCGGTCACCACGGCCGGTCAGCAACGCGTCGCCGACCTCATCACCGGGCCCGCCGCGATGGAGCAGTACGGGCTCTGGGAGATTTCCCTCGTCGTCCTGATCACCACCATCGTCGCGCCGCTGGCGCGCGTCCTCTGCATGCTCACCGTGCTGATCGGGCTGCGGCTGAAACGGCCACCTTCGGAGCTTCGCGCGATCTACGCCTGGGTGGAGCATCTGCGTCCGTGGTCGATGGTGGAAATCTACCTGCTGGGCCTGTTCGTCGCTTACGTGCGGCTGAGCGGCATGGCGGTGGTTGATCTCGGCCCGGCCGTCTTCGCCCTGGGCGGGCTGATGGCGATCATGGTCCTGG
>DASWON010000234.1:0-8030 GCA_036398735.1 Rhodopila sp.
TGTCGGTCCGGCCGTCCAGGACGGCCACGAGGCGGCGATCTCGCCCGGCCGGATCGTGCCGAGCGGGTGCTGCTGCTCGGCATTGACTACGTATCGATTCCGGCAACGCCGCCGCTCGACCGACCCGCGGCCAGCCGCTCCCTGCCCTCCACCGGGATCATTCCGGCACCGTCAGCCTTACGGACACCGGGCAGTGATCCGACAGCCGATCCTTCCAGGTTGAGTCCGTCTCCCGATAGGTCAGGACCCGCAACGTATCCGGGCGCAACCAGTCAGCGGCGGCACCGCCGGCCAGGATGTGGTCGATGAAGTTCTCGGCGCCCCAGCAGGGTGAGCTGTACCCTTGCGTGGCGCGAACCAGCGGTGCCGCCTGACGCAGCGCTGCCAGGAAGGCATCCCTGCCGTCCATCCAGCGATTGAAGTCCCCCAGGATCAGGAACGGCATCCCCTCTTGCCGCCGGGCGGTGATCCAGTCGGTCAGCGGGGGGATCTGGTCGCGGAGTTCCTCACAGACCCGGCTCTTGGCCTTCCGCAGAGGCAAGCGCTGGCATCCGCGCTTCAAGTGAACCGCGAGCACGCGCAGGTCCGATGCCCCGAGATGCAGCGTGATATCCGCGCCGCTGCGCAGATGGTTCGCACCCAGGGCGGTGAGGTCCGGATTGGCGTCGTATCTCAGGCCGCGGCGGACCACGATGCCGACGCGTTGTATCACACGGTCGCGAGTCATGTGGATCGAGTATTGATCGCGCGGAAAGACCTTGCTGGCAGGCGTGAAACCGTCGACTTCCTCGATTGCCACGACATCGGCATTCAGCTCCTGGGCGTACTGCGCGAGCCGTGCGAAGTCGTCGTCGGAGCGTGGCACGATGTCGGGCGGGAGAAACGTGCGATCGGCGCGGGTCGTCAGCCAGTCAAGATTCCAGGTCGCCACCTTCAAGTCTGCCGCCACCGCCGGGAACGCGAGCAGGATTATCAGCAAGACAAGAAGATGCTTCACAGCAACAACTCCCGTTGCTCGACCTGCACCGGTCCTTCGTCCTGATCCTCCGCGACAGCCGCGGCGCCGCATGCGAACAGAAACTCAGCAATTGCGTCAAAGGCCGAGGGGTTCCTGGTGACATCAGCGGCGTCACCCTCGGGCACCCAGATGATCGTTGCATAACGCGCTCGGGTCAGCAGAACGCGATAGGTGTTGACCTGGTACGCAACCCGGGCTTCCCCGCTAAGCTCCTGCCATCTGGTCCCGACAAAGCTGCGCGCAACCCATTCAGGACGGCCTGCCGCTCGGATCAGGTCGTTGCCCCAGCACAGCCCGACATAGTCAAGCTCGAGACCCTGACAGGCAAATTGCGTTGCGGGCATTTCCAGTGCATCGCTGGCGCGGACATCCGGCCAGTGCGCAAGAAACCAGTTTGCGACCGTATCGGCCTCCATGTGCGGAAAGCCGGGGTAGATACCATCCGCCCGCAGTCGGCGAGCGCCTGCACTGCAGACCAGGCCGCTACGGCGCTGCCCCCGCGCCCGCTTCCGCAACTGGCGCCGCATGGCCGCGAGAGAGCGCGTCACCAGGAACGGGACGCCGCCCGCGGCATCAGCAATCCGGCGGGCGAGGCTGGCGTTTCCGGCCACCACAGCATCCACCCACGGGGCGGCGGCTGTCGACTTGATGGACCGAACCGGCACATCGAGGTGCAGGTACGGGTTGATCGTGATGGACGCCGGAACATTGCTGAATAGCCGCTGTCGCGGGTTGGTGGCGTCGACCGCGGCCGGAGCCGCATACACCGACCAGTTGGGGCGCTGCAGCAGTGCCTCACCCCAAGTCGCAAGACCCGCTTCTCCGGTATTGATCTCCTGCCCGTTGCCGACCAGCGCGATGATGGCTGCCCAGTCCTCGTGGCGCCACATGATGTCCAGGAACATCGCGGCCTCGCTTTGCGGATGGCCAAACTTGCGTGCTCCGAAGGCGGCGTCCCAGGCACGTTGTGCCTCATCAAAAACGATAACATGTTCATGCGGCGCCACCGTTCGCCCGACGTTGTCTCTTAGAAAGCCCATCAGTGGCTGGATGGCGCCTTCCGTCTCATGCCGGGCGGTGCGCGCGTTGCGGCCCTGGGCTTTGGCGTCGCGTTCCAGCGCGGCCCGCATGACAAAGACCAAAGGAAAGTTGCCGGTGAGGAACGCAGCACCGGCGTCGGTAGCAAACACCGTGTTCAGGCCACACAACGTCTTGCCGGCACCGGGGATTCCAGTCACGAAAATCACAACGTGCCGGTGGCGCGATCGCGCGTCCGCGACGGCGGCAATGATCGTATCGGTCGTCCGCGTCAGATTGCCGACGTCGGCGCGCGCGGTTCGGAGATCGGCGATGCCATGCCGATCGTAGAGCATTCGTGCGGCGTCAACGATGCCCGGCACCGGGCGATACGGGGCCGCCTCCCAGTTCTCGACGTCGATGGGGCGCGATGTCCGGTCGGCCTCGCCGATGACCTCCGCCAGCAGCAATCGCAGCGAGACTGCGTTCGCGTCGAAGACCTGGGTCACCTGATGCCAGTACAGGGGCCACTGGGGTGCACGAACGCGCGCATGTGTCGCGATCAGGATCGGGACGATCAGGTGGCTGGAACTGCCGGCATGAAAATCCTGGAGGTCCAGAGCATAATCCTCGACCTGCCGGCGACCAGCCTCGGTCACAGTTCTGGCGCCGACCTTGAACTCCATGACGACGATTGCCCTCCGCGTCAGGAGGACCGCGTCGATCCGACGCCCGAGGCGGAGCAGTGGGTATTCCAGCAGCAGTCGGTCGTCGGCCGCCAGATCAGCGGTGGCTTCACGCAGAAGCTCGATCTGCTGTCGCCAGGCGACGATTTGCGTCTCGCGATTGATCGAATGGGTCTCGACGAGGCGCGTGGAAAGCGCCCCGAGGACGGCATCCGGATCGTGCGTCCGGAAGTCGCCCAGCGTTCCAGACCACCACGCCCCCATGCCATGCCCTCAACGAACCGGATGCCGTTCATGGACGATTCGCATGCGCAATGCCAGCGAAGAGACATCCGGTCAAAAAGGCAGGCAGATCGGCAGACCCGCGCGGCGACGGGCCTCGACCTTGCCGCGTCGGTGCGACGTCCACGGCAGCAGCCCGAGCGGGCGGCCGCCGCCGGAGCTCCAGGTTCGATGCCATGCGGTCTCCGCAGCCGTTCGCAGCTCTTTCTGTCCGCACGACGGACCCGCACATCCGCGAGATGACGGTCCGCACATCCGCACGACGGACCCGCACATCCGCACGATGACGGTCCGCACGCCCCGGGGGACTCCGATCGTGTTCACCCCGACGTGTGCCTGCTGCCATGTCAGAGCGGCAGCATGGACCGGAGGCAGATTGTCTGCAGGGCCATCGGACCTGACTAAACCGCCTGCCCGGCGGTCGTCGCTGCCTGACGCGGCGTGAAGACCGGCCAACCGGCGTCAAACCACCCCCCAGAGCCCATGGTTGAGCGTGCTCGGAGAATCCTGGCCCGGGCTTCATCCCGAGCCTGCCGCGGTCGGATCATGCGCGGGCACGTCATGTCGAGGCCCCGAACGGAGGTGTGGAGCCGCCCCTCGCCGGCGTGGACGACACTGGGTCGGACGTGCGTCAGGTCAACCCGAAATGGACAATTCGTCACAATCGGCGTTCCCCGCGTGTTGCGTGACCCTATACCCCATGCTAGACGCGCCGCGCCGGTGCGGCCGGCCGGTCCCAAACTCGCCCGCGCTCCTGGGGGCCTTCCCTGGGGGTTCGGCCCAACATATGGAAACCAACGTGGCTTCTGAGGCTACGACTCTCTCGTCCGGCGGCGGACTTACCGACCGCTATGCCGCGGCACTCTACGCTCATGCCGATGAAAACCATGTGCTCGACACCGTGGTGTCGCAGATGGAAAGCCTTGGCCGGCTGATCGACGCCAGCAGCGACTTCCGCCGCCTGCTCGAATCGCCGCTGATCGACGTGAAGACCGCAACCGCCGCCGCCCAGGCGGTACTGACGCAGGAGGGCTTCGGCAAGGAGGTCCGCGACTTCGTCGGTGTCATCTCGGTCAACCGCCGGCTCCGCGCGCTGCGCGACATCGTCAGCGCCTTCGCCTCCCTCGTGGCGGAGCGGCGCGGCATCGTCACCGCGCACGTTGCCTCGGCGCATCCCCTGAACGACGTGCAACGCCAGCAGCTGCGTGCCCGCCTGATCGAGGCCGGCTACGGCAACGTCAACATCAATGAGCGGGTCGAGCCAGACCTGCTTGGCGGCCTGATCGTCCGGATCGGGGCCCGCCTCTACGACACCAGTTTGAAATCCCGGCTGCAACGCCTGCAGTACGCCATGAAGGGAGCCGCGTGAGATGGAGATCCGCCCAGCCGAGATCTCGGAGATCCTGAAGAAGCAGATCGCCGCGTTCGACACCGAAGCCAATGTCGCCGAAACAGGCCAGGTCCTGTCGGTCGGTGACGGCATCGCCCGCGTGTTCGGCCTGCAGAACGTGATGTCCGGTGAGATGGTCGAGTTTCCCGCGGCCGGGCTGCGGGGCATGGCGCTGAACCTCGAAACCGACAACGTCGGCGTCGTCATCTTCGGCGACGACAAACAGATCCGCGAAGGCGACACCGTCTCGCGCACCGGCTCCATCGTCGAGGTGCCGGTCGGCCCCGGCCTGCTGGGTCGCGTGGTCGACGGGCTCGGCAATCCGATCGACGGCAAGGGTCCGGTGCTGTTCGCCGAACGCCGCCGCGTCGAGGTCAAGGCACCGGGCATCATTCCGCGCAAGTCGGTGCACGAGCCGATGCAGACGGGGCTGAAGGCGATCGACGCGCTGATCCCGGTCGGCCGTGGCCAGCGGGAGCTGATCATCGGCGACCGTCAGACCGGCAAGACCGCGGTGATCATCGACACGATCATCAACCAGAAAGGCATCAACGCCGGCGACGACGACAAGAAGAAGCTTTTCTGCATCTACGTCGCGATCGGCCAGAAGCGCTCCACGGTGGCACAGCTCGTGCGCACGCTGGAAGAGCAGGGCGCGATGCAGTACTCCATCGTGGTCGCAGCCACGGCATCCGACCCGGCGCCCATGCAGTTCCTTGCCCCCTACACCGGCTGCACCATGGGCGAGTATTTCCGCGACAACGCCCAGCACGCGGTGATCTTCTACGACGATCTGTCCAAGCAGGCCGTCGCCTACCGACAGATGTCGCTTCTGCTGCGCCGTCCCCCAGGCCGTGAGGCGTATCCGGGCGACGTGTTCTACCTGCACTCCCGCCTGCTGGAACGCGCCGCAAAGATGAATGACGCCCTCGGCGCCGGTTCGCTGACGGCGCTGCCGGTGATCGAGACGCAGGCCGGCGACGTGTCCGCCTATATCCCGACCAACGTGATTTCGATCACCGATGGTCAGATCTTCTTGGAAACCGAGCTGTTCTTCCGCGGCATCCGTCCGGCGGTGAACGTCGGCCTGTCGGTGTCCCGCGTAGGATCGGCCGCCCAGGTCAAGGCGATGAAGCAGGTCGCGGGGCGCATCAAGCTGGAACTGGCGCAGTATCGCGAGATGGCCGCCTTCGCGCAGTTCGCCTCCGACCTCGATGCATCGACGCAGCAGCTGCTGGCGCGCGGCTCCCGGTTGACCGAACTGCTGAAGCAGCCGCAGTACCGGCCGCTGCCGGTCGAGGAGCAGGTGGTGGCGATCTTCGCCGGCGTGCGCGGCTACCTCGACAAGATCGACGTCGGCAAGGTCGGCCCGTTCGAGGCGCAGTTCATCTCCGAACTGAAGGCGAAGGATCCGGGTGTCCTGGAGGCGATTCGCACCCAGCTGGAGATCAAGCCGGACATCGAGAAGAAGCTAACGGCATTCCTCGACAGCTTCGCCAAAGCCTTCAGCTGAGCACGACTCGACGGAAGAATGACCATTCCACCCCGTCATGGCCTGGCGTCGCCAGGCCACCGCTTCGATGTCGTGCCGCGGCCGCTGGTCCGGGCGATCCGGGCCACACCGTTTCGCTCGACACGCTTCGTTGCCATCGCCGTTTGGGATAAGAGCGTACCATGCCCAGCCTGAAGGCTCTTCGGACACGCATCAACAGCGTGAAATCGACGCAGAAGATCACTTCCGCCATGAAGATGGTGGCGGCGTCCAAGCTGCGCCGGGCGCAGCAGCAGGCTGAAGCCGCGCGTCCCTATGCGGAGCGCATGGATCGGATGCTGCGGGCGTTGGCGGCATCGGTCGCCGGCTCCCCGACCGCGCCGCCGCTGCTGGTGGGCACCGGACAGGACAAGACGCACCTGCTGATCGCCGTCACCGCCGACCGTGGCCTCGCCGGCGCGTTCAACAGCAACGTCGGCCGAGCGACACGCAATCTGGCGCGACGACTGGAATCCGAGGGAAAGACGGTCAAGATTCTCGCCGTCGGCCGCAAGGGACGTGACTACCTGCGGCGTGAACTGTCCACCCGGATCGTCGGCGACATTACCTATGCCGGCAAACGCCGCATCGAATTCTCCGACGCCCAGGACGTCGGCGTCCGGGTGACCGCGATGCTCGCGGCCGGCGAGATCGATGTGGCGACGATCGTCTACAACCGCTTCCACTCGGTCATCTCGCAGGTCGTCACCGAACAGCAGATCATACCCGCTCCGCCGCCGCCCGAGGGTGAGACCGTCGACACCAGCGGCGCGATCTACGAGTTCGAGCCGGACGAGGAGACAATTCTGGCGAAACTGCTGCCGCAGGCGCTGGCGATCCAGGTCTACCGGTCCTTGCTCGAAAGCTCGGCCGGCGAGCACGGCGCGCGGATGACCGCGATGGACAACGCGACCCGCAACGCCGGCGACATGATCAAGCGATTGAGCCAGAACTACAACCGCGCCCGCCAGGCGAACATCACCAAGGAACTGATCGAGATCATCTCCGGCGCAGAGGCTGTTTGATCTCGCATTTGCGAGAAACCGCCTGATCTGCGGCGCTCCACAAAGGGACTTTTTATCATGGCAAGCAACATCGTCGGTCGTGTGACCCAGGTTCTGGGGGCCGTGGTGGACGTGCAGTTCGATGGCGACCTGCCGTTCATCCTGAACGCCCTGACCTGCAAAATCGAAAATCGCACGCTGGTGCTCGAAGTGGCACAGGAACTGGGTGAGCGCACCGTGCGCTGCATCGCCATGGACAGCACGGACGGCATGGTCCGTGGCCAGGAAGTGGTGGACACCGGCGCGCCGATCGAAGTGCCGGTCGGCCCGGAAACCCTCGGCCGCATCATGAACGTCATTGGCGAGCCGATCGACGAAAAGGGCCCGCTCAACACCACACGGCGCATGCCGATCCATCGCGCCGCGCCGTCGTTCGAGGAACAGGCGACCTCCGCCGAGATCCTTGTCACCGGCATCAAGGTCGTGGACCTGCTGTGCCCGTATCTGAAGGGCGGCAAGGTCGGGTTGTTCGGCGGCGCCGGCGTCGGCAAGACCGTGCTTATTCAGGAGCTGATCAACAACATCGCCAAGGCGCACGGCGGCGTGTCGGTGTTCGCCGGGGTGGGTGAGCGCACCCGCGAGGGCAACGACCTGTATCACGAGATGATCGACGCCGGCGTCATCAAGATGGACGAGCACCACAACCTGATCGAAGGATCCAAGGTGGCGCTGATGTATGGCCAGATGAACGAGCCGCCGGGAGCGCGCGCCCGCGTCGGGCTGTCCGGCCTGACAATGGCGGAGTATTTCCGCGACGAGGAAGGTCAGGACGTGCTGTTCTTCGTCGACAATATCTTCCGCTTCACCCAGGCGGGCGCGGAAGTGTCGGCGCTGCTCGGCCGTATCCCGTCGGCGGTGGGTTATCAGCCGACACTGGCGACCGATATGGGTGCGTTGCAGGAGCGGATCACCTCCACCAACAAGGGCTCGATCACCTCGGTGCAGGCGATCTATGTGCCCGCCGACGATTTGACCGACCCGGCGCCGGCGACCTCCTTCGCACACTTGGATGCGACGACGGTGCTGAACCGGCAGATCGCCG